>NZ_JAAIYB010000397.1 GCF_010894475.1 Myxococcus vastator
AGCGTCAGATGTATATAAGACACAGCTCCCGAGCGGAGGGGCGCCACCCCGGAGGGGAGGCCGGAGTGAGGGTCGTCTTACGGCCGTGCCACCGCCGCCTGTTCACGGCGGTGGCCCCTTGGGACTGTCAGCCCTGCTTGTCGACCGTGCCCGGCCGCGCCACGTCTTCCACCAGCGCCTTGAGGCCGGCGGAGGTCGCGGCGACGGGGCTGGCCGCCATCTTGTGCAGCAGCGCGGCCACGGCCAGGTTCTGCGCGTCGTTGCTCAGGCCCGGCTTGGAGAGAATCTCCTTCAGGTCGGCCGGCAGGTCCTTCTCGCCGTTGAGGTAGCCGCCCAGCGCCGTCTTCAGCGCCTCGCCGTGGTCCAGCGCGCCGTCCACCGCGGTGCCGAACGACACCGCCTTGACGAAGCGCTCGAAGAACTGGCCGTCGCCACCGACGATGTTGAACTTCGCGTTGCCGAACGCCTTGGCCAGCACCTCGGCCTGCGCGTGCGCGATGTCCTTCTTCGCGCGGATGGACTCCAGCTCCACGTCGCGCTCCTTGTTGAGCTTGAGGCGGAACTCCTCGTGCTCGCGGCCGACGCCGTCCATCAGCTTCATGGACGCGGCCTTCTCGGCCAGGCCGCGGGCCTCCGCCAGCAGCTTCTCCTGGATGGCAGCGGCCTCGGCCAGCTGCTTCTCACGCGTGGCGATGGCCTCCGCCTCGCCGCGCTTCTGGATGGCGCCGGCTTCCGCCTCCAGGACGCGCGCGTTGGCCAGGCCCTTCTCCTGCGCACCCGCCGCCTCCGCCAGCAGCTTCTCGCGGACGACGTTCGCCTGAGCGTGGCCCTGCTTCTCGATGGCGCCCGCCTCGGCTTCCTTCACGCGGACGTTGACCATGCCGAGCTTCTCCTGCGCCTGCGCGTCGGCCTCCTTCACGCGGACCTCGGCCAGCCCCTGGGCGGCGGCCTCGGCCTGGACGCCCTCGGCCAGGCGGACCTTCGCCTTCGCCGTCTTGTCCGCGGCCTCCAGCTCGGCCTCGGCCAGCGTCAGCTTCTCCTTGGCGGTGAACTTGGCCACCTCGTTGGAGGCCTCGGCGGCCTTGATGTCCTTGACCAGCTTCTCCTGCGCCTGCGCCTCGGCGGTGATGAGCAGCGCGTCCTTGCGGCGGGTGGCCTCGGCCTTCACGCGCAGATCCTTGATGCGCTCCTCCTCCTCCGCCACCGTCTTGTCCACGACGATGCGGGCGCGCACCACGTCGGCGATGAGCTTCTTCTCGACCTCGAGCGCCTTCTCCTTGGCGATGCGCTGCAGCTCCGTCTCACGCTCGCGGTTGATGGCCTCCAGGGCGCGGTCCTTCTCCACGCGCTCGGTCTCCACGGCCACCACGCGCTCGCGGTTCTTCTGCGCGACCTCGATCTGCCGGGACTTGTTCTGCTCGTTGATGTTGATTTCTTCCTCGGCCTTGATGCGCGCCAATTGGGCCTTGGCGTACTCCTCCTGCTTCACGCGCTCGGCCTCGGCCGTCTCGCGGGCCTGGATGCTGTCGATTTCGCGCTTCTGCTTCGCGGCGGCCTCTTCACGCTGGCGCTCGAGGGCGAAGATGGCCTCATCCGCCTCCACATTGCGCTTGGTGACGGCCATGCGCTCGTCCTGGCGCAGCTCGTTGGTGAAGACGTTCTGCTTCGTCGTCAGCTCGGTGATCTTCCGGATGCCCTGCGCGTCGAGGATGTTGTCCTTGTCCAGCATCTCGACCGGGGTCTGCTCCAGGAAGTCGATGGCGCAGTCCTCCAGCATGTACCCGCTGAGGTCACGGCCGATGACGTTGACGACCTGGTCCTTGATCTCCTCACGCTTGGTGTAGAGCTCCTCGAAGTCGAAGCTCTTGCCCACCGTCTTGAGGGCCTCGGAGAACTTGGCCTCGAAGAGGTTCTCCAGCGTCTCCTGGTCGGAGGCGCGCGCGCAGCCGATGGTCTGCGCCACCTTCAGCACGTCCTCGCGCGTCTTGTTCACGCGGACGAAGAAGGTGACCTTGATGTCACCCCGGATGTTGTCCCGGCAGATGAGGCCTTCCTTGCCGCGGCGGTCGATCTCCACCGTCTTCAAGGAGATGTCCATCACCTCGGCCCGGTTGATGATGGGGAACACCACCGCGCCGGTGAAGGTGACGACCGGCTCGTTCTTCAGCGTGTTGACGATGAGCACCTTGCCCTGGTCCACCTGCCGGTAGAGCCGGACGATGGTGAGGAGGATGCCTCCGAGGAGGATGATGCCACCGATGCCGGCAGCGACCGCGGTAATGGGGTCCATGGCCATTTCCTGATTGATGATGACAGCGGGCCTTGTATCAGGCGCCGGAGGTCCCCCGCAAAAGCCCTCCGGCGTCGAATCTGACGGTCGCTCCCTCGGCGCGACCGGTAAAACTCAGCCTCGTGCCTTCACGCGAGCCAGGGCCGCGGCGCGGGCCGGGTCCTGGAGCTGTTCCAGCTCCTCCGGCAGCAACCAGTCGACCGGCTCCACTTCATAGACGCGCCGTTCCGCGTCGTACGCGAGGATGAGCGCCGGCTGGCCTCGCTTGAGCTCATTGGGCTTCGCGCAGACGACGTTGAGGATGACGCCCGCCCCGCCGTCCTCGAAGGTCGCGTGGCCCGTCCTGGCCGTCACGCCGCGGCTGGAGATGGTGCACACCCGACCCATCAGCGCGTCGCGCCCCGGGGCGCGCCTGGCCACGAACACCGGCCGCAAGGGCCGGACCGCGAAGCCCGCCGTCACCATTCCCGCCGCGAAGCACCCCAGCCCCAGTCCGCTGCTCAGCAGCCACGACGGCACCACCCCGCCCAGCGCCGCGTGCAGCGGCTGCGCGCTCATCACCGACAGGAACCAGGCGATGAACACCACGAAGCTCACGGACACGGTGATGGGGATGCCCGCGAAGCCCATGGCCGCCAGGACTCCGCCACCGTCGACGTCGAAGTCCGCGTCATGGGCACCCAGCGCCTTCGCGCCGCCCAATGCCTTGCCACCGCCTTCGATGGCCCCGCTCAATGCCTTGCCACCACCCTCGATGGCCCCGCCCAATGCCTTGCCACCGCCCTCGATGGCGCCGCTCAGCGCCTTGCCGCCCGACTCCAGCGTGACGTCCCCATCGAACAGGTCGATGCCGACCGCGCCCGCGATGACGAACAGCCAGTACGTCATCACCACGCCAAGGACGATGGTGAAGAGGGCGGTCGGGAAGGCCAGAATGGTGTCGAGGAAGGCGCTCATACGGCTTGCGCCCCACTCTAATCGAATGTCATTCCCGTCGAAAACGCAGCTTGCGCTTTTCTGCCCCGCCCCTGAGCGGGCGGCCGGGCAGGTGCGGAGAAGGCCCTGCTGTCCCGGCGGCGCCGGAGGCGGGCGGACCGCGGAGCCCCCGCCTCACGGCGACCGGCGGGGGCTCAGGCCACCACGGCTTCGACGACGCTGGGCGGCATCGTCGTCGGGAAGACGTTGGACAGTCGCAGGCCCGCCTTCTCCAAGAGCGCCGTGTACTCCGGGCCCGTGCGCTCCCGGCCGCCCACGAGCACGAGCATGGCCAAATCGTAGAGGTTGCCGAAGTGCGGCACGTTGTCGCCGGGCAGCACCGTCTCCACGATGAGCAGCCGCGAGTCGGGGCGCATCGCCGCGCGGATGCACTTGAGGATGCCCAGGCTCTGCTCGTCATCCCAGTCATGGAGGATCTGCGACAGGATGTAGACGTCCTGGCCTTCGGGGGCGATGCGCTGGAAGAAGTCACCGGCGACAACGTCACACCGCGACGACAGCCCCTGCTCGGCGATCCGCTCGCGGGCCTCCACGGCGACGTGAGGCATTTCGAAGACAGTGCCGCGGGCGCCGGGGTTGGCCTTGAGGATGTGCGTCAGCAGCATGCCCGTGCCACCGCCCACGTCGACGATGCTGCGCGCGGAGGAGAAGTCATACCCGTTCACCACCGCGGGCGCGTTCAGCGTCTGGTACGCGGCCATGCTGCCATTGAAGATGGCGGCGACGTCGGGGTGTGTCGTCATGTAGTTGAAGAACGAGTCGCCCATGAACTTCTCCACCGTGGGCTTGCCCGTCTTCAAGGCGGTGGCCAGGTCTCCCCACGCCTGCCACGACAGGATGTGGCCATGCGCCCGGAGCGAGCCATACACGGAGCCGGGGTTGTCCTTGCGAAGCATCCCGCCCAGCTCCGTGAGGGCCCAGCGCTGCGTGGACTCGTCCTTCACGAGCACGCCCAGGCCGCTGAGCAGCCGCAGCAGCCGGCGCAGCGTGGGCGCATGCGTCCCACTGGCCTCGGCGAGCTCCTCCACCGTCTTGGGCGTATCACCGATGGTATCCGCGAGCTCGAGTTCCGCCATGATTTGAAGGCTTCGGGAAACCCAGAAGCCATAGACCATTTGCGTCATCTGCAGAGCGGCGGGCGGAGGCGCGTGAGAGGCTCGAGGTTGCTGGCTCATGTGTCCGTCTCCAAGGAGTTGAGAAGCATCGGCAAGTCTGCAACCTATAAGGTAGGCTGTAAAACTGCTACGGTTCTCTTGTTCACCCTGAAGTCCGAGTCCCCCCGTGCGCGCTTACATCACCCGCCGAGAGGCCTTGCCCCGCACCGCGCTTCATGACCTGCGGACCGCCCTGCTCGGCTCGCGTTTCGTGGCCCGCAGTCCGTTGATGGGGACGTTCCAGGCCAGCCGCGGGTTTGCCTTCATCTTCACGCGCGAGGGCCGTGCCACCCTGGAGGCCCGCTTCCCGTTCCTGGCGACCTACCTGGCCCGCGTGCTGGACCCGGCCAGCGCGACAGGACTGTTGCCCTGGCACGAGCGGCTCTGGGGCTCGCGCCGGGAGCGGCCCGTCCCCAACGCATTCTATCTCAACCTCCTGCTCCTCGAGGCGGGGCGCGGCGTGGGGCGACACATCGACGCGACACTCCAGGAGCCCAGCGGCGTCCCCGATGCGACGCCCCGGCACGTGAGCGTGCTCTACCTCCAGGTCCCCGAGCGCGCCCAGGGCGGCGAGCTGCGCCTGCTCCAACACGACACCCCCGTGGGTGAAATCCGCCCCCGCGAGGGCCTGCTGGTCCACTTCCGCGGCGACCTCCAGCACGAGGTGCGGCCCTTCACCGGAAGCCAGGAGGGCGCGAGCCGCGCCAGCCTCGTGTGTGAGCAATACACCTTCCCGCCTGAGGCGCTCGCCAGAATCCCCGCCTTCCGCATCCAATCCAAGGCAGGCTTCGCCGCATATCTCGACCACCAGCGCGAGCAGCCCGGTGGCGGCTCCGTTGACACGTTGGAATAGCTTTCATCCCGAACCGAGGAGGCATCGTGGCCGTCGATCCCCAGCGCACCGACGTTGAACGCTTCATACAAGAGGACCCGGGAGGCCCCGTGGTCATCCTGAACCTGGTGCGCTTCAAGGAAGGCGGACGCGAATCCTACGCGGCCTACGCGAGCGCGGTGATGCCCTTCATCCAGAAGGTGGGCGCCCAGCCCCTCTACGCGGGAGACGGCTCCACGGCGCTGGTGGCCGAGCCCGGGCAGACGTGGGACGCGGTGCTCCTGGTCCGCTATCCCAGCCGCGCGGCCTTCCTGCAAATGGTGGCGGACCCGGAGTACCAGCACATCGCGCACCTGCGCACGGAGGCGCTCCAGGAGGCCGTGCTCCAGGCCACCACGCCCTGGGCCACCTCGCCGGAGCCCTGAGTCAGGGCTTCGCGGGCGGGCCCCCCGCGCCCGCGGGCACCCGCAGGTCCGCCGTCTCCGCGAAGGTGGGCGGGCGGCGGTGCTTCGACGCCTGCTCGTAGGCATACGCCAGCTTCAGCAGGAGGGGCTCGCTCCAGGCCCCGCCAATGAAGGACAGTCCCACGGGCAGGCCGTACACGAACCCCGCGGGCACGGTGATGGAGGCGTAGCCCGACACGGCCGCGGGCGTGGAGCTGCTGCCCAGCCAGTGGTCGCCGTTGATGGGGTCGATGAGCCCCACGGGCGCCTGCGTCGGCGCGACCAGCGCATCCAGCTGGTGCTTCTTCATCACCGCGTCCAGCCCCTGCGCACGCGACAGACGGCGGCAGGCCTGGAGGGCCTTGAGGTAGGCCTTGTCCGTCAGGGGCCCCTTGGCCTGCGCCATGTGGAAGATTTCCTGGCCGAAGTACGGCAGCTCCGACGACGCGTGGGCTTCGTTGTAGCGGATGAGCTCCGCGAGCGTGCGCGGGGCCGTCCCCTCCTCCAGCGTCGCGAGGTAGGTCTCCAGCCCCGCCTTGAACTCGTAGAGCAGGACGTCCAGCTCGGGGGCGTCCAGCTGTGCCGCAGTGGGAATCGGCGCCGGGTCCACGAGGATGGCGCCGCGGGACTTCATCAACGCCAGGGCCTCCTCCACGAGCGCGTCGGTGGCCGGGTGGTAGCCGAAGAAGCGCTCCCGGGGCACGCCGATGCGAGCGCCCTTCAGCCCGTCCACGTCGAGGAACCTTGTGTAGTCCGCATGGGCCTTGCCCCGGCTCGCCGCCGTCGCCGCGTCCGCCGGGTCCACGCCCGCGAGCACGCTGAGCAGCGCCGCGGCATCCGCCACGGTGCGCGTCATGGGGCCGGCGGTGTCCTGGCTGTGGGAGATGGGGATGATGCCGGCGCGGCTCACCAGTCCCACTGTCGGCTTGAGCCCCACCAACGCGCTGGCCGCCGAAGGCGACACGATGGAGCCATCCGTCTCCGTGCCCACGGACACGGCGCAGAAGTTGGCGGCCGTGGCCGCGCCCGAGCCCGAGCTGGAGCCCGAGGGCGTCCGGTCGAGCGCATACGGGTTGCGCGTCTGGCCACCCCGCGCGCTCCAGCCGCTGGCCGAGCGCGTGGAGCGGAAGTTGGCCCACTCGCTCAGGTTCGTCTTGCCCAGGATGACCGCGCCCGCGGCCCGCAGGCGCTCCACGATGAACGCGTCCCGCGGCGGCCGCGCGCCCACCAGCGCCAGGGAGCCCGCCGTCGTCTGCATCCGGTCCGCGGTGGCGATGTTGTCCTTGAGCAGCACCGGGATGCCGTGCAGCGGGCCCCGAGGGCCCTTCTCGCGGCGCTCCTGGTCGAGCGCGGCGGCCGTGGCGAGCGCGTCCGGGTTCAGCTCGATGACGGAGCGCAGCGGCAGGCGCCCGCGCGAGTCCCAGTCAGCGATGCGCGCGAGGTAGCGCTCCGCGAGGCCTCGCGCGGTGAGCGCCCCTGTCTTCATCCCGGCCTGGAGGTCCACCACGGTGGCCTCGGCCAGCTCGAAGGGCCGCGCGGGCGTCGGGGCCGCGGAGGCGGAGACCTCCAGGGAGGCGAGCGCCGTGGCGGCGGCGGTTCCACCCAGGAGCACACGGCGGCTGAGGCCCAGCGGGGTACCGGGAGAGGCAGCGGTCTTCTTCATGATGACGAGGCTACCGCACGCCGGGGGAACGCGAAGGGTCGCAACCCCGGTGGGGCTTCGTTAGGTTCGCGGGCCGATATGGCCTCCCACCTCACGCTCCTGGCCGGACCGGACGCGCTCCGGCTCATTCGCGAACGGGGCTTGCGCGGAGATGACGTGGACGTCGTCCCCGGCGCCTCCGGCGGTCCGAAGTGGTTGGTGCTGGCGGGACTGGACCGGGCGCTCTTCGCGGGCCTCTTCCAGAACCGCTCGCGCCCCCTCCACCTCATCGGCAGCTCCATTGGCAATTGGCGGCTCGCCTGCGTGGCCCAGAAGGACCCGGTGCTGGCCTTGCGCCGCTTCGAGGCGGCGTACATCGACCAGCGCTATCCGCCCAAGCCCACGCCCACCCAGGTGAGCGAGACCTGCGAGCGCATCCTGGACGCGCTGCTGGGCGAGGATGGCGAAGCGGAGATTCTGGGCCACCCCTGGGCGCGGCTGCACGTCGTCACCGCGCTGTGCCGGGG
>NZ_JAAIYB010000398.1 GCF_010894475.1 Myxococcus vastator
GGGCTCGAAGGAGCGCTGGCAGATGGGGAGGCAGGCCTTGGGCCCGCACTCGGCATCATTCGGCGCGCAGCCCGCCTTCTGGGTACACGCCTTGAGCCGCTCCAGCGCCTGCTCGCAGTCCTGACGCATGCAGGTGTCGACGCACTCGGCGTCGATGCACTCGGCCACGCAGGCCCAGTTGGTGGCGCCGCACACGCCGGCCACCGTGCGCGGGCGCTGCGATGAGGACGTCTGGGCCCCGGAGGGAAGCGCGGCGCCCAACGCCAGGAACAGGACAGGGAGGAGTCGGGAAGAGGACATGCCTCGGCGCAAGCTAGTCACGCCCTCGGCTCCCGCGGACCCTCCCGGCCGCGGGAGCTGTCCACCCGCCAGCACTGCGGGCGGGGACTCTGCGCTCAGGTGAACTGCCAGCGCCAGGTGCGCACGTCGGCGGGCTCCACCATCTCCAGCTCGAAGGACAGCGTGTCGAAGCGCTCGAACTCCTGCGAGTCCACGCGCAAGAGCATCATCCCCGCGTGGTTCTGTCCGCGCAGCGGCGACACGTTGAAGGACAGCTCCGCGTCGAAGGCCACCTTGTAGAAGAGGCAGAAGCCGTCCACGCGGCCCTCCTCCACCACCGGCCGCGAGAAGCGCACGCGGTGCGGCAGCCCGTCGGCCACCATCGTCTCCAGGTCGAAGGCGAAGGCGGGCTCCGGGTCGCACAGCAGGTGGTCCACCTCGTAGGAGCGGATGACGCGCGTGAAGTAGGACGGGTTCATCGCCTCGCGCAGCGTCTGCAGGCAGCTGTAGTCCACGCTGGGGAAGCGCTGGCTCCAGATGAAGGGGATGCACGCCTCGTCCCGCAGCTGCACCGGCTCCACGAAGACCTCGAAGCGGTTGGGGAGGATGCGGCCCCCGGGCTTCAACACCCGGTTGCGCAGGTCCAGGATGCGAGGCACCAGCCCCGCGTCGAAGAGGGCGTCGCCCAGCAGCTCATGCAGCAGGACGTCCACCTTCTCCGGCAACTGGTATTGCCAGGGATGCGCGCGCACGAAGTCGATGCGCTCCAGCCCGTTGCGGCGCGCCACCCACTGCGCCGTGTCCAGCAGCCGCGAGCCATCCACCGCGTACAGCTTCTTCGGCTGACGGCTGGCGGCCAGGAAGGTCCGCAGGCCCGTGCCGGTGCACGCATCCATGACGACCTGTCCCGGCCGCACATACCGCTCACAGGCCCGCCGCCAGGCCTCCACCCGCTCCGGGTCCGCGAGCGCGAAGTCCTGCGGCGCCGGGCTGGACAGGGACAGGCTGTCCGGCACGACGGTGCGCGGCAACTGGGACACCAGCGTCGAATGGCTGAGCCGTGAACGCAGGTCCATCAACGCCTGGCGAGGCACATCGAGCAGATTGGGCATGTGGCATCCCCCCGGATGCGTGGGTCCTTCGGTCGGCCTTCCCGGCATGACACAGGCACCGGGATTCCTGAGCATGCTGGACTTACTGCTTCAGCACCATCCAGCGACAGGACGGGATGAGTGTCCCCCGGTGAACAGGCTCGCGCTCAGGGCAGCGGCGGTGGCGGGTGTCCGGAGGCGCGCGCACGGCGTGACAGCCAGTCATGGAGGAAGGCCTGGACCGCGGGGTGTTGGGACTGGCGGAAGGCCTCGGGCGGGGCGTGTTCGATGATGCGTCCTTCATGAAGCAGCGCCAGGCTGTCACCCACCTGGAAGGCGGAGGCCACGTCCGGGGTGATGACGAGCGCCGAGGCGTGGAGCCGGTGCTTGCCGGTGAGGATGACGTCCACCACGGACTGGGTCCTCAGCGGGTCCAGCCCCGCGGTGGGGTCGTCATAGAGGAGGATTTTCGGCTCCAGCACCACGGCGCGGGCAAAGGCGGCGCGCTTGAGCATGCCGCCGGACAGCTCGCCCGGGCGCTGCTTCGCCGCGTCCTCCAGGCCCACCAGCGCCAGCACGCGCCGCACGCGCTCGCGCACCTCGGCCTCCACCAGATGGAGCCGCTCGCGCAGCGGGAAGGCGACGTTGTCCTCGACGGTGAGCGAGTCGAAGAGCGCGCCGCCCTGGAAGAGGATGCCCATTTTACGGCGCACGCGCTCGAGCCCCGCGGCATCCAGCCAGGCCAGGTCCTCGCCGTCCACGCGCACCGTGCCGCGGTCCGGCCGCAGCAGCCCGTCCAGGTGCTTCATCAGCACCGTCTTCCCAGAGCCCGACACGCCCAGCAGCACGCACGTGGTGCCCGTGGGCACCGACAGGTCCACGCCCCGCAGCACGTGCTGGGCGCCGAAGGACTTGTGGACGTTCATCAGCTCGATGGCATTGCGCTGTGCTGGCTCGGCCATCCCACGCCCCCAAGGTACCGGCACCGCTGCCCGGAGGCGGAATTGTGACGGCCGTCCCCAGCCGCTCGCGACCCGCCTTCCAGTCGGAGGCAAGCGCCAGGCCTTGGACAGAGTCCGTGCGGGGCCCGCGATTCAGGACTCGGACGGCCCGCCGCGCAGCTTCGCGCCGAAGCGCAAGAGCTGCTCACGCGCCCGCAGCAGCGCGTCCCGGGGAATCGAGAACACGGCCCGCACCCGCTCCGAATCTCCACACCACGGGCCCCCGTTGAGGACGACGTGCGTGTGCTCGTACACCACGCGAGGCAGGTTCTCCGGCGTGAGCCGCACCCCGTCCACCTCCTGCCCCAGCCAGGCCGTCACCCGGGGCGACAGGAAGAGTCCGCCCGCGTCCCCCGCGTCCGAGCGCCCATCCCCCGGCAGCGCTCCGGCCAGCAGCTCGCGCTTCTCCGCCAGCTCCCGCCGCATCTTCACCAGGAAGGAGCGCAGGGTGCGGTGCCGAGTAGGGTACAGCAGCTGGCCATCCGGGCTGCGGGCGTACGCCGCATACAGGTAGGCCGCCGCGCGCGCCGTCATCAGGTGGAGCACCCCGGGGCCGCTGTCACGCACCGCCGCGGCCAGCGCCCGGTCCTTCGTGGCGAGCCACCCCACGCGGAGCCCACCCGCCGCGAACTCCTTGGACAGTCCGCCCAGCAGCACCGTGCGTGCGCCGATGCCCGGCACCGCGCCCTCCAGCGTCACGGGGCTGGGCACCGTCTCCGCCGTGGGGCTGGTGAGGTTCACCAGTCCGAAGATTTCGTCCGACACCAGCAGACAGCGCTGCTCCACTACATAGGTGGCCAGGGCCACCAGCTCCTCGCGGGCCAGGTAGACGCCGGAGGGGTTCGACGGCTGCGACACGACGATGGCATCCGGCGCGCCTCCGCCGCCCTGCCCTCGCCGCGCCAACAGCCCCGACAGCGGCCCCTGCTCCACGTCACACCCCGCGGAGACGAAGGTGGGCGGCAGCACGCCGTAGCACGGCGTCGCCACATAGACGCGCGGCGTGCGTCCCAGCCGCTGGCGCAGCGCCACGCCCACGTGGTGGATGAGCGGCCACACGCCCGGCGCCACCGCCAGCTCGTCCGGCGCGTAGCGCACCGCGCGCGACTCCAGCAGGAAGGCCGACACCGCCTCCGCCAATCCCGTCTGCGGTGCGGGCTCGCGCGGCGCGACTCCGGCGGCGATGAGGCCCTCCACCAAGGGAGGCGGCAGCGGCCCTTCGTTCTCCCCGTAGTCCAGCCGCACCAGCGCCGCGTCGTCCTCGCGGAACACCTTGGGCGCGAACGCGGGGAAGGACATCAGCCGCGCCATCCGCCGCGAGCGGGGCAGCGTCACCACCGGAGGCCCGCGCGGCGCGGGCGCCTCCGGCTCCGCGAAGGAGATGCGGAACGACAGCAGGTCAGAGAAGGTGCGCTCGTAGAACGCCTGCGCCAGGGTGCTGATGCGCGAATAGGTGACCTCCGCCGCGGCCTCCAGGTCGCCCCGCAGCGGCTGCGGC
This sequence comes from Myxococcus vastator, assembly GCF_010894475.1. Lineage (GTDB taxonomy): Bacteria > Myxococcota > Myxococcia > Myxococcales > Myxococcaceae > Myxococcus > Myxococcus vastator. Next base: position 3,870 of record NZ_JAAIYB010000398.1, read on the forward strand.
ACCGGCATGAGCAGCGTCAGCTCCAGGTCCGGCCACACCGCGTTCTTGATGAGGCCATAGAGCACCACCAGGTTGGGGGCGTGGGCCTCACGGGCCAGGAACTCGAAGAGCGTGTGCGGCTCCACGCCGCCGGTGATGTTGAAGAAGGCGCTTTCGTCCAGCACCACCCAGATGCCGCGCCGCCCCGCCTCCGCGACGATGTCGCGCAGCACGGACAGGTTGGTGCGCTCCCCCTTCTCCACCGTGAGCAGCACCATCTTCACGTCGAACGCGGAGAGCAGCCGGCGAATCTCCTCCAGCGAGGTGTGCGTCACCGTGGCGCGCACCCCCGCCTTCTCCAGCGCGCGGGCATAGAGCGGGTGGAGGTTGCGCGACACCAGCACCTCGTCGCCCGCGTCGCAGGTGGCCATCAGCAGCGAGTACACCGCCTGCTCGCGCTCGGGCGCGACGAAGACCTCCTCCTCCGCCAGCCGCAGCCCGAAGTACCGGTCCAGGTAGCGCACCACCTGCCGGCGGAAGGACGCGTCGCCCGCTTCGTGCGCGTAGGGCATCAGCGGCCCACGCGCCAGCCGCGCCGACAGGTCGGCCACGAAGCCCAGCTGCTCCGCCGACGCCGCGCCCAGGTCCAGCTCCTCCTGCAACGCCGACGCGCCCAGCTCGCGCAGGGCGGCCCGCAGCGCCAGCGTCTCGCGAGGCAGCGCCAGCCGCGCCTCCCACACCGCCACCTCGTGCCACACCGGGTTCCCCGCCTGGAGCCAGCCCAGCGCGGTGGCCGCCCGCAGCGGCTCCGGGCTGCGCGCCTCCATGAAGAACTCGAACTCGCGGCCGGTGCGCTGCTCCAGCGCCACCAGGGGACGGATGTCCGTGTCCGCCGCCTGCATCACCCGGCGGGCCACCCGCACGCGCGTGTCGAAGCCGCGGCGGGTGAACATCCGCTCGATGATGACGCGCCCTGGCCGGCCCGCGAGGTTGAGCAGCAACCGTCCGGTGGGTGACAGCCGCTCCGGCGCTTCGTCCAGCAACCGCGCGATGAGCCCGAGCCCGAAGTGGTCCTCGTAGACGTTCTGCAGCGTGCAGTAGTTGGACAAGTCGTAGAGCGCCTGCTCGTCCGCCTGGGACAGCTCGGAGGGCAAGTCCTCCTCGCCCCGGAGGACCTGCGGAATGCAGCCCACCACGAAGTCCCATGGGGCCTCCGAAGGTATCCCGCGCAACAGGTCGCTCTCCCCGAAGGACAGGCGCGAGGCCAGCGCCTCGTCACCGTTGAGCCACGCGTTGCAGCGCGCCACCACGGGCGAATGCGGGTTGAGGTCCGCGCCATGCACGTGCGCCAGCCGGGTGAACTTCGCCAGCGCGATGCAAATCCACCCCGAGCCCGCGCCGACCTCCACCAGACGCTTTCCCGAATACTCATCCAGCGGGACGCTCAGCAGTCCCTCCAGGAAGGTGTAGGCCCACGCCTCCGGCGCGAAGATGGACGGCAGCAGGAACAGCTCCAGCCGCTCCTGTGAAGCGCCCACCGTCACCGTCACCGTCACCAGCCGCAGCGGCGCCGATTCGGGCTGGTGGCGGCACAGCTCCGCCAGCTCGCGGAGCTCGGCCAACGCGCGTGGGCGCCTGTCCGCATGGGACAGGTCCTCGGACAGTGCGCGCAGCAGGTGGAACGCCTCACGGGGTGTGGAGGGGTAGGTCGGCATGGCGCGAGGACTGTCCCGAGCCCCCCGCCCCCTGTCAACGCCGGGATGGCGCCCGGATGAAACCCTTTGGCGCCCTGGAGTGAGTCAAGGAAATGCCGACTCGCCGTAATAAATGGCAGCAGCAACGAGGCCCCCCGCCACCGCGCCAGGGCGGCCTCGAGAGCAGCGCGCGCGGTACCGACGGAGCAGCATCCATGTCGCTCATGCCTGTGGATGGACCCCGTAGTGGAGAGGGGGCAGTGATGGAGATGAACGTCTCGAGGCCGGTGGTTGCTGGGGGATTCTGGAAGAAGAAGCGCGCGCAGCCGGTGAAGCGCGCCAAGGATGCGTCGCTGGTGCGCTGGGAGTCGCAGCCGTGGCGCAGGCAGTTGCGCGACGCGGCGGAGTACGAGCGCCCGGTGGCGCGCGCCGCGCTGGTGCAGGCGCTGTTGGCGGAGGGCCTGACGATGGACGCGGACGCGGCGCGCTTCGCGGGAACCCGCGAGGACCGCGACTGCATCAGCATCGCGCAGGTGCTGCGCTTCGCCGACACGCTCGTGCTGCGCATGGCGCTGGCGTGCACGGATGACCACGTGCTCCAGCTGGCGCACCTGCGCCGCGACGCCGAGGACCTGGCGGAGCGGATGATTGAGTGGGCCAACGCCGGCCGGCTGTAGGGCGGATGCGGCACAGCAGGCACGGACCTCGGGCTACTCCGGATCGAGCGCCCAGGTCCCTTCTTCCCAGCGCTTCAGTGCCTGCTGCGCTCCGAACGGGACCAACCCCTGTCCCTTGGCGGCTTCCTCCAGGACCGCTTTGGCTTCGACCGTCCGATAGCGGAGCAGATGTGCGGCAGCCATCACTCGCACGTCCATTCGCTCATGCTTGAGCAGCACGGCGAGTGCATCACGTCCGGCATTGCCCTGCGCCAGGAGCTTATCGACGGCGTCACCGTACTTCCTGGCGTGCTTGTTCCCGGTCTTGGCGTCTCCCCGGAAGATGGCCTCGTTCTGCGCGACCACGTTCTGGGCGAACTGCTCGACAAGCGCTTCCAACGTCATCACCAGAGCCCCTCCCCGAGGTTCTTGATGGCCAGCCTCCCGAAGTCACGCTGAGCTTCGAAGGACTGCGTGCTCAACCATTGCCGCACGGTCACTGCGGAGCCGGTGATATCGCGTCGAACCGACGAATAGAACGCGCTGACGTCAACGTGCAGGACCTTGTCCAGCGGGATGACGTTCTCGGTATTGTGGAGGGACTGAGGGCCGAAGCGCTTCACGTTGCCCGGGGTCTGCTCGACGAGGTGATGCCACTGCTTGTTCTTGCCCGCGGGGCCCATGGCCCTCTTGAAGCCGCTGAACGAGCCCCACGCCCTGGAGCCCGCAGGGCGTGCCTTCGCGGGCAAGCGTCCCGTGCCTCTGGCCACCATGGCCACCGCGCCGGGCCCGAGGGCGATGGTGACGGACTCGGCACTCACTGCCACCGTTCCCACTTCCGCGACCGCGGCGAGCCTGATGCCCACTTGGGCTTCGGCCTGCACCGCCGCCCGCGCGGCGCCGGGGAGCATTGGCACTTTCGCCCCCAGACCCGCCGCCGTGTTCCCAATCGCGGCCGTGGCCAACATCGCGAACGCTCGCGCCGCGTTGCGGCCCATGACCTGGCCGTAGCGCGCTCCCGCCTCGCGTAGCTCCTCGAACGTAGTCGCCCGTTCCGCCTCCTCCACCAGTCGCTTGAAGCCCACGATGAGGCTCCAGAACGTATCGACGCCTACATAGGCAATGAGCGAGGCGGTCATCACTGCAGCCACGCCCTTCGAAAAAGGCTCGGGCACCGCGAGCAAGATGCAGTACGTGGTCCACGTCCAGAGGACCGCCGACATCATGGCCTGGGGGTCGGCCATGTCCTTGAAGGCGCCCCTCATCTCGTCCAACACATTGCCCTGGGCAAGTGCCATGGCCAGGGCGTATCGGCCATCCCCGGTGACAGTGGGGCGCTCCACCAGGAGGCGCAGACAATCACCGGGCTTGTTCGTGCGCTCGCACCAGCGCAGGTAGGCGCGAGTCAACTCCATATCTGTCGCGGGCTGTTCGGCCTCCAGGTGTTCGCCCGGCTCCAGCGGGATGACACGGTGGCTGCGGTGCTCGTACCAATACGAGCCGCTGCGCGAATCCACCTCGAACAACCGCCGGGCCGTTTCCTGGTAACCGTTCAGGGGTAGTGTTGAGGCCGTCGTCGCGGTGTGCAACCCGTGGCGGATGCACACGAAAACCCCTGCGACGCTGGAATCGAAGATTGAACGACTGGTCCACGAGCACCTGGTGGAGCAG
>NZ_JAAIYB010000399.1 GCF_010894475.1 Myxococcus vastator
GGGTTGGGGGCGGGGACCGTAGCACGCGCGTCGTGACAGGCCGTGCGAGTCCGCGCGGCTGGCCGCCGTGGGAGAGGGCAACCCGCAGTACCGTGGGCGGGGCCGGTGTGAGACACTTCCCGCTTCCCATGGTCGAAGACTCCAACTCCGAGCGACAAGTCATTGGCGACCGTTACGTCCTGGAGCGGCGGCTGGCGGGCGGTGGCATGGGCACCATCTGGGTGGCGTTGGATCCCAAGCTCCAGCGCCGCGTGGCCCTCAAGCTGATGGCGGCCCACTGCGCGCCCGCGCCCCTGGCGCGCCAGCAGTTCGAATGGGAAGCGCAGGCGATTGCCCGCCTCCAGAATCCCCACGTCATCCAGGTCCACGACTGCGACCTCTCCGGCGAGACGCCCTACATCGTCATGGAGTGGCTGGTGGGCGAGGACCTGGAGGCCCTGCTGAACCGCCGCGGCCGGCTGTCCCTGGCCATGGTGGAGCGGCTGGTGACGCAGACGGCCCGCGCGCTCACCGCCGCGCATGCCGCGGGCGTCATCCACCGCGACCTCAAGCCGGCCAACCTCTTCCTCGCGCGCACCGAGCATGGCGAACAGGTGAAGGTGCTGGACTTCGGCCTGGCGCTCCTGATGTCCGGCGGCGCGGCCCGGCCGCACCCCGAGGAGGAGATGGCCGGCACGCCCCGGTACATGAGCCCCGAGCAGCTCCGGGGGCTGGCGCCACGGCTGGACCACCGCTGTGACCTCTGGGCGCTGGCCGTGGTGGCGTACCGCGCGCTGACGGGACAGCACCCGTTCCCCCTGGAGTCGCTGCGGCAGATGCGCCTGGGCAACGTGCCGCCGCCGCCCGCGACGCCGTCCAGCCTGGCGCCGGAGCTGGGCACGGAGGTGGACGCCTTCTTCGCGCGCGCCCTGGACGTGGACCCCGCGCGCCGCTTCCAGTCCGCGCACGAGCTGGCCTCCGCCCTCACCCACGCGGTGGACGCGGGCCGGCCGGCGCGCCCGGCGAAGGTCCTGGTCGTGGATGACGAGCCGGACATCGTCGTGCTGATGGAGCAGAGCTTCCGCAAGCAGATCCGCCGCTCCGTCTACCAGTTCCTCTTCGCCGCGGACGGCGAGGAGGCGCTGGAGGAGCTGCGCCAGCACCCCGACATCGAGGTCGTCCTGTGCGACATCAACATGCCGCGCATGGACGGGCTGACGTTCCTGTCGCGCGTGGGGGAGATCAGCGCGCTGACCCGGGTGGTCATCGTCTCCGCGTATGGCGACATGAACAACATCCGCACGGCGATGAACCGCGGCGCCTTCGACTTCATCACCAAGCCCATCGACTTCCCGGACCTGGAGGCGACGCTCGTCAAGACGCTGAAGCACGTGCGCGAGCTGCGCCGCACCGTGCGCTACACGGAGGAGAACGGCCTGCTGCGCATGTTCGTCCCGGGCGCGGTGCTGGAGCGGCTGCCGCCGTTGCTCCAGGGCTCGGACGCCATGGCGGGGGAGTGGGTGGACGGCACGGTGGTGTTCATCGACGTGGATGCCTTCACGCCGGTGCTGCACCAGGAGGCGCCACCCGAATCCCTGCGCCGCCTCAACGCCAACTTCGAGGCCATTGTCCCGGAGCTGCTCGCGCGCGGCGGCATCGTGGACAAGTTCATGGGAGACGCGGTGATGGCCGTCTTCCGGGGCCCCGGGCACGTGGACCTGGCGCTGGAGGCCTGTCACGCCATCCACCGGCAGCTGGGCGCGCTGGCGTCGCGTGGCGGCCAGGGCGCGCCCTACGCGCATGGCGTCTGCATGGGCCTGGATTCAGGCGACCTGGTGGCCGGCAGCGTGGGCGCGAAGGCCTCCGGCCGGCTGGACTTCACGGTGCTGGGAGACGTGGTCAACACCGCGGCGCGGCTGGCGGTACGGGCCGGGCGCGGGCAGGTGCTGGTCAGCGGCCGGGCCCAGGCGCGCGCGGCGTCACGCTTCCACCTGGTGCCCGTGGAGACGGGCCTCTTCGAGCTGACCCGCGACGAGGGCCACGGCCCACCGGGCACGGAGGACGCGACGGCCTTCCTGGCGCCGGGAGCGGCGGCCGAGGGCCGCGGAACCACCCGGGGCGGCTGAGGGTGCTCCGCTCCCGGCGCACGGGAGCGGGGCAGGGGAGGCCAATCAGGCCTGGGTGACGCGCACCGTGGTCTTCATCTCACGGCCGGACGCCGGGTCGCGCGCGCGCATGGTGAGGATGCCCTCCACGTTCACGTCGAAGGTGATCTCCACCTGCGCGGAGCCCGCGCGGCCGGGCTGGATGCCGGAGAAGGTGAACTCACCCAGCATGTCGTTGCGGGCCACCAGCTCGTTGTCGCCCTGGAAGATGCGCACGGCGAGCTCGGTCTGGTTGTCCATGCTGGTGGTGGCCAGCAGCTGCTTGGCGTTGGGGATGGCCGCGTTGCGCGGGAAGACGACGTGGAAGGCGCCGCCCGCCTTCTCCAGGCCAATGGCCATGGGAATCACGTCCAGCAGCTGGATGCGCAGGTTGGTGTCGTCCTGCAGCGAGTGCGCGTAGAGCGCGGCGCCAATGGCCACCGCCTCGTCCGGGTGCACGCCCTTGCTGGGCGGCTTGCCGAAGAACTTGGTGAGCCGGTCCTGGACGATGGGCATGCGCGTCTGGCCGCCCACGAGCATGACCTCGTCGACGTCCTTGGTGGACAGTCCCGAGTCCACCAGCACGCGCGCCACCATCTGCAGGGTGCGGTCCACGAGCTGGTGGGTGAGCTGCTCCAGCATCTTCCGGGTGAACTTCATCTCGATGTTCAGGGGCTGGCCCTGGGACGTCATCGTGATGAAGGGGATGTTGAAGGGGACCTCCTCGCGCGCGGACAAATCGATCTTCGTGCGCTCGGCCAGGTCCTTGATGCGCTGCATGGCCACCGGGTCCGTGGCGAGGTCGATGCCCGTCTTCGCCGCGAAGTCCTTGAGGACGTGGTGGATGATGGCGTTGTCGAAGTCGATGCCACCCAGGAACACGTCACCGCCGGTGGACTTCACCTCGAAGACGCGGTCGCGAATCTCGATGATGGAGACGTCGAAGGTGCCGCCGCCCAGGTCGTAGATGACGACCTTCTCCTTCAGCCCCTTGCCCACGCCGTAGGCCAGCGCCGCCGCGGTGGGCTCGTTGATGATGCGGACGACCTCCAGGTCGATGAGCTTGCCCGCGTCCTTCACCGACTGGCGCTGCCGGTCGTTGAAGTAGGCCGGCACCGTCACCACCGCCCGCTTGATGGGCATCTTCAGGTAGTTGGAGGCGACCTCGCGGATCTTCCCGAGGATCTTGGCGCTGATCTCCTGGAGGGTGAACTCCTTCTTCCCCACGTCCAGGGTGACGTCGCTCTGCTTGCCGGGGCGCATGTTGTACGCCACGACCTTCTTCATCGTGTCGACGACCTCGCTGCCGAAGCCCCGGCCCACCAGCCGCTTGGAGCCGTAGACGGTGTTGCGCGGGTTGAGCTGCCACTGGCGCTTGGCCTCGTAGCCGATGAGTTCGTTCCCCTTGTCGTCGATCGCGAAGATCGAGGGGATGGTGTACTCGCCGCCCTTGTAGGGGATGAGCTTGACGTTCCCGCTGTCCTCGACGATCGCCGCGCACGAGTTCGTCGTGCCGAGGTCGATGCCGATGATGGGCTCCTTGTGCATCTTGCTTGGACTCCGGGTGGGTAGGCCGCAGAGGAAGAAAAAGACCGTAGCGCACCCTCGCGTCGCGCGCGAGTTCACACACCGCGACGTTTGCCGCTCCCCGGGAATGCGGACCCGGGCTCCCTGCTTCCCCAGGAAGGGGCCTTGGCGCTCCCGGTGCCCGCCCGGTGGCCAGCAGCGCGTGCCCCAGCCGACAATGGCAGCCGGGGTGCTGGACATTGGTGGCCCGGGCGGAAAACGTGGTGTTGGTGGTGGATGACTGACCAGAGGAGAGTCAACTTGGACGCGAAGGGTTATCTGCAGGAAGTGGGCGCGCAGGTGAACGCCGACTTCGTCAAGAACCGGTCGATTCTCTCCTTCGAGGAGTATCTCTCCCTCTTCTTCAGCGACCCGAAGGGCCAGGCCCGCAACGCGGCGCAGTACCTGCGGGACGTGATGGACCACTTCGGCACCACCCCGGTGCCGCACCCCACCGGCACCATCCGGCGCTTCCACGTCTTCGACGCGCCCGGGGGCGACCGGGACGACCGGGTGGCGGGCCAGGAGGAGGTGCAGAACGCCATCTACCGGCTGCTCGGCAACTTCGTGCGGGCCGGCCGCATCAACAAGCTCATCCTCCTGCATGGGCCCAATGGCAGCGCCAAGTCCACGCTCGTCAACGCCCTGAAGGAGGGCATGGAGGCGTACTCCCGGCAGCCCCAGGGGGCGCTCTACCGGCTCGCCTGGGTGTTCCCGTCGGAGAAGCTCATCAAGGGCTCCATCGGCTTCGGGGAGCGAGACACCGCCGGTGGGGAGATGACCACCTTCGCGCACCTGGAGGCGGAGTCCATTGACCTGCGCATGCCGTGCGAGCTGAGGGATCACCCGCTCTTCGCCGTCCCGCCCGGGGAGCGCCGCAAGCTGCTGGAGACGGCCCTCAAGAAGAAGGGCCTGGGCAACGGGGACGGGGAGAGCGGCGACTTCATCCTGTCCGACTACGTGCGGGACGGCGAGCTGTGCTCCAAGTGCCGCCGCATCTACACCGCGCTGCTCAGCTCCTACGGCGGGGACTGGCTGAAGGTGATGCGCCACGTCCAGGTGGAGCGCTTCTACGTGTCGCGCCGCTACCAGGTGGGCACGGTGACGGTGGAGCCGCAGATGAGCGTGGACGCCGTCGTCCAGCAGCTCACCGCGGACCGCACCCAGCTCAACGTGCCCGCGCCGCTGCACAGCACGGTGCTCTTCGAGCCCCACGGCCCCCTGGTCCACGCCAACCGAGGCCTCATCGAGTACGCGGACCTGCTCAAGCGGCCCCTGGAGGCCTTCAAGTACCTGCTGGGCTTCAGCGAGACGGGCGAGGTGCCGCTGGAGCCCTTCGTCCTCCAACTGGACGAGGTGCTCATCGCGTCCGCCAACGAGAAGCACCTCAACGCCTTCAAGGAGCTGCCGGACTTCGCGTCGTTCAAGGGCCGCATCGAGCTGGTGCGCGTGCCCTACCTGCGCCGCTACCGCACCGAGCAGCAGATCTACGACGCGCAGATCACCTCCACGACGGTGGGCAAGCACGTGGCGCCCCACGCCACGGAGCTGGCGGCCATGTGGGCGGTGCTCACCCGGCTGAAGAAGCCCATCCCGGAGCGCTATCCGCAGGACGTGAAGGACCTCATCGACCAGGTGACGCCGGTGGAGAAGCTGCATCTCTACGAGGAGGGCGCGCCGCCGGACCGGCTGAGCCTGGCCAACACCAAGGAGCTGCGCAAGCTGCGCGAGGAGCTGTTCACGGAGTCGGACGCGTACCCCAACTACGAGGGGCGCTCGGGCGCCAGCGCGCGCGAAATCAAGACGGCGCTCTTCAACGCCGCGCAGAACGCCGACTACAAGTGCCTCAACGCGCTGGCGGTGCTGGAAGAGCTGTCCGCCATCTGCAAGGACAAGAGCGTCTACGAGTTCCTCTTGCAGGAGGTGGTGGACGGCTACCACGACCATGACGCCTTCGTGCGGCTGGCGGAGGCGGAGTACCTGGACCGGGTGGACTCGGAGGTGCGCGAGTCCATGGGCCTGGTGTCGGAGGGGCAGTACCGCGAGCTGGTGGAGCGCTACATCCAGACCATCAGCCACTGGGTGCGCGGAGAGAAGATGCGCAACCGCGTCACCGGGGGGATGGAGGCGCCGGAAGAGCAGCGCATGGTGGAGGTGGAGGCCATCATCATGCCGCGCGGCGAGGACGCCACCGACTTCCGCCGGGGGCTCATCGCCTCCATCGGCGCGCACCGGCTGGACAACCCGGACGCGGACATGGACTACAGCCGCATCTTCCCGGACATGTTCAAGCGCCTGAGAGATCACTACTTCGAGGAGCGCAAGCGGGTGCTGCGCAAGAACAAGGAGAACGTCCTCAAGTACCTGTCCGAGGACCGCAACCAGCTCACCGCGCGCGAGCAGACGCAGGTGCAGAGCACGCTGAAGAGCATGGTGGAGCGCTACGGCTACTGCGAGGCGTGCGCGAAGGACGCCATCCTCTTCCTGATGAAGAAGCGCTACGCGTGACGGGGCAGGCGTCCGGGGCCCGCCTGGACGCCTGCTTTCAAAGCCGGAAAGGGCTCGGGATGATGGGAGCTGCCAGGGAGTTGTCCTGGCTGCATCCGTTTTCCACCCCCAGACCGGAGAGTCGATGACCCGCTTCCTCCTGGGCGCCCCCGCCCTGCTCGCCCTCGTGTCGTGCGCCGGTGCCCCGTCTCAGCCGGCCGCCGTCACCCCCGCGCCCCAGGTGGCGCCCGTCGTCGAGCGGGCCCTCGCGGTGCCGGACGCGCCGCGGCTGACGCGCAAGGAGCAGGTGCGGCGCATCCTCCCTCACAACGTGCGGCTGCAGCTGGCCTCGAAGGGCCGGGTGCGGAGCACGGCGTCGGGCGTGGTGGTAGGCGCCGAGCGGGATGCGGACGGCGCCACGGTCGCCTGGGTGGTCACCAACGCGCACGCGGTGGCCATGGATGGGATGGAGGCGCCGGAGCTGCGCGTGCTGGTGGACCGCCGCGCGGAGTCGCTGGAGCACCGGGGCGAGGTGGTGGCCATGGGCCAGGTGCCTGACCTGGACCTGGCGCTGGTGCGCGTGCCGGGGCTGGACCTGCCCGCGGTGGAGCTGGCGGACGACGCGGAGCTGGAGCTGGGCGAGGACGTGGTGGTGGCCGCCTCGCCGTTCGGCCGTGCGCTGTCGCTGTCCGGCGGCATGCTGTCCCAGGTCGAATGGGACAAGGCGTCCCAGCGCCCGAAGATGGTGAAGACGGACGCCCCCATTGGCTACGGCGCGTCGGGTGGCGGCATCTTCAGCCTGGCGACGGGCCGGCTGCTGGCCATCGTGGAGGGGTACCGCACCGCGAAGGTGGACTTCGAGGTGCAGGAGGAGAACTACAGCTTCGACGTGCCCATGCCCGGAGAGACGTTCGCGGCGCCCAGCGCGAAGGTGCGCCACTTCCTCCAGGCCAAGGGCTTTGGCCGGCTGCTGGCGCGCAAGCCCCTGTCGGAGGGTGGCGTCGCACAAGCCGCCGGGCGTTAGTTCCTTCGCGCGGTGTCCCGGTCCGCCAAGGCGTGCCTGGCTGGAATCTCGACACCGCGCGAGAGCGGGGTACATCCGCCCGACGGGAGGTGTGGGATGGCCGGACGTGTCTCGTGGGATCAGTACTTCATGGACATCGCGACGCAGGTGGCCTCGCGCGCCACGTGTGATCGCAAGCACGTGGGCGCTGTCATCGTCCGGGGCAGGACCATCCTGTCCACCGGCTACAACGGCGCCATCCGCGGGCTGCCACACTGTGATGACGTGGGCCACATGATGGAGAACGGCCACTGCGTGGCCACCGTCCACGCGGAGGCCAACGCCATCATCCAGGCGGCCACCAACGGCGTCAGCATCGAAGGGGCGACCATCTACACCACCGCCTCGCCGTGCTGGCCGTGCTTCAAGCTGATCGCCAACGGGGGCCTGGTGCGCATCGTGTTCGGCGAGTTCTACCGGGACCCGCGCATCTTCGAATACGCCGCCCGGCTGAAGCTGGACCTGGTGGGGCTGGGCGAGGCCGCCCGGCCTCCCGCCTCGGGTACCTGATCACCCTGCACGGCGGGGCAGGACAGGCCGCTCCGCGCGGCGCGCGCGCGCTCCTCGATCGTCACC
>NZ_JAAIYB010000039.1 GCF_010894475.1 Myxococcus vastator
GTGGGGGAGCTGGCGCGCTGGCAGGGCGCGCGCGTGCCGGGGCGGCTGGTGGCCAGCGCCAAGAGCTGGCTGTGCCACCCGGGCGTGGACCGCTCCGCGCCCATCCTCCCCTGGGGCGCGCCCGCGGACGTCCAGAAGCTGTCCCCGGTGGACGCCAGCGCCCTGCTGCTGACGCACATGGCCCGCGCGTGGGACCACGCGCACCCGGACGCGCCGCTGTCGAAGCAGGAGGTGGTGATTACCGTCCCCGCCTCCTTCGACGAGGCGGCCCGCGCCCTCACGGTGAGCGCGGCGCGCAAGGCCGGGCTGGAGAAGTTCACCCTGCTGGAGGAGCCGCAGGCGGCCTTCTACGACTACACCGCGCGCCACCGGGCGGACCTGGAGCAGACGCTGTCCCACGTCCGGCTGGTGCTGGTGGTGGACGTGGGCGGCGGCACCACGGACTTCACGCTGGTGCACGCGGGCGTGTCCCCCGAAGGCCCCATGCTGCGGCGGCTGGCCGTGGGCGACCACCTGATGCTGGGCGGCGACAACATGGACGCCGCGCTGGCGCGCCGGGTGGAGGAGAAGCTCTCCACGGACGGCCGCCGCCTGTCCGCCACGCAGTGGACGCAGGCCATCCAGGCCGCGCGCACCGCGAAGGAGGCGCTGCTCGGGCTCGCCCCGCCGGAGAAGCACGGCGTGTCGCTGGTGGGTGGCGGCAGCAAGCTGCTGGGCGGCACCCTATCCACGGACCTGTCGCGCGACGAGGCGCAGGCGCTGGTGCTGAACGGCTTCTTCCCCCTCACCGCGCCCACCGACAGGCCGCGCCGCGCCGCGCGCATGGCGCTCCAGGAGCTGGGCCTGCCCTATGTGCAGGACGCGGCGGTGACGCGGCACCTGGCGGCCTTCCTCGCGCAGCACGCGGCGGCGGGCTTCGCGGCGCTGGGCGACACGGCGCCGGCGGAGGGCGCCCTGCCCCGGCCGGACGCCATCCTGCTCAACGGTGGCGTGTTCAACTCGCCCCAGATTTCCGAGCGGCTGGTGGAGGCCCTCTCCGCGTGGTGGCCGGGCGCGCCGCGCATCCCCCTGCTGCGGCACGAGTCCCTGGAGCTCGCGGTGGCCCGCGGCGCCGCGTACTACGGCCTGGTGCGGCGCGGCCACGGCCTGCGCATTGGCGGCGGCGCGGCGCGCGCCTACTACGTGGGACTGCAGCGCGCGGCGGACAGCGCCGAGCAGCCCGCGCTGTGCCTCATCCCCCGCGGCTTCGAGGAAGGCCAGAAGGTGGACCTGGGCGAGCGCCCCTTCTCGCTCACCCTGGGCCGGCCGGTGCAGTTCCAGCTCTACTCCACCACCAGCGACCGCATCGACAAGCCGGGGGATTTGGTGCCGCTGGTGGAGGACCTCAAGCCCCTGCCGCCCATCCACACGCTGCTCAAGGGCGCCTCCAACACGGTGGCCGACGTGCCCGTGCACCTCCAGGCGGCGCTGACGGAGATTGGCACGCTGGAGCTGTACTGCGTCTCCAACGTCGCGGACGAGCGGTGGCGCCTGGAGTTCGAGCTGCGCGGCACCGGCGGCTCGCACGAGTTGACGGTCACCGAGTCCATGCCCGCGCGCTTCGTCGAGGCGAAGGACAACATCGAGCGCGTCTACGGCAACAAGCCGCTGCCCATTGGCCCCAAGGACGTGAAGCAGCTCGGGCGCACGCTGGAGAAGGCGCTGGGCGCGCGTGAGACGTGGCGCGTGCCGGTGCTGCGGGAGATGTGGAGCACCCTCTTCGCGGGCGCGAGCAAGCGCCGGCGCTCGGACGACCACGAGCGCGTCTTCTACAGCCTCACCGGCTTCAGCCTGCGGCCGGGCTTCGGCTACCCGCTGGACGGCTGGCGCGCGGAGCAGACGTTCAGCCTCTTCGACGCGCTGGTGCAGCACCACACGGACAAGGCGGTGTGGACGGAGTTCTGGGTGATGTGGCGCCGCATCGCGGGCGGACTGGACGAGTCGCGGCAGCAGAAGCTGTACGCGTACCTCCAGCCCCACCTGGCGCGGAAGGTGCCACCGGACGCGCCGCCGCCGGGGAAGCTCAAGGGCATCCAGCCCGAGGGCCTGGAGGAGATGGTCCGCACCGCGGCCTCGCTGGAGCACCTGCCACCGGGTGACAAGGCGGAGCTGGGCCGGTGGATTGCCGCGCGGCTGAAGGCCGAGGCGAAGTCCGGTGGCCCCTGGGCCTGGTCCCTGGGACGCCTGGGCGCGCGAGTGCCCCTGTACGGCAGCAGCCACAAGGTGGTGGACGTGGACACGGCCGAGGCCTGGCTCACGCTGCTGCTGGAGCTGGACCTGCGGAAGCTTGACGGCGCGTCCTTCGCGGCGGCGCAGCTCGCGCGGCTCACCGGAGACCGCACGCGCGACCTGGACCCGGAGCTGCGCGAGCGCACGGCCCAGGCCCTGCTGGCGGCGAAGGCCCCCGAGACGTGGGTGCGCATGGTGCGCGAGGTGGTGGCGCTGGAGGCCGCGGACGAGGCTCGCGCGCTCGGGGATACGCTCCCCGCCGGGCTGCGGCTCTCGTAGGTTTGGAAGGAATGCTCCCGCGGGAGTTGGACCTGGAAGGTCCAGCCCCCGGGGCCGGGACAGCGGGCGGTGGATCAGCCCTGCACGGCGGCGACAGGCTCGGCGGGGGCTTCACCCGCTTCGGGCCGCGCCGCGGCCGGCACCACCTGGAGCACCGGGGCCGCCTCTTCCACCGGCGCGGCAGCGGTGTCCTTGCCCGCCTTGGGCTTCTTGCTGCCCGCGCCCGAGCGGCACGTGCGGCACCAAGGCTGATTCCGGATGGCGCCATCCGCCATCTTCCGCAGGCCGAACTGCGCCAGCGGCTTCAGCGTCTTGCACTTGATGCACATCAGCGAGATGAGCACCTCTTGGCCATCCGCGTCGTAGACGGCGGACTTGCGACGCTTGCGCGGCTGGCCCTGCCCCGGTTCACGCTGCTTCGCCTTGTCAGGCGCAGGCGGCGCCATCATCGGGGTCACTTTGTAGAGCATGTCGGTTCCTCCAGCTCACGGGAGTCCACCCACGCAGGCCCTGGGCCACCTCGGAGTGGACACTCGCAGGGACTAGAGTAGGACCTCCGCCTCCCGTTGGAAACTGATCCCAGGCCGAAAAATCGGCACCCGGCGCGATTTCAGTGTCCTTCCGCTGGGTTGGGTCATTTCGTTCAACCCCAGCGGATCAGCCGTCGTTCGAATTTTCAGCCGGGACGCTCTCAGCGCGCCGCTGGCTGACACTTTGCTACACCCTTGTAGTGAACCCGGCCCAGCTCCGGGGCGTCCAGCGTGCCGCCTCGGGCCTTCCCGTAGGCGATGAGCGCCTCGCGCAGGTCGAGCCCGTTGACGGGGGCCATCTCGATGCGCTCCGGCGGCACGGTGCGCAGGAGGGGTTCCAGCCCGTCACCGCCCCGCGCCAGGAAGTCCGGGAGGGCCACCCGGTACAGCGTCCGGTCGTCGGACACGAGCGGCTGACCTCCAGTAAGGGCCACGCTCGCGAGCCGCTCAGTCCCCGGGCAACGCTCCAGCGTCACCTCGAGGCCGGAGACCGCGAAGATGGAGCCCATGGCATTGCCGTAGGCCAGCGACAGCAGCTGCTCCAGTTCGGGGCCCGTCAGGGTGATGACGGCCACCGTGTTGTCGAAGGGCAGCAGCCCGAACACCTGACCGAACGTAAGCGGCCCTGCGGGCAGGTTCGCGCGGACGCCACCCGGGTTCATCAGCCCCACGTCCGCCTTGGCCGACGCACGCAGCACGTCCGCCATCAGGTTGCCCAGCGCACTCTCCTCCTTATAACCGCGGGCCAGCGGGGTGGCCGCCACGAGCCCCATCTGACGATTCTGCGCCTGCCGCGCCAGGTCCAGCGCCGGCGCCAGCAGCGGCGCCACCCGCGCGTCGGGCACCACCGGCTCCGACATGAACGACGCGGGCTCCAAGCGCACCTGGGGCTCGTTCCGCAGGCGGCGGCCGTCACAGGTTCCCTGGGTGGCGTCCACCTTCGCGCAGAGGGGAATGGCGGCCTGGATGCGGGTGCGCTCGGGCAGGACGCGGCGGCTGGCCGGGTCCACGAACAGCTCCACCACGCCCAGGGAGCGCGCCAGTCCCGTCGTCTCGATGATGGGCACCTGGGCGAAGAAGTGGCCCATCGTCTGGTGGGTGTGCCCCGCCACGACGGCGTCGAGCGTGCCCGGCGGCAGGCGCTCCAGCATCGACAGAATCTCCGCGTCGCCCAGGTCGCAGCTCGACGTGTCGCGGGGGTTGCTCAAGTCCGCGCACTTGCCGCCCGCGTGCGCCACCGCCACCACCACCTCCGCGCCGCGCGCGCGCAGGGAGCGGGACGCCTCCAGCGCGGCGGGCGCCAGGGGCAGGAAGCGCAGGGACGTCACGTTGGCGGGATTGGTGACCTTGGGGGTGTCCTCCGTGGAGAGCCCGAGGATGCCCACCTTCACGCCCTTCACCTCCATCAGGTACGTGCCGTCATTGCCCGTCCAGGCGGGGGCCGCGCCGGTGGCGGCATCGCGGAGGTTCGCCGACAACAAAGGGAAGCGCGCCTGCCCGATGCGCGCCTTGAGCGCCCCTAGTGGGTCATCCCCGGGCCGCCGCGCCATGGAGCCCGGCCCCACGGGGCCATAGTCGAACTCGTGGTTGCCAATGGCGGCCGCGTCCACCCCCAGGTGGTTGTACACGTCGATGACGACGGCCCCCTCCGTGAGGTTGGAAGGCAGCGTGCCCTGGAACATGTCGCCCGCGTCCAGCAGCACCACGCCGCCCGGGTTGTCCGCGCGCAGCCGCGCCACGTAGGCCGCGAGCGTGGCGGCGCCGCCCTCCTCCACCACCTGCCCGTCCTTCAACGGCGTGCGGTGGGGCTCCACCTGCCCGTGGAAGTCGTTGATGCCCACCAGGGTGAGGCGGATGGGCTCCGGAGGCGCGGCGCGAGTCCGAGCGCCAGCGCACGCGAGGGTGGCCCCGCACACCCACGCGAGGGCGATGAGTCGAAAGGAACGCATGAGGGCGCGCACTTCAGCGCGGCGCGCGCCCGCTGGCAACGCGCTTCAGTCGCGGCGGCGGCGCCCCACCCGCACCAGCGCGAGCAACGCGAACGCCGCGGTGGCCGGCACGGAGGCCGAAGCACACGAGCAGCCGGAGTCACCCGGAGGCGTGCCTCCCGGCGCGGGCAGCGGCCCCGGCCCCCCCGTGCCACCTCCGCCGTCCGTGCCCGCGTCCGTGCCCCCGTCCGTCCCCCCATCCGAGTCGGACCGCGTGTCGATTCGCAGCGCGGGGTCGAAGGCCTCGGCGACCGCCGGCCAGCGCGCATACAGGAAGCGCTGGGGGCTGGAGAACGCATCACTGCCCACGAAGAGCCCTTCGGGGTAGGCGGTGCCCAGCGGCGACGCGGAGACGGCGAGGGCCACCGGGTCATTCGCCCGGATGACGCCCCCATCGTCGTCCGCCAGCCGGAACGCGCCCACGAAGGTCCTCGCGCGCCGCTCGTACACGGCGAACGCATCCGCGCCCGTGTCCGCGACCAGGATGTACCCCTCCCCGCCGCGCGCGCGGTACAGCGCCACTCGGCCCACGTTGTTGGAGAGCCCGCCCGAGCCCTGGATGGCGAGCTGCTGCCCGGTGACGTCCGCGTCGGCGGCCGCCGCGTAGCGCCACAGGCCCTGCCCCTGCTGGGTGACGAACAGGGAGTCCGACGCCTCGTCCACCGCCAGGCCCACGATGGGCCCCGTCGTGGTGAGCGTACGGACCAGGGTCGCCGTCACGCTCCCCGTGTCCCCGGCCAGCTCGTACTGCTGGAGCACGCCCGTGGACGTGCCCGCGAAGACATGGAACCGGCCCGAATCCTCGTCTTGATGGAGCGCCACGGCGGAGAACTGCGTCCCCGTCACGAAGGCGCCTGCTCCAACGCGCACCACCCGGTCCGCGCGGTCGGGGTCCACCGTGTAGGCCACCAGCCCGTTGAGGTTGAGGCTGGCCGCCACCGCCAGGGTCTGCTGCACCCCGGACAGCGGGAAGCCGTCGTGCACGGCCACGGCCGACATCGGCCCATCCGGGAGCTCCGCGTCCAGTTGCTCGCCCCCCACGCCGAAGGTGACGAGGCCCGAGTTGGGGCTGCTGTAGGCGGTGAGGAACAGGCTGCTGCCGGGAGCGCCGGGGCTCTCCCAGAGGGCCACGTCCTGGAGCACCCCGCCGGTGATGGACGGGTCGGGCTCCGACTGCGACGTCGGCGGCACGGCGACCTGCGCGGACACCGGAGTGCCCAGCAGCAACGCCGCCAGGGCCAGGGGGGTTGGGTTGCGCATGACCGCCTCGAGGTTGAGCGATTGGAACGCCCTAACTTGGCACGAGGCGTCAGGCTTTCAAGTGGGAAGCCTCCGGGAACGGTTGGCGACGGGTGACAGCGTCGGCTAGAAAGTGCGTCCTCCAGCCAACACAGAAGAGAACATGGCGACCAAGCGCGCACTCATCACCGGCATCACGGGACAGGACGGCAGCTATCTCGCGGAGCTGCTCCTTTCGAAGGGCTACGAGGTGCACGGCATGGTGCGCCGCTCTTCGGAAGAGAAGTTCGAGCGCATCCAGCACCTGCACGGGAAGATTCAGCTCCACCAGGGCGACCTGCTGGACCAGTTCTCGCTGGCGGCGCTGCTGAGCCTGACGAAGCCCGATGAGGTCTACAACCTGGCGGCGCAGTCCTTCGTCCCCACCAGTTGGAACCAGCCGGTGCTCACCGGTGAGTTCACCGCGCTGGGCGTGACGAAGATGCTGGAGGCCATCCGCCACACCCGCCCGGAGGCGCGCTTCTACCAGGCGTCGTCCAGCGAGATGTTCGGCAAGGTGCTGGAGGTTCCGCAGACGGAGGACACGCCCTTCTATCCGCGCAGCCCGTACGGCGTGGCCAAGGCCTACGGCCACCACATCACGGTGAACTACCGCGAGTCCTTCAACCTGTTCGCGGTGAGCGGCATCCTCTTCAACCACGAGTCGCCGCGCCGGGGCCTGGAGTTCGTCACGCGCAAAGTCACCTACAACGTGGCGCGCATCAAGCTGGGCCTCCAGGAGAAGCTGCCCATGGGCAACCTGGACGCCAAGCGCGACTGGGGCTTCGCTGGCGACTACGTGGACGCCATGTGGCGGATGCTCCAGCAGCCACAGGCCGAGGACTACGTGGTGGCCACCAACGAGACGCACACCGTGCGCGAGCTGGTGGAGATTGCCTTTGGCCGCGTGGGCCTGGACTGGGAGAAGCACGTCTTCATCGACCCGGCCTTCGTGCGCCCCGCGGAGGTGGACCTGCTCATCGGTGACCCGGCCAAGGCGAAGACGAAGCTGGGCTGGGAGCCCAAGGTGCGCTTCAAGGAGTTGGTGGAGATGATGGTGGACGCGGACCTGGAGCGCGTGAAGGCGGGGCAGCGGTAGATGCGCATCCTGGTCACAGGCGCGGATGGCTTCGTCGGTCGGCACTTGTGCGCCCTGCTGCGCGCCGCTGGCGACGAGGTGGTGGAGGCCCACGGGCCGCGCGGTGAGGGCATCAACAGCAACGCCCTGCACTTCGACGTGGCCAACGAGGCCTCGGTGAAGGCGGCGCTGGCCGAGGTGAAGCCCGAGGGCGTCATCCACCTGGCGGGCTTCAGCTCGGTCGCGAAGAGCCACCACAACCCGTCCCGGGTGTTCGCGGTGAACACCATGGGCGTGGTGCACCTGCTCACCGCGGTGCGCGAGAGCGTCCCGAAGGCGCGCGTGGTGCTGGTGGGCTCCGGCGAGGTGTACGGCCCGGTGCCCGAGGGCACGCGCGCCACCGAGGACACCCCGGCGGTGCCCCTGAGCCCCTACGCGGCCTCCAAGTCCGCGGCGGAGCTGGCCGCGGTGCAGTTCCACCGCAGCTACGGGCTGGAGGTCGTCATGGCGCGGCCCTTCAACCACCTGGGCGCGGGGCAGGACCCCACCTTCGTGGTGCCCTCGTTCGCGGCGCAGATTCGCGCCATTGGCCTGGGCACGGTGGACCCGGTGCTGCGCACGGGAAACCTGGAGGCGGTGCGCGACTTCTCCCACGTCCGCGACGTGGTGGAGGCCTACCGGCTGCTGCTCGACAAGGGCGAGCCGGGGCAGGCGTACAACATCGGCAGCGGCGAGGGACGCACCATCCGCAGCCTGCTGGAGGAGATGCTGTCGCTGGCGGGCGTCGACGCGCGCATCGAGCTGGACCCCGCGCGCCTGAGGCCCTCCGACATCCCCAGCCTCGTCGGCGACCCCGACAAGCTGAAGGCGCTGGGCTGGGCCCCGAAGCTGACCGTGACGGACGCGCTGCGCGACGTGCTCGGCCCCCGCGTGCCCGGCGCCAGCTGACACGGCAGGCCCTCACTGACACCTTCACGACGGTTCATGAGGCCCAGGTGCGACAGGCACCTGGGCCTTGCGCTTTCCGTAGCTGGGCCCCCGAATTCCACACCAGCGGGCACGCAAGTCGCAGCGGACAACGACCCACCTCACCCCGCGATCTCCGTCGGCACCGCATCCAACCAGTCTGGCACTGGAAGCCGGTGAATCCGGGCAGCCCACGCCAACGACGACCGCAGCTGCCGCCGCTGCACCGCGCGCAACCGGGGGAGGCCAGAAACGGGAGGGAGCCAGGCCACAGAGGCGAAGTAGCCGGCCAATGCCGACACCGCCGCCCCCAGGACATCCCGGTCCAGGGCCAACCGCTGTTCATATCGTTCAACGAAGTGCTCCGGCTCGGGGCCGCCCTCGGAAAAAATCGACGTGGCGAAATTGGCCACATCGAACTCGGGCGGCCCCACGCTCGTCCGGTTCCAATCGAAGATGCGCAAGCTATCCCGTGAAATCCGGACATTGTCCGAGCGCATATCGAGATGCAGCAACGTGCGCCTGAGACGCCCTCCGGCCAGGAGCGCCACGGATTCGCCCAACACCGGCGCGGCAACAGTCAGCCATCGCTGAGCACGAAGCACCTTCCTGCCTGCGAGCGAAGCGGGCGCGCGCATTCCGTCGGGCGAGCGGCTCAACTGCGCCCAGCTCATCGCGAGCTGCCTCCATGAGGTGTCCGTAATCCATCGCGGGAGGCGCCGGCCCAGGTGTGCCGCGTGGAAGTCGGCGAAGTGATGTGCAGTCGACCGAATGCGCGGTAACGACCACGGGAGGGGGGCCGTACGTCCCAGGTCCTCCAGCAGCAGCACATGCCAATCCTTTTCCACGAACGCGCCGTGAAAGGCAGGCGCCCAGGGGGAAAGGCGCCTTCCCAGGGTCCGATATGTCCGGACCTCCGCGCGCAACGCCCGCCGCATGAATTCATTCGCGAGCCTTCCCCCAACGCCCTTGAAGAAGACGCGCCGGCCATCCGCCAACAACAACCTGAAGGTCGCAGAGGGGGCATACCCCCCATATACGCGCGCCGCGCGAGCGACAGACGAGCCAATCACTCTCTCCGTCGCCAGCCGGACCCCTACTGGAACGCTGCGCCATGGTGGCTTCGACTCAACACCCAAACGAGACATACACCCCCACTCACGCAATGCATCACAAAATGCCAGAACGGGTCAAAACAACCCCAATCATTTGAATGGAAATTTACAGCACACAGATACCGCGAGTGGACACTTGATCACCGACAGTGAACTACGCTATTGCAACGAGAATGTCACACCATAATCGACTGAAGATGGTTGGCAGTGAGCGGGCCCTCCGTGTGGGTTTCATTGGCGCCGGGGAGCAAGGACGCGCCAACCTGATTCCAGCCCTCCTCCAGGTAGACAGTGTCGAGATTGTCGCGGTCTGCGACCGCGAGCGACAACGCGCGGCGTCACTCGGCTCTCTAGCACGCGGCGCGGAGATCTTCTCTTCTCCTGAGGCGATGGTCGCCGCATCCGCTCTCGACGCGGTCGTCATGGCGTGTCCTCCCCAAGCCCACCTGGAGGTCGCCCGACATGTCATACCCAAAGGCATCCATGTCTTCGTGGAAAAACCGCCCTGTGTCACAACTTCGGAGCTGAAGAGCCTGATTTCACTGGCGAAAGAGCACGAGGTCGTCACGGGTGTCGGGGTGAACTTCCGCTTCGCGACGCCGGTCCGACGGCTGCGTGAGGTCGTGGAGAACGAGCTGTTTGGCCAACTCGTCCACCTGCAGATTCAGCACCCCGCCAACAAACCTAAATCGCCGATGTGGGAGAGTGACAGCACCATCCGCTCATTCCTGCTGGCACAAGCCATTCACGCCATCGACCTGGCGATTTCGTTCGGGGGCGAATTGAGTCTTGCCACGTCGCGTCACCAACACGCCGATGGCAGCGTGCTCATTCACCTCAATCTCGAATTCACCAATGGGCTGTCCGCGACGCTACTGACCGGCAATATGTTTCCGTCCTTTGCCTTCGAAATGCGCGCAATCGGAAGCCGCTCGAATGTCGCGACGCTCGACAACCTCTGGAACTTGACTGTCATCGACAGCGGGAAACAAGGGAGGTTCAGCGGTGATGGCAAGCGCTGGCGGGAGGTCTGGCAGCCCAGTCCGCTCGACTCAGGCTATGCGCGAAGCGGCTACGTCGGCGAGCTCCAGGCATTCGCCCAAGCCATCCGTGCAGGTACGCGCTTTGAGGCAGATTTCGAAGCCCTCCTGCCTACCTACCATGCCATTGATGTCGCATCTGAATCGACCCTCGAAGAGACGAAGCGGAGCGTTGCGAATGAATGAGCCGAACCTGAGCCCGCGGACCATCTCTGACAAATATCGATTCGTGGACGCCTCAGATGCCGCCGCGCTCGAAGCGGCGCTCAAGGCGAGCCTCACGGGCACCAGTGACACCGTCTCGGCCTATGAGGCGCGGCTGGCGGCGGTGTTCCGCAGCAAGCACGCGCTCGCAGTTTCGTCTGGCGGCGCCGCGTTGAGCGTCTCCCTCTTCGCCGCCGGCGTTCAACCGGGTGACGAAGTCATTCTCACCCCTACAAGCCCGCTGTGCACCGTTTATCCCATCTTGGCGGCCCAGGCCGTGCCCGTTTTCTGCGATACCCAGGCGGACAACTTCGGCGCGGACCTCGGAAGCCTGGAGCAGCTCATCACGCCTCGGACCCGGGCAATCATCGACATCCCCATGTGGGGCTATCCAACCCCTGCCGAGGAACTCCAGCGCCTCGCCAAGACGCGCGGCATCCCGCTCATCTTCGACCTGGCCCACTCCCACGGAACTACGTTCGCGGGCCAGCCCCTGTCCGCCTACGCGGACCTGTCCTGCTTCAGCACCCATGAACGCAAAATTCTCTCGACGGGCGAGGGCGGCTTCATCCTGTCGGACGATGAGGCGATCCTGGGGCGTTGCCGCAGTTACACGCGCTTCGGGAACCTGAATGGCCAGGACTTCGGCCTGAACTACAAGCTCGGCGCGCTCCAGGCCGCGCTGGGCACGGCTCGGCTGGAAAGCATGAGCGTCCAGTTGGAGCTGCGAAGCGAGAACGCGAGGAAGATCGCGGCCCAAATTCGCCATCCCGCCGTACGGGAGTTCCGAATCCTCCCCAACAGCAGCCCCAGCTACTATTTCATGCTCATCGAGTCGGACCTCGCCGACACCCAGCGCTTTATCGACCACCTGGATGCCCACGGTATCCCCTCCGACATCAAGCGATATGGCTGCCGAAATCTGTACGAGTTCCCGTTGCTGTCCGCGTATCGCCGCGACTGCCCGAACGCCAGCGCCCTGCTGAAAAGAATCACCACCCTCCCCGTGCATCCGGGCATCTCGGACACTGACATCGCGCACATGGCCGAGGCCATCAATGCCTACACCGGTACTTGAGCAGCCCGCGCCAGACCCTCGACTGCCGAAGCACTGGACGGTGTCCGCGCTCGTGCTTCATCCTGAGCGGCGAATCCTGCTCCTACCCCACAAGAAGCTAGGTGTCTGGCTTTACCCAGGAGGGCACATCGAACCCAACGAGACACCCGACGAGGCCCTCCTCCGGGAGGTCCGGGAGGAGACGGGCTTCGACGTGCAGCTTCTCGGGGAGAAAGACTCTCGGCTGGCGGACACCAAGGCTGACGTGAGCGTGCTGACCCAGCCCTATGCCGTGCTGTGCGAGCGTATCCAGTCCTCGGAAGGCCCCCACTACCATCTAGACCTCATCTACCTCTGCAGAGCGCACTCGCGCCCTCATGGGGGCTTGATGAAGCCTGAGTCGGAACGTGCCCGCTTCTTTTCCGCGAGCGACACGGAAGCACTCTCGCTGTTCGACAACTTCCGAAGCCTCTTGTCCCGAGTCTTCAACGACGAGGACGCCTGGGCCCGCCTCGTGCTCGCGGAACAGCTCGCCTCCAGAGGGAATGGATGACCGGTGACAGCTCCATTCCTCCCAGCTTCCACCAGCGTGACGCCAGCGACGCAACCTATCTGTCCGCATTTCTCCACCGAGACCTCTCCGGCACCGGGGACGTCGTCCTCGCCTACGAAGCTGCCCTGCGCTCCTGGTTCGGGGCCGCAGCTGCCGTATCCGTGTCCTCTGGCTCGGCGGCGGTGATGGTCGCGCTCGGAGCCCTGGGCCTCCGACCCGGAGACGAAGTCGTTGTTCCCCCGACGGCCCCACTGTGCACCGTCTATCCCATCCTCGCGATGGGGGGCGTCCCCGTCTTCTGCGACACCCGTGAGGATGGATTCGGGCTCGACCTTGATGACCTCGAATCCGTCGTAGGCCCAAGGACCCGTGCCATCATTGAAGTGCCGATGTGGGGATATCCAACGCCACTCATCCCGTTGCGCGCGTTCGCGGATGACCTTCGCCTGCCACTCGTCCTGGACCTCGCGCACGGGCACGGCATTCGGCTCAGCGGACGGCCGCTCTGGACCTACGGCCACCTCGCCACCTTCAGCACCCATGAGTCCAAGTTCCTCTCCACAGGTGAAGGCGGCTTCATCCTCACGGATGACGCGGACCTGGCCAAGGCAGCGCGCCGCTTCAGCCGAAGAGGAGGACTTAACGGTCGGCACCTGGGGCTGAGCCTGACGCTGTGTGGCCTGCAGGCAGCCCTCGGCCTGCGGAGACTGCGCCTCTTGAATGAGCACCTGCGCGTTCGCGGACAGAACGCGCGGCACATCCTCAAGCAACTCACTCAGCCGCAGCTTCAGGAGTTGCCTGTCACGTCAGGTGGCGAGCCCAACTACTACTTCCTGGTCCTCAGACATCGTGGAGGCAGCGCCCATGACCTCATCGAGCAGCTCGCGGCCCAGGGGATTCCGTCTGACATCCGGCGTTATCGCTGCAGGCCTCTTTATGAGTTCCCCATCCTCTCCGCGTACCGCCATCCCTGCGAAAATGCCCGGCGGCTTCTGGGGTCGATGACGACCATTCCAGTCCACCCCAGTCTCACGACAACCGAACTGGATCGCATCGCCGCGGCCATCAACCACGTCTCTCGCCTCTGACGAGGGTTCCGCCATGGAAAGCGCAAGTTCACCGGCAACGCCAGCCCCATCCAAGCACGCCGTCGTTATCGGAGCCAGCATCGCGGGGTGCCTCGCGGCGCGTGTGCTCAGAGAGCGATTCGAGCGTGTCACCGTGTTGGAACGCAACACGATTCCGAGCGAGCCCGCGCCGCGAAAGGGCGTTCCGCAGGAGAACCACGTCCATCTCCTCCTCCAGCGCGGCAAGCACATCCTGGCCAACCTCTTCCCAGGCTTCCTCAATGAATTGGAGCAGAAGGGCGCGCTGGTCGCGGACCTCTCCCGGGACATCCGAACCTTCCAGCATGGCCGGTGGCGTCAGCGGTTCGACACCGACATTCGTGCGCACTACTGCAGCCGAGGACTGTTTGACAGCGTCATACGGCAACGGCTGGCATTGGTCCCAGGCATTACCTTCATCTCCCAGGCGGAGGTTGCCTCGCTCCGCAGCGAAGACGGCGGCCGCCACATCCAGGGAGTCACCCTGACGCAAGAGGGGAAGACGACCACGATGGAAGCGGACCTCGTGGTGGATGCCAGCGGCCGTGGTTCGCGCACGGAGCAATGGTTCAAGTCACTGGGCATTGCCAGCCCGGAGCGCTCGGTGGTCGCGGCGAACCTCGGTTACGCCACGCGCATCTACCGGCAGCTGCCGCGCTATACGAACCAATGGAAGGTCCTGCTTGTCCTTCCCAAGCCCCCTTACTCCCGCAGGATGGGCGTCATCAGTCCCATCGAAGACCAGCGATGGATGGTCACCACGAGCGGCTGGCTGGGGGACCATCCGCCGTCCGACGAAGGCGACTACCTCGAGTTTCTCCGCAACCTGCCGGTTCCTGACATCTATGAGGTGATTCGAGAGGCGGAGCCGCTATCGGAGATCTCCCTCTTCCGGATGCCCGGAGGACTCCGGCGTCACTATGAGCGGGTGACGCCTTGGCCTGGCGGGTTTCTGGTCATTGGGGACGCGCTGTGTAGCGTCAACCCCATCTACAGCCAGGGAATGTCCATCTGCGCCATGGAAGCAGAGGTCTTGAACGACCATATCGATGCGCTTGCCCGGCCCAGCGGCCCCGCGTGTCATGCCGTCCAGCAGGCCCTCGCCCAGGTCGTAGCCCCCGCCTGGGGACTCGCGGAGAGCGAGGACATGCGGTTCCCCGAGCTCGGAGGAGAGCGCCCGCTCTCACTTCGGTGGCAACACTGGTATGGAGAGCGGCTCGTTGAAGCGTCAGCCCGCAATCGCGACGTGTCGGTCGCGCTGCTCAGAGTCACCAATCTCATGGACGACGGACGCCAACTCCAGCGGCCGGGGATGATGATGCGAGTCCTCACGGAGTCGTTGAAGCAACGGCTGTTCGGGTCGAGCGAGGTGGAGGGATAGATGTCGCGCCTGCCCTATGCCCATGTCGTCTTCGACTGGAACGGGACCCTCCTGGATGACCTGACACTGGCGGTCCATGGCGTCAATCACGTCCTGGGCAACCATGGCCGGGCACCCATCACCGCAGACCAGTACCGCGCCAACTTCCACTTCCCCATCCAAAGCTTCTACGCGAGCCTCGGCTTCGACTTCGAGGCCATCCCTTTCTCCCAGATCGTAAGCGAATATTTGTCCATCTTCGACGCCCGCGTCCCGGACTGCCCACTCCATGAAGACGTGCACAGATGCCTGACTCGGCTGAAGGCCGAGCAGCTCGATGCGTCGATCCTTTCCGCATCCCACCAGGACATTCTGAGCCACTGCGTGTCCGGCCACCGTCTGACCGACTATTTCCGCTTCACGATGGGCCTTTCCGACAACCATGCGGTGAGCAAGGTGGAGCAGGGACGGGCGCTGTCGAAGCGCCTGGGACTGGCCCCGGAAAAAGTCCTGTACATCGGAGACACCACGCATGATGCCGACGTCGCAAAGGCGAACGGCTGGTCATGCATCCTGGTGTCCCAAGGACATCAACATCGGGACCGTTTGGAAGCAACGGGATGGCCTGTCGTCGAATGCCTGGAAGCCGCTTTCCCCTTCATGGAGACAACCGGGCAATCGCAAGGTGAGGAGTCATGACCAAGCTGGAGTTGGGAAAACAGGTTGCGGTACTGCTAGAGGCATGGCCGGGATACGAACTCGTTCGCCAGTGCATGGACGCCAGTGTGCCCACGAACTTCTATCTCACGGGAGGCGCCGTCCGAAACATCGCGCTGGGCCGCAAGGAGCAGAAGGACCTCGACGTGCTCCTGGATGGCTCCACGCTGGACATGCTCAAGACGGGCCTCGCGGGCCATGGCACGATACACATCGGAGCCTTCGGACACATCGCGTGGTACCCAGAAAAAGAAGGGCACTTCTGCTGGGAGTTCCAGGTCATCTCAAAAACTATTACAGGCTTGTGGCCCTGTGAGGACATCATCGACGTCCTCAACTGCGTGGACTTCACCGGCAATGCCATCGCCTACGACATGCGCACGGGCGAGGTGTTCGACCCATTGAATGGCTGCCGAGACATGGCTCGGCGCATCCTGCGCGGCGTTCGATTCGACCGCCGGGAGGACCGCATTTGTGACGGAAAGATTCCGTACCCCGCGGCCATCTGGATTCGGAACATGCACTACGCATCAGCACTGGGGCTTCACGTCGAGCCTGTAACCGCGGGCTGGTTGCGAGCCCAACAACACTACGAGGAGTACGTGGAGGTCTTCTCCACCCTCTTCTTCAAGCCCCGAATCGATCCCGCCTTGCTGGTTGTCGGATGAACACAGCCGCAGTGCGCGCCACGCCGGTGCAGGCACTGGCGGGCAAGTGGCTGGTGTCCATCTCCGTGTCCCTGGGGACCCTCCTGGCCACCTTCAGTTCCTCCATGCTCAACATCGCGCTGCCCCATCTCCGGGGAAGTCTGGGCGCGTCACTGCAGGAGGCCACGTGGGTCATCGCGAGCTTCGCGATGGCGAACATCTGTGTCATGCCGCTCACGGGCTTCTTGAGCCGGAGATTCGGCCAGAAGCAGGTGTACATCCTGGCGCTCTGCGTCTTCCTCGTCAGTTCGTTTCTGTGCGGAATGACGAGGAGCATGCCCTTGCTCATCGTGTTCCGGGCATTTCAAGGGATGGGCGCCGGCGCCCTCCTCCCCACCGAGCAGGCACTCCTCCAACAGCAGTTCCCCTCCTCCCAGCAAGGCATTGCCATCGCGATCGCCTCCATGACGGCATTGATGGGCCCGGCAGCAGGCCCCATCCTGGGAGGGCTCATCGTGGACTACATGAGCTGGCCCTGGGTCTTCCTCGTCAATCTGCCGATAGGGGTCCTGGGACTCGTCATGGTCATCTTCTTTGTCAAGGTCCCAAACGAAGCTCGTGAGAAGCCGCTGGCGCCTGGCACGGTACAGAGGTTGGACGGCTGGGGCCTCCTGCTGTTGCCCTTGAGCCTCTCCAGCATGCAGTTCCTCCTCATGGAGGGAACGCGTTGGGGGTGGACGGAACCCGGAACCGTGGCGCTGGCCCTGGGTGTTGCTTTGGGCCTGCTCATGTTCGTCTTCTGGGAAATCACCACTCATGCCCCGATCGTACGGCTCAGCCTGTTCTCCGAGCCACGCTTCTTCATTGGAACAGCTCTGGCTGCCGTCCTGTATTCCATGCTGAACGCCAGCCAGTATCTGTTTCCACTCTTCATGCAGGAAGTCCTGGGCTTCACCGCGACGCAAGCGGCACTCGCTCTGGTCTCCAGGGTCGTCGTCTCTGCGGTGGCCACGCCCCTGTTGGGACGCTTCCACAACGTCTTGCCTCCCCATGTCGTATTGGCGGTAGGTACGCTTGCATTTGCCTACAGCTGTATCCAGATGAGCGCCTTCACCCTTGAAACAGAAGCTAGCCACATCGCGGGCGTGGTCGCGGTCCAGGGGCTGGGCTTCAGCGGCATCGGCGTGACCTTGACCACGTTGACGCTCAGCCGTACGCCCATGAACCAGAAGGTCGATGCCAGCAGCTTGCATACACTCGCGAAGCACACAGGAGGTTCGCTGGGACTGACCTTCTTCGCTGCGTATCTGACGCGCGACGTCGGAATGGCACGCATGGCGCTAGTTCCCCAGGTCGTCGAAGGCAGCTTGCCCCTGCGCGAATACCTACAGACCCGGTCCGTGCAACTCCTGGTGGCAGGCATGGAGCCCGAGCGCATCAGGGCCGTGGCGCTGGAGACATTGGAGCAACTTCTTGAGCGGCAGGCTTCACTTCTGGCCTTTGGTAAGCTGTTCCTATTGCTAGGAGCCCTCTTCCTCGCGGCCGTCCCCCTTACGTTCCTGCTGCGGTCCAGGAAGGTCGCACCTCAGGGCTGAACACAATGCAAGAGCCATCCAAGTCCCTGGCGGCGGTGGATGAACCCGACAACCCGACGGTGGCCCCTCGCACGCCTGCCGCCACGCATAGCGCCCCCCGTGTATTGGTCTTTGTCATGGGGTTGATTCTCCTGGCGCTGGTCGCGCTGGGCATCAGGCAGTGGACCCTAGCTGGAACCGAGCGAACAGACGACGCCACTGTCATCGGTGATATCATTCCTCTCAACGCGCGGGTTGGCGGCGAGATCGCCCGCATCGTCGTCGAGGAACATCAGCATGTGGCGAAAGGAGAAGTCCTGCTCCAGGTAGATGAGCATGCGCTGGCCCTGGAGGTCGAGCGTGCGGAAGCCCACCTCGCGCGCATCGAGGCAGAATCACGGGTGACACACGCCAAGACGCAGCCCGTAGCGACGCTCGAAGCTCGCGAGGACGAGGGCGAGGATGAGCGCGACAGCGCGCTCGCGTCGGCGCGCGTCAGAGAAGCACGTCACGGCCTCTCCCTTGCGCGCAGTCGGCGCGCGCAGGCGAGGCTCATCGCCCCACAAGAAGGCACCATCTCGAAGCTCATGGTGAGAGAGGGACAACTCATCGAAGAGGGCCGGACGCTCATGCTCCTCTCATTGCCCCCCACCATCGTGGTTGCAAACTTCAAGGAGACGCGGATCCGTTACATCCGGCCGGGACTACGGGCGACCATTCACCTGGATGCCTATCCGGAGCAACCCCTCAAGGGAACGGTCCTCAGCGTCGCGGCTGGGACGGGAGCAAGCTTCTCGATTTTTCCACCCACGAACGCCTCCGGCAACTTCGTCAAGGTCGTTCAGCGCATCTCAACGCGCATTGCATTGGATGACCCGTCCCGCGTCCCCCTCAAAGCAGGCTTGTCGGCAGAGGTCATCATCCACACTCAATGACGGGCCCGAAAGCAGGCCACCCACCGCGTTCCGATTCGATGACGTTCCTACTATCTGAGCGAAGGACCTGACTCTGATTCGCGCAGGGCCGCCCAGGCCTGAAGCCGCCGCTCCAGCGCCGTGAAGGTCCGCCGGGTTGTCGGGCCGCACCAGGGCCAGGTCCCGCTGAAGCGCCTCGCGCGCCTCGACCACGCCCCACTCCGACAGCACCCGCAGTGCCATCAGCGAGGGCTTGCGCGCCACCAGCGCGAGCAGCGCCGCCACGACACGAGGGCTTCGCTCGTCAGCCAACCGCTGCACCGCCTCATGCCGCGCCTCGGGCGTGGCGTCCGGTGCCTCCAGCACCTCGGCCAGCGAGTTGAAGCGCGCATCGTCCAGCAGCGGGCGCGGGCCGGGCCGCGGCTCCCAGTGCTCCACGGTGACGTTCGTCCGGCCCACGCAGACGCACTCCCGGCGCACGCCGTCATCGCCGAAGAGGTCCATGATGCGATCTCTCGACGGCGTGCCGCCCACCAGCAGTTTCCCCGCTCGCTCGGAAAGCGTGGGGGACATGCCGAGCAGGTGGACGCGCAGCACCGTGGCCTCGGCCAAGGCGCTCTGTTCGGCGGAGCCGCGGGGCCACTTGAGGAAGACCTCCGCCATCCCCCGCTCGTGGACGTACCAGCGGTACTCCAGCCACACGGCGCTGGGGCGGAGGGCGAAGCGGGCCTCTTCCTGCTCGATTGGCAGCGGCGAGGGACGCACCATCCGCAGCCTGCTGGAGGAGATGCTGTCGCTGGCGGGCGTCGACGCGCGCATCGAGCTGGACCCCGCGCGCCTGAGGCCCTCCGACATCCCCAGCCTCGTCGGCGACCCCGACAAGCTGAAGGCGCTGGGCTGGGCCCCGAAGCTGACCGTGACGGACGCGCTGCGCGACGTGCTCGGCCCCCGCGTGCCCGGCGCGGCGTGAGTGGAGCGGCGGCGCGCGCGTATCCCCAGGACGCGCGCGCGTCGCGAAATGACGCCATGAGTGCGGGTGCGCAAGGACTCCGCGCGCAAGTGCTCGAAACTTGAAGGCGCGGTCGCCTTCCGGACAGTGGCACCGGGGTTGCTGAAGTGCCGTGGGGGGCGCCCGTTGGGGCGTCCTCGCGGCACGCCACCCACCTCCCGGAAAGTGCGCCATGTCCTCGCAGAAGTCGTGGAGCCTCCCGCGCGCCCGCGTGCGCGCGAGCGCCGGCCATTCCCGTCCCGCGCGCCACGTCGCCATCTCGGCGAGCCACGAGCTGTTCCCCTCCGAAGAAGCCGCGCTGGCGTGCATCGTCGAGAAGCGCGTCGTGGCCCACCGCCGGATGCGGGACCAGCATCACGGCCGGACGCTCCGCGCCCCCGTGCGCATCGCCGCGACGCGAATGGAGCGCACCCTGCAAGGTGGGGTCGACGACCTCAAGTTCCTCTACCCCCTGCTGGACAACATCCCCGCCATCGCCTTCCCCATCCTCCACTTCGCCACCTGCGGCGTGCAGGTCAGCGTCTATGGGCCGCCCGAGGTCGGCCAGGTGGTGGAGGTGCTTCGCGACTACCTCGTGTCCGCGAAGGTGCTCCCGGACGCCCAGCACCTGCTCTACGTGCCGGAGGACCCGAGGCAGCTCTCCTTCTTCCACTCCATCCGAGGCGCTTCGGAGGCCCTGGGCGCCCAGGCGGAGGACACCCTCGTCTGGTCGGCGGGAGACATCGTGCTGGCCTACGACGTCTTCCCCTGGCTGATGGAGCCGGAGCTCGGCCCCCACGACCTGGTCCTCAACGTCGGCGCGAAGCAGCGCGTCTTCCCGGACGGGCAGCCCGAGCTGTTCCTCGGCAACTATTACGAGACGCTCATCCCTCGCGGCGGTGACGCGCGGGCGCTCGATGTGAAGGACCCGAACCTGCTCGGCTTCACGCGCGCGGGGCTGCGCGGCCTGTCCCGGCTGGATGACCTGCGCGGCGCGAAGGACTCCAGCGTCTACATGGACGTCTTCCTGCGCACCGCGTGGCGAGCCCTCGCGAGCGCCAGGGGGCGCGCCTGCCTGAGCACGCTCCACTACGGCCTCCGGCGCCAACGTGGCTCCCTGCCCCCGGGTGAGGGCCTGCGCCAGGAGCACGCCAGTGACTTCGCGTCCGCGTTCTTCGGCGTCCGCGCGTGCCTCAAGGCGGACACCGTCGACCCGTTCGTGCTCAAGGACTGCGACAACCTGGAGGACCTGTTCGGCTTCTACCGGGGACTGCTCCAGGGCATCGTCGATGAGGGCGCGACGCGTGAGGAGGGCTACCACAAGCTCGCCCGCTACCACCCCCACGCGGAGCACCTGCTGGCGCTGTCCCGCCGCCTGGAGCCGCTGTGGCACGAGCTCCCCCTCTGGCGCCATTGGACCGAGCTCATTCGCGACAAGGTCGCCACCTGCAACCGCCGGCTGACGGAGGCCCTGCGCGCCGAAGGCCTGCATGACGGCACGCCGCCCGTGCCGGAGTACTTCGCCGCCGACGGCACCTTCCAGCAGGCACCGGCCCCGGGCGACGACCTCCCCGGCACACGGGCCTTCCTCCGCGACGTCTACCTGCCCCGCTTCCAGCGAGGACGCGCCACCTTCCAGGCGGCGGTCCAGGGAGGCCTGTCATGACGGCCGCGAAGGCGCCTCCCCGCGAGCGCCGGTTTCCTCCCTTCCACGAGGCCCGGGTCCTGGTCGCCGGGGATGTGATGCTCGACCGCTCCTGGCATGGGGAGGCCACGCGCATGTCTCCCGAGGCCCCCGTCCCCGTGGTGCTCGTGAACCGCGACGAGTCGCGCGCGGGAGGCGCGGCCAACGTGGCCGTGAACGCCGCGGCGCTGGGGGCCGCGGTCAGCCTGCTCGGCGTCACCGGAGAGGACGCGGACGCAGCCGCGCTGGACGTACAGCTCGCGGCAGCGGGCGTGCGCGCGGACCTAGTGCGGATGCGGAGCGCGCGGACCATCACCAAGCTGCGGGTGCTGAGCGGCCAGCAGCAGCTCCTGCGGATGGACTTCGAGGACGGCCTTCCGGATAGCTGCGACGAGACGCTCCTGGAGCGGCTCCACCCCCAGCTCGCGCAGACGCGCGTCGTGGTGCTGTCCGACTACGGCAAGGGAACGCTGAAGGAGCCCTGGCGCTTCATCGAACGGGCCCGGCAGACGGGCCGCCTCACGCTGGTCGCGCCGAAGGGAACGGACTTCACCCGCTACCGGGGCGCCTCCGTCCTCGTCCCCAACCGGAGTGAATTCGAGGCCGTGGCGGGCCGCTGCGCGGACGACGCCACGCTGACCACCCGTGGGCTCGCGATGCTGCGGGCGCTGTCCCTGGACGCCCTGCTCATCACCCGCGGGGCCGAGGGCATGACGTTGCTGCGCGAAGGACACCCGCCCCTGCACGTGCCGACGTCGGCCACGGAAGTACGGGACGTCACGGGCGCGGGGGACACGGTCATCGCGGTGCTGGCGGCGGCGCTCGCGGTGGACGTGCCGCTGCCGGAAGCCGTGGCCCTGGCCAGCGCCGCCGCGGGCATCGTCATTGGCAAGCGAGGCACCTGCGCGCTGTCGGTGACGGAGCTCGAACGCGCGCTGTCCGGCCCGGGTGAGCCACCGCGCGGCGTCGTCACCGAGGCCCAGCTCGTGGACCTGGTCCGCGAGGCCAAGGCGCGGGGCGAGCGGGTGGCGCTGACGCTCGGGTGCTTCGACATCCTCCACGCCGGACACGTCACGTACCTGTCGCAGCTCGCGGACCTGGCGGACCGGGTCATCGTCGCCGTCAACGATGACGCCTCGGTGCGCCGGCTCAAGGGCCCCGCCCGGCCGCTCAACCCCGTGGAGCAGCGGATGCAGGTGCTCGCCGGGCTCGCGTCGGTGGACTGGGTGGTGCCCTTCACCGAGGACACGCCGGAGCGGCTGGTCTGCCGACTCCTGCCAGATTTGCTGGTGAAGGGCGGCGACTACCGCCCCGAGCAGGTCCCCGGACAGCGCTGTGTCCTCGAAGCAGGCGGAGAGGTGCGCATCCTCGACTTCATGGAGGGGTGCTCCACCAGCGCCCTGGTGGCGCGCATCCACGAGCGCGGCGGCGCGAAGACGGCGGTCCCCACGTCCCAGGAGCGAGGGTGAGCCATGGCCGGCCCCGCCCCCATCGAACAGGTTCGCGCCGACGTGGCCATCCTGGGGGGTGGCATCTGCGGCCTCTGGACGCTGGCGCACCTGCGCGCCCAGGGGTACGCCGCCATCCTGTGTGAGAGCGGCGAGCTGGGCATGGGCCAGACGCTCCGCGCGCAGGGCATCATCCACGGAGGACTGAAGTACGCCCTCGACGGCGCCCTCGGCGCGGCGAGCCAGGCACTGACGGCCATGCCCGCCCGGTGGCGCGCATCCCTCCAGGGTGAGCGCGCCCCGGACCTGCGAGGCGCCCGCCTGCTGTCGCCGCACCAGTATCTGGTCGCCGGTCAGGGGTGGGGTTCGCGGCTGGCGGGGCTCTTCGCCAGCAAGCTGCTCCAGGGGCGCGTGGCGGCGCTCGACGCGGAGCAAATCCCGGAGCCCCTCGCCGCGGCGCTCGGCCCGTCCGCGCGGCACGCCGTCTACCAGCTCGAGGAGCCGGTGGTGGACGTCCCGTCCGTGCTCGAGTCCCTGGCCCACGCGAACCAGGAGGCCCTGATGGCCATCACCCCCGAGGCCACCCGCCTGCGGTACGCCGCCGGGCACGTCGCGGGCGTCGACGTCCAGGGCCCCAGCGGGCAGCGGCTGGAGGTCCTGTGTGAGCAGGTCGTGCTGTGCGCAGGCGCTGGGAATGAGGCCCTCGGGCGGCTGATGCCCACCGGCGCGGCCCCCATGCAGCGCCGGCCCCTGCGCATGGTGATGCTCCGGGGCGCGCTGCCAGACCTCTACGCGCATTGGCTGGGAGCAGGCACCACGCCACGCGTCACCGTCACCAGCCACCGCGACAGCGCGGGCCGCGCCGTCTGGTATCTGGGCGGCGCGCTGGCCGAAGCGGGCCTGGACCGTGAGCCACTCGCCCACGCGCGCGCGGCACGGGACGCGCTGGCCACGCTGCTTCCGGGTGTGGACCTGTCCGCGTGCGCGCTGGCGGTCCTGGACGTGGAGCGCGCCGAGGGACGGCAAGCCGCCGGGCTCCGGCCCGACGGGCCCGTGCTCCACCACGCGGACGGTGTCACGCTGCTCTGGCCCACCAAGCTGGCCTTCGCGCCGCTCGTGGCGGAGCAGGTGGCGGCCCGGCTCGCGCAGCGAGGCGTGCGCCCCGGCCACCAGCCCCTCCCCGATACGAGACGCTGGCGACGTCCAGCCGTGGGCGTGCCGCCCTGGGACGAGGTGACGGCATGGCACTGACCCGGGCCTTCGTCCTCCTGGACCGTGACGGCACGCTCATCGAGGAGCGGGACTACCTGCGCGGCCCGGACGGGTTGCGGCTGCTCCCCAACGCCCTGGCCGCGCTGCGCCGGTTCCGTGCGTTGGGGCTGGGCCTGGTGCTCGTCACCAATCAATCCGGACTGGCCCGGGGCTACTTCGACCAGCAGGCCCTCGATGCGATTCATGAGCGGCTCCGGGCCTGGCTCGCACGAGACGGCCTGCACCTGGACGGCATCTACGTCTGCCCCCACCTGCCCGACGCGGGCTGCGCGTGCCGCAAGCCCAGGCCCGGGCTGGGGCTGCGGGCAGCGACGGAGCTGGGCATCGACCTGTCGCGCAGCTTCGTCATCGGGGACAAGCGCAGCGACATCGCCTGGGGCCTGCACCTGGGCGCCATGACGTTCCTGGTCCGCACGGGCCATGGCGCGGAGGAAGAGGGCGCACCCGGCGCCCGAGCCCACCACGTCGTCGACGACTTGCTTCACGCCTCGGAGTTCGTCCAACGGCACATTCACCAGCGGGGGAGGATGTAGATGGAGACAGCGCTGAAGGCAGTAGAGGACCGTAGCGAGCCGGGCACCCGCCTCGTCCGGCAGCACGTCCAGGGCAGCATCGACACGAAGCAGCGGCTGCTGGAGCATTGCGAGCAGGACATCCAGGAGGCGGCACACCTCCTGGCGCAGGCCCTGCAGTCAGGCGGCAAGGTGCTGCTCTGTGGCAACGGCGGTAGCGCCGCGGACTGCCAGCACCTGGCGGCGGAGTTCGTCAGCGCGCTGAGCCATGACCTCGTGCGGCCGGGGCTGGCCGCCATCGCGCTGACGACGGACACCTCGCTCATCACCGCCCACGCGAACGACTTCGGCTTCAGCCACATCTTCGAACGTCAGGTCCAGGCACTGGGGCGCCCCGGTGACGTGCTGCTCGGCATCAGCACCAGCGGCGAGTCCGAGAACGTGGTCCGGGCCTTCCGCTGCGCGCGGCTGCTGGGCATCCGCACCCTGGCGCTCACCGGAAGCGGCGGCGGCAAGCTCCTGGGGCTGAGTGACGTCTGCATCCGGGTGCCCAGCGGCAACGTGCAGCACATCCAGGAGTGTCACATCACCCTGGCCCATGTCCTGTGCATGCTGGTGGAGCGGGAATGGGCGGTCCTCGCCGATGCCGGGACGGACTGGAGCGCTCGCCATGAGAAGTGACGCGGCGGGCGCCCACGTGGAGACGCGCACGTTGTGGCGGTTCCTGGCCGGAGACCTGCGACCCGTCTGGACACGGCTGCTCGAAGGCGCGGTGGGGGCGCCCACCGCGCGCGCGGATGACCGGCTCGTCTACGGCGTCATCGACGAGCTGCGCGAGCGCACGTCCGCGTTCCTGGCCCGGCGATACCCCGGCCTGCCCATCAACGAAGAGGGAGTGTCCCCGTGGCCGCCCCAGGGTGACTGCTGCGTGGTCGACCTGGTGGACGGCACCAACAGCCTCCTCCTGGGCGCGCCCCTCTTCGGGCTGCAGTTCGCCAGCGTGGTGGGAGGCCGTGTCGAGGAAGCCGTCATCTTCCTGCCCACGGAAGAGCGGCTGGGCGGCGGGGGCCTCCATGTCAGCGGGCGCGGCCAAGGCGCCTTCGTCATCCTCCAGGGAGAGACGGCCATTCCCCTGCGCGTCTCCTCGGTGGAGCAACTGGCGCGGGCCTCCATCGCCGTCGACGGGACGACGCCCACGGTGGGGCGGCTCTACCACCCGCCCCTGGTCGCCGGGGTGACGCGCATCCGGAACTTCGGCGCCTTCTGCTGGGCGGGGACGCGGCTGGCGCGCGGCCATCACCTGCCCGTCAGCATCGACGCCGTCCTGGCCATCGACAACAAGCCCTGGGACCACCTGCCCGCCATCGGCCTCATCGAGGAGGCCGGTGGCCAGGTGACGTGCTTCGACGGCGCGCCCTGGTCGCTCACGCGCTGCACCGAGCTGCTCTTCTCCAACGGGCAACTGCATGCCCCCCTCCTGAAGCACCTGGCAGACGCGGGCCTGGCACGGAGGGAGACGTGATGGCGTCCACGGTCACCGTGCTGTGTGGTTGGCCCCTCTCCGGGAAGAGCGAGACGGCCGCCCTGCTGGGTCCGCCCCTGGGAGCGCATGTCATCGACATCGACGTGCTCGCCCGAGCAGGCATCGGTCCACCGGAGCCCGACTGGGAGGCCACGGAGGCGGGACGGCAGCGGAACCTGAACCGGATGACCATGGCCTATGAGCTGTTCCACCAGGCCGTGCGCATCCACCTGGAGGTCGCTCGGCCCCCGCGCTCGCTGGTCGCGGTCACCACCTACTCGCGGCCTTCGAGCTGGGAGTACCTCCTGCGCGTGCTCGAGCCCCATGCGCACACGCGGCTCAAGGTGCTCTGGCTCCGACCCGCGGACGACGCCCCCGAGGCCGTACAAGAGCTGCTGAGTCAACGCGCCCGAGCCGGGTACTGCGGCGGCTGCACGACGCTGGAGGAGTACCTCGACGTGAAGGCGCGCTTCGTCCCTCCGCCCGTCCCCCACCAGGTCATCGAGACGTGGTTCCGCCATTCCCCCGAGGCCTGCGCCAGGCGCGCCCTCGAGTACGTCCTGGACGCCTAGGAGTCGCCATGCTCTTCCACCGACGCTTCGAGCACCGCTATCCGCGCATCGTCCGCGGGCGCGGCGCGAGGTTGTACGACGACGCGGGCAACGCCTGGCTGGACGCCGTGGGCGGCGCGGGCGTCGCCATCCTGGGACATGGCCTGGAGGAGCTGGCGCGGCAGGCCGCGGAGTCGATGCGGCACGTCAGCTACCTGCACGGCATGCAGTTCACCACGCC
The DNA here is from genome assembly GCF_010894475.1 of Myxococcus vastator. Lineage (GTDB taxonomy): Bacteria > Myxococcota > Myxococcia > Myxococcales > Myxococcaceae > Myxococcus > Myxococcus vastator. Next base: position 26,893 of record NZ_JAAIYB010000039.1, read on the forward strand.
CGAGCTGGAGACCTACGGCGAGCGGCTGGTGGCCCTGGCTCCGGCCAACATCTCCCACGTCCTCCTCATGGGGAGCGGCTCCGACGCGGTGGAGACGGCCATCAAGCTGGCGTACCAGTTCCACCTGGGCAAGACGGGGAGCCCGCGCAAGCACAAGGTGATTGCCACCGAGCCGGGCTACCACGGCGCCACCGCGCTGGCCCTGGCCGTGACGGGAAAGCCGCGCGACCGGCTGCTGTTCGACGGGCTGCTGCGCGAGCAATGCTTCATCCCCGCGCCGGATGCCTACCGACGGCCGGAGTCCGGCGAGGCCTGCGCCGAAGCGCTGGAACGGAAGATCCTGGAAGAGGGCGCCGAGAGCTGCCTGGCCTTCATCGTCGAGCCGGTGATTGGCGCCTCCATGGGCGTCAGCGTCCCGCCACCGGGCTACCTCCAGCGCGTCCGGGACATCTGCGACCGTCACGACGTCACCCTCATCTTCGACGAGGTGATGTGCGGCTTCGGCCGCTGCGGCACGTGGTTCGCGTCCGAGCACTCGGGCGTCCAGGCGGACATCATCGTCCAGGGCAAGGGGATGGCGGCGGGCCTGCTTCCGCTGTCCGCCGTCTATGCCAGCCGCGACATCGTGGACGGCATCCATCGGGATGGCGCCAACTTCGCCCACGGATTCACCTTCACCAACCACCCCTTCTCCGCGGCGGTGGGCCTGCGGGTGCTCGACGTCATCGAGCGGCAGGGCTTGCTGGACAACGTCCAACGCCAGGGTGACGCCCTGCGCGCGAAGCTGCGGGAGCTGACCGCCTTCTCCTGGGTGGACGACGTGCGCGGCCTGGGGCTCTTCTGCGGCCTCGAGCTCGTCGCCGACAAGCGCACCCGCCGCGCCTTTCCCAGGACGGCGCGGCTGGCGGAGCAGGTGCTGCAGCGGGCCATGCGGCGGGGCGGCAACTTCTACTTCTCCATTGGCTACCTGCCGGACGGCAGCGGCGACTCCATCCTGGTGATGCCGCCCTACACCGTCACCCCCGAGGAGCTGGACGCCATGGTGGCCGTGCTGCGCGACACCTTCGCGGAGCTGGACGCCGACGCCCAGGCCCTGGCTCGACAGGCCGCGTAGCCCCGGGAGCGAGCCACCATGGACATCCGGACCGACTGCCTGCACTTCAACGGCTACAAGCCCTGCGGCCCGCACAAGGCGCGGGGGACGCACTGCGACGGCTGCGCCGACTACCAGCCCGCCACCGGCAACGTGCTCATCATCAAGCTCCAGGCCGCGGGCGAGGTGGTGCGCAACACGCCGCTGCTCCACGCCATCCGCCAGCGGCACCCGGGGGCGCGCATCTTCTGGCTGACGCACTACCCGGAGCTGGTGCCCCGGCGAGAGGTCTTCAAGGTGCTGCGCTACGACCTCGCGGGCGTGACGACGGTGCTCGACCTGCGCTTCGACCTCGTGCTGTCCCTGGACAAGGACGTGGAGGCGTGCGCGCTGGCGAACCGCGTGGACGGCCGGGTGAAGAAGGGCTTCACGCAGAAGGACGGCGTCATCCTGCCCTTCGACGGGGACAGCCAGCGCAAGTGGCGCACGGGCGTCTTCGACGACTTGATGAAGGCGAACACCCGGCACTACGTCCAGGAGCTGTTCGACATCTGCGGCTTCGCCTTCCAGGGCGAGGAATACATCCTGCCCGACTACACCCAGCCCCAGGTGGAGCTCGAGCCGGGCAAGCAGGTGGTGATGCTCAACACGGGCGCTGGGAGCCAATGGAAGCCGCGGCTCTACTCGGCCGCGAACTGGGCGACCCTGGCCAGACGCTTGAAGGAGACGGGCCGCGAGGTCGTGCTCGTGGGCGGGCCCGACGAGCACGAGCGCAACCTGGAGATTTCGGCGCGGGCTGGCGTCCGCTACTTCGGCGTCCAGCCCTTCGACGGCTTCATCGGGTTGCTGAGTCTGGCCGACGTCGTGGTGACGTCGGTGACGTTCGCGTTCCACGCGGCCGTGGGGCTGCGCAAGCGCATCGTCCTGCTGAACAACACGTTCAACCGGCACGAGTTCTACATGTATGGCCGGGGCACGGTGCTCGAACCGGAGGTGCCCTGCCTCATGTGCTACAAGCAGGACTTCGATGCGGGCTGCGTCCAGCGCGACTGCATGGACCTGCTGCCCCCCGAGCAGATTCTCCGCGCCGTCGGAGCGGTCTGAACGTGGCGCCCGACGCTCCTCAGGATGAGGTGGACGTCGCCATCGTCGGTGGTGGCGTGGGCGGGTGCTACCTCGGCTACCGGCTCCTGTCAGGTGTCACGCCCCACGGGCTCGCGCCTCTCGCGGCGCTGCGCCAGGGCCGGGGGCAGCTCCGAGTGGGGTTGTACGAAAGCTCGGGGCGCCTTGGAGGCCGGCTGTGGTCGGTCCGGCTGCCCGGCCTGCCGGACGTCGCCGCGGACTTCGGCGGCATGCGCTTCCACGACCAGTTGCAGCTCGTGGCCGACCTCATCCAGCACCTCGGGCTGGCGGACCAGGTGACGGACTTCTCGTTCGGCCAGCCGGAGAACTTCGCGTACCTGCGGGGCGTGCGCTTCCGGCAACGGGAGCTGGCGGCGACGGCGCTCGCGCGAAGCGCCACACCCCTGCCCTACCGGCTGCGCACGGCCGAGCGGCGCCTGGGGCCGTCCGGCCTGGAGCAACACGTCACCGACGCCGCGCTGCCCGGCTTCAGCGGCCTGCGCGCGCGCTACCACGCCGCCTTCGAGCGTCAGGCCTGGGAGGACGTCACCGCCTTGGAGCGGGAGTACACCCAACGCAAGGCCGCCGCCCGAATCGACGGAGCGCCGCTGCACGCGCTGTCGTGGCGGACCTTGCTCGGCCAGGTGCTCGGCCAGGAAGCCATCCAACTGGTGAAGGATGCCGATGGCTACGACAACGTCTCCGCGAACGGGAACGCCGCGGACTGGCTGGACGTGCTCTTCCACGCCCCCATCGACGGCCGCTACCGGCGCCTCCGAGGCGGCTTCGACGCCCTGCCCCTGGCGCTGCACGCGCGCTACCGAGCGGCGGGAGGCACCACGTCGCTGCACCACCACTTGCGCCGACTCGACAGGCACCCAGGCGCCGGTGACATGCCCGCATACACGCTGCACTTCGCGGCGCCGGATGGGGGCATGCCGCGCCGGGTGAGGGCGCGCTGCGTGCTGCTCGCGCTCCCTCAACACGCCCTGGAGTCGCTCGACCCGGGCACCTTCCTCTTCGAGGACGCGGCGCTGAATCGCAACCTCCGCGGCGTGCGCGCCGTCCCGGCCGTGAAGCTGTTCCTCGCGTACCCGTTCTCCTGGTGGGAGCAGACTGGCGTCTCCCGAGGGCGCAGCACCACCGACCTGCCACTGCGTCAGCTCTGGTACTGGGCCGGCGACGACGCTCAGCGCCCTCCCGCCGTGCTCCTGGCCTCGTACACCAGCGGCGCCGACGCGGCGTATTGGAGCGGCCTCCGCGCGGGCGAGCTGTATCCGGACTCGAACGGGCCACGGGAGGCGCCGACCCTGCCCGCCGATGCGCCCGCCAGCCGCCGGATGGTCGAGCGTGCCCACGCGATGTTGCTGGAGCTCCACGGTGTCCAGGACGCTCCCCGGCCCGTCGCCGCGCGCTGCCAGGACTGGTCCGACGCGCCCCACGGAGGCGGTTGGCACGTCTGGCGGGAGCACCACGTCTCCGGTGACATCATCCCCGCGATGCGCAAGCCGCTCGCCGACGAGCAGGTCTTCATCGTCAGCGACTGCTGGTCCCATGACCCGGGCTCGGTGCACGGCACGCTGGCCACCGCGGAGTGCACCCTGCAGGACCACCTGGGCCTCGGCTGGCCCGCCTGGCTCCGGCGCGAAGGGACCCGCCTGGGTCCGCGCGGGACAGCGAAGGCAATCCCCTCACGAGGAGGCGTTTGAACCATGGCGCTGAGCGTGCCCGAGGGCTACCGCCCTCTCCAGAAGCAGAGCCTGCCCGACTACCTCTCCAGCCACCCCCACCTCGCGAAGCAGCTGGGAGGCGGCGCGACGGACTGGCACAGCCAGGAGGTGAGTGACGGAAACGTGAACCAGGTGTTCCTGGTCCACGGCCCCGCCGGCAGCGTCTGCGTCAAGCAGTCCCTGCCCTACGTCCGGCTGGTGGGTGAGTCCTGGCCCCTGACGCTGGAGCGCATCCACTTCGAACATCAGGCGCTGCTCGAACACGGCCGCCATGTCCCCGGGCGCGTCCCCCAGGTCCTCCACCATGACGCCAGGCAATATGTCCTGGTCCTCGAATGCCTGACGCCGCACATCATCCTCCGCAAGGGGATGACCGCCGGCGTCTGCTACCCACGCCTCGCCGGACACCTGGCGGACTACCTGGCCCGGTCGCTGTTCTTCTCCTCCGACCTGGCCCTCACCGCGGAGGAGAAACGGCGCCGGGTGGCCACCTTCGGTGCCAACAGCGCGATGTGCCAGATCATGGAGGACATGGTCTTCACGGAGCCCTACCAGCTTCACCCGCGCAACCGGTGGACCTCGCCCCAGTTGGATGGCCTCGCGGCCGAGGTCCGCGACGACGTGGACCTGAAGCTGGCGGCGTCCCGCCTCAAGCACCAGTACCTGACGCGGGCAGAGGCGCTCATCCACGGGGACCTCCACACCGGCTCCATCATGGTGACGCAGGAGGACACGCGGGTCATCGACCAGGAGTTCGCCTTCTACGGCCCCATGGGGTTCGACGTGGGCGCCCTGATGGCCAACCTGCTCATCAACTACTTCAGTCAGGAGGGCCACACCACCGATGCGTCGCCGCGCGCCCCCTATCAGGCCTGGGTCCTGGAGACGCTGGAGGCCCTGTGGTCAGGCTTCCACGACGGGTTCCTGGCGCTCTGGGAGGCGCACGGCCGCGGCGACGCCTATCCCTCCGCGCTGTTCACCTCACCAGCCGAACGGCGCACGCTCACCGAGGAACGCCGACGCTGGCTCCAGGGGCTGCTGGGTGAAAGCCTGGCGTTCGCGGGCGCGAAGATGCTCCGCCGCATCTTCGGGCTCGCGCACAACCTGGACCTGGAGAGCATCACCGACCCGGACCGCCGCGCCAGTTGCGAGCGCGCGTGCGTCGAGCTGGGACGCGCCCTCCTCCTCGCCCCCGGGCGCTACCGCGCCATCACCGACGTCACCACGGTGGCGAGGGACCTCGCGGAGCACCTCCGACCCAAGCGCAGAGGGTAGGCGCGGCGCCCGTCACGTCCCTGTCTTGGCGATGGGGGCCAGGGCGCCCGACAGCTCGTTGAACTTCTCCCCCAGCGGCCGGATGACGTGCTTCTCGATGGCGTAGTAGCTGGAGAGCTGCTCCAGCGGGACGCGCCGCATGTGCCAACGGCCATTCAGGTCACACCCGATGGCGTTCTTCTGGAAGCCGCCGCTCAGCCACCCGTCGCTCTCGCCCTGGCTGGTGCGCTCGATGCGGAAGTACTTCCATATCTTGTCCGCGGTGATGACGACCGGCTCGTCCGGGTCCTCGGGACGAGGCTCGGCGACGCCGAACCAGCACTCCGGCCCCGCGGCGTCGCTCACGTAGGCGTCATTGAAGCCCAGCCATATCCAGATGAAGGCCAGCAGCTTCACGTCCCGTGCCCGGCTGTCATCCACCGCGGTGCCCGCGGGGACATGGAGCGGGTCCACATAGAAGCGGCCAAGCCAGGACGGCAGCCAGAGGTAGAACGGGTACGAGCTGTCATCCGACAGGAGGTAGCCGCTCGCGTTGGAGAACAGCTTGTTGCCCGCGAGGCACTTCAAGCTGACGCCATACTCGCGGATGGCGAACCGGACGCCGACAATCTCGAAGAACGAACGGATGTCTTTGTGGTGCTCGGAGAAGTTCGAGTAGCTGCCAGGAATCTGGGTCAACACGTCTTTTCTGAAGGCCATGACCCGATGACATTGCAGTCCGCATACCAAGCCACACTTCACACGCCGTCCGAGTCCGCGGGCTTGGACACACCTCCCCTCCCACCCCTTTCCGCGTCATCCCGCGACGCGCCTGCG
>NZ_JAAIYB010000003.1 GCF_010894475.1 Myxococcus vastator
CCCCGGACCTGTCCAGCGTGGAGGCCGTCACCGACTTCCTGCGCACCGTGGGCGGCGCGCTGCTAGGAGCCGCGGGCGCGCTGCGCCGGGCGAGCCCCGAGGACCCGCTCTCCTACCGCCTCAACCGCATGGGCCTGTGGCTGCACCTGACCCAGCCGCCCGCCGCGGATGGCAATGGCCGCACCCAGATTCACCCCCTGCCGGACCTGCTGCGCACCAAGCTGGAGACCCTGGAGCAGAACCAGCGCTGGGGTGAGTTGCTCGACGAGTCCGAGTCCGCCCTGGCCCGCCACCGCTTCGCCCTGACGCTCCACCGGTACAGCGCCACCGCCCTGGAGGGACTGGGCGCCGCGTACGCCGGGGCTCGCGCCGCGCTGGCGCAGGAGCTGGCCATCCAGCTGCGCCGGCTGACCGGCGTGGAGACGCTCCGCTCCACCCTGGACACCCCGCTCACGGACGACGCCACCCAGGCCTGGCTGCGCGACCACGTCCTGCGCGTGAGCGCGCCCACATCCGCCCCTTCCGCCGCGGTGTCGGTGTCCACGACCCTGGCCCTGGGCCCCCTGGCGCTGGGCGCGTCTGTCCATGCCGACAGCGCGGCGTTGGAAGCCGAAGCCCGCACGTTGCTGGAGGAAGGCCGCGTTCACGAAGCCGTCACCCGGTTGCAGGCCGCCGTCACCGCCGCCAGCACCGGCCGCGCCCGCTTCATCTCCCGGCTGGAGCTGGCGCGGTTGTGTGCCAATGCGGGCCAGTTGCCGCTCGCGCGCGCCGTCTATGACGCCCTGGACGAAGAGGTCTCCGCCCACGCGCTCGACACCTGGGAGCCGGCGCTCGCCGCCGCGTGCCTGGAGGGGTGGCTGCAAACCCGAACCGACGTGGAAAAGGCGTCTGGACCGGTGGCAGTGAAATTTCGAAACCGGTATCGTCGTCTAGCGTTGCTGGACTCTTCCGCCACGCTGCGCGTCGGCGCGTGAAGGACACCCGTCGTACCGCGGCGAAGCGCTCCCTCATGCGACGCCCGCGTCTTCTACGCAGTTCTCAAGGAGAAAGCCGCAGATGAGCAAAGAGAGTTCCGTCGCCCCTACCGAGCGCGTCAACATCGTCTACAAGCCCGCCACCGGCAACGCGCAGGAGCAGGTGGAGCTGCCGCTGAAGGTGCTGATGCTGGGGGACTTCACGGGCCAGGAAGACGCCCGTCCGCTGGAGCAGCGCGCGCCCATCAACGTGGACAAGGCCAACTTCAACGAGGTCATGGCCCAGCAGAACCTCAAGGTCACCCTGACCGCCGCCGACAAGCTTTCGGCCGACCCGAACGCCACGATGAACGTGTCGCTCCAGTTCAAGAACCTGAATGACTTTTCGCCCGAGAGCGTCGTCAACCAGGTGCCGGAGCTGAAGAAGCTGCTCGAGCTGCGCAGCGCGCTCAACGCCCTCAAGGGCCCCCTGGGCAACCTGCCGGCGTTCCGCAAGAAGCTCCAGGCCCTGCTCGCCGACGAGGACGGACGCAAGGCACTCATCAAGGAACTGGGTCTGACCGAAGAGAGCAAGTAGCCCTTCCAGGGGGAACCGAATCACCATGGCCAACGAGACCCAGACCCAGAAGTCCACGGGCGTCGCCGATGACGCCTCGCTGTCCCTGCTCGACGAAATCCTGTCCGAGGCCAAGCTGAAGCCGAAGGACGAGGGTTACGACGTCGCCAAGCGCGGCGTGCAGGCCTTCATCACCGAGATGCTGGCGCCCAACCGCTCCGAGGAGCGCGTGGACAAGGCGCTCGTCGACGCGATGATCGCCGAAATCGACAAGCGCCTGTCCTCCCAGGTCAACGAAATCCTCCACGCGACGGAGTTCCAGAAGCTGGAGTCCTCGTGGCGCTCGCTGAAGTTCATGGTGGACCGCACCGACTTCCGCGAGAACACCCGCGTGGAGATGCTCAACGCCTCCAAGGAAGACCTGCAGAAGGACTTCGAGGACGCGCCCGAGGTCACCAAGAGCGGCCTGTACAAGCTGGTGTACTCCAACGAGTACGGCGTCTTCGGTGGCAAGCCCTACGGCATCATCTCCGCCAACTACGACTTCAACGTCGGCCCGCAGGACATGGAGCTGCTTCGCAAGTGCGCCTCCGTGGCCGCCATGGCCCACGCGCCCTTCATCGGCAACGCCGCGCCGGAGGTGTTCGGCGAGGAGAGCTTCCTCAAGCTGCCTGACCTGAAGGACCTCAAGTCCCTCTTCGAGGGCCCGCAGTACGCCCGGTGGCATTCGTTCCGTGAGAGCGAGGACGCCCGCTACGTGGGCCTGGCGCTGCCGCGCTTCCTGCTGCGCCTGCCCTACGGTGAGAAGACGGTGCCGGTGAAGGCCTTCAACTTCACCGAGGACGTCGTGGGCCACCACGAGCGCTACCTGTGGGGTCACGCCTCCGTGGCGCTCACCAGCCGCGTGGCGGACTCGTTCGCCAAGTTCCGCTGGAGCCCGAACATCATCGGTCCCCAGTCCGGCGGCGCGGTGGAGAACCTGCCGCTGCACCAGTACGAGGCCATGGGGGAAATCCAGACCAAGATTCCCACCGAGGTCATGCTCACCGAGCGGCGCGAGTTCGAGCTCTCCGAGGAGGGCTTCATCGGGCTCGTCTTCCGCAAGGACTCCGACAACGCGGCCTTCTTCAGCGCCAACTCCACGCAGAAGCCCAAGTTCTTCGGCAACACCCCGGAGGGAAAGGCGGCGGAGACCAACTACCGCCTGGGCACGCAGCTTCCCTACATGTTCATCATGACCCGCCTGGCGCACTACATCAAAGTGCTCCAGCGCGAGCAGATTGGGAGCTGGAAGGAGAAGTCGGACCTGGAGCGCGAGCTCAACCACTGGCTCAGCCAGTACATCTCCGACATGGATGACCCGGCGCCCGCCGTGCGCTCGCGCCGCCCCCTGCGCGCCGCGCGCGTGGTGGTGGAGGACGTGGACGGTCAGCCGGGCTGGTACCGCTGCGGCCTGCAGGTGCGCCCCCACTTCAAGTACATGGGTGCGTCGTTCACCTTGTCCCTCGTGGGCAAGTTGGACAAGGAGTAGAGCCCGTTTCACCCAGCGTCGGTCATTTCAGCTAGTTTAGGGGCTCCAACAAGCCCAGGCTCAAGGTGAGCCTGGGTCCACCAGCGCGCGGACGCGCGCAAAGCGACGAGGTTGAAGTCATGGCTGAATCAGTACACCTGTACCTGAAGGCGAACGGCAGCGACATCAAGGGCGACAGCACGCAGACCAGCCTGGGCCGCGCGGACTCCATCGAGTGCGTCGCGTACAGCCAGAAGGTCTTCACCGCTCGCGAGGCCGGCTCTGGTCTGGCGACGGGCCGCCGCCAGTACGAGGGCATCGAAATCACCAAGCGCATCGACAAGGCGTCGCCGCTGCTGATGAAGGCCCTCTGCGAGAACCAGGTCATTGACGCGACCTTCAAGTTCTTCCGTCCGAACCCGACGGGCGACGGCACCACCGAGCAGTTCTACACGGTGTCCGTCAAGAAGGCCCGCATCAACGCCATCCAGCAGACGGTGCCGAACTCCTTCGTGCCGGCGAGCACCAACCTGCCCCCGATGGAGACCCTCCAGCTGGTGTTCCACACCATCAACTGGACCATCACCCAGGGCGGCGTCACGCACGAGGACACCTGGGACACCCAGCGTTGATGTTCCGTCCCTCCACCGGCCGTCCGTGCAGCGGGCTACGCGGGCGGTCGGGGGTTGGGGTACTCGCGCTGTTGAAGGAAATCCATGGGCTCCCGAGGCTTGTTGTCGCGCATCGCTGAAGGCAACGGCACGCTCGCCCCGCCTGGCGACGTCGTTGAGTCCATCGCCGAGCACCTGCGCAACCTCCTCAACACGCGCAAGGGGGAGTCCGTAGCCTCACCGGGCTACGGCATCCTGGACCTGAACGACATCGTCCATTCCTACCCGTCGGCGATACCGCGGATGACGCAGTCCATCCGGCAGGCCATCCAGGACTTCGAGCCGCGCCTGAAGAGCGTGGTGGTGCACTACACCGCGGATCCGGTGGACCCGACGGCGCTGCGCTTCGACATCACCGCCCAGTTGGCCACGCAGAATCGGCGAGGCATGGTGCGTTTCCACACCCAGGTGCACCCGGGCGGACGCGTGGACCTGTGGTGAGCCGGGTGAATCCAGGGGTGCGTGGCGGAGGGCGAGGATGTTCAGCAAGTATTACCTGAGCGAGCTGTCGTACCTGCGGGAGATGGGACGGGCCTTCGGGCTGGCCAACCCCTCTGTCGCGGGCCTGCTGGTGGAGCGCGGCGCGGACCCGGACGTGGAGCGGCTGCTGGAAGGCTTCGCGTTCCTCGCGGCCCGCATCCGCGAGCGCGTGGACGACGACGTGCCGGAGCTGGTGCACGGGCTCACCGAGCTGCTGCTGCCGCACTACCTGCGCCCGCTGCCGGCCTCCACCATCGTCGAGTTCACCCCGCACCTGCGCGCGCTGCGCGGCCGCTCGCGGCTGGCCGCCGGGGCGGAGGTGGCGTCCCAGCCGATTGACGGCACCAGTTGCGTCTTCCGCACCACCACGGACGTGGACCTGCTGCCGGTGCAGCTCACCGACGCGCTCCTGGACCGCTCGTCCATCACCGCGCCGGTGCTGCGGCTCTATTTCCAGACGACGGAACAGGGCCGCGCGGAGGTGTTCCGCGAGCAGGGCCTGCGCCTGTTCATCCACGCCGACCTGTCCGCCGCGTCGGTGGTGCTGCTGTGGCTCTTGCGCTACTGCCGCCAGGTGCGCGTGCGCGGCGCGGCGGGACAGGGCGACGGCCTCAAGCTGCCGGTGAACGCCATCCAACCGGTGGGCTTCCACCGGGACTTCAAGCTGCTGCCCTGGCCTCGCGCCAGCGAGGGCTACCGGCACCTCCAGGAGTACCTGACGCTGCCGGAGAAGTTCCTGTTCTTCGAGGTGCGCGGGCTGGACGCCGCCGCCGGGATGAAGGAGGACCGCTTCGAGCTCGCCTTCCACCTGGAGCGGCCGCCGCCCCTGGATGCGCGCATCCACCGGGAGATGTTCCGGCTGCACTGCGCCCCCGCGGTGAACCTCTTCAGCGTGCCGGCGGACCCCATCCTCCACCGCACGCTGGACCGAGAGCACCTGCTGCGCGCGTCCGACCTGCCCCCCAACCACGCCGAGGTGTACTCGGTGGACTCGGTGACGGGCCTGAAGGCCGGGCGCAACGAGCGGCGCGTCTACCGGCCCTTCCACGAGTTCACCCACACCGCGGGCGGGGACGCCGAGCAGTCCTTCTACCGGCTGCGCCGGCTGCCTTCGCCGCTGGACGAAGGCATCGACACGTACATCACCCTGGAGACGCCGCGGAACATCGCGCCGGAGGTCACCGCGGAGGAAGCGCTGTCCATGGACCTGACGTGCACCAACCGCTCGCTGCCCTCGCGGCTGCAGGTGGGTGACTTGACGGCCTCCACGTCCGCCAGTCCCACGCAGGCGAAGTTCCGGAACATCTCCCCGGTGAGCCGGCCCGCGCGCGCGCCGCTGGGCAGCGAGCTGCACTGGCGGCTGCTGTCGCACCTGGCCGTCAACCAGCACTCGCTGGCGGACGCGGCCGCGCTGCGGCGGCTGATGGACCTGTACAACTTCCATTCGCTCACCGACAACCTGGCGGCGCGCGCCAGCCGCCTGCGCATCAACGCCATCCGCGCGGTGGAGACGAAGCCGGTGACGCGCTTCCTGGAGGGCGCGCCGCTGCGGGGCCACCGCACCCGGGTGGACCTGGACGAAGAGAACTTCATGGGCGTGGGAGATTCGTTTCTCTTCGGCTCCGTGCTGGAGGAGCTGCTCGCCTCCCACGTCACCATCAACTCCTTCAACGAGCTGAGCATCCGGCTTCACCCCTCGCAGACGGAGTTCGCGTGGCTTCCGAGGAACGGCTCCCAGACGCTTTTGTAGAGACGGCCCAGAAGCTGGCCGAGCTGGCGCCTCGGGTGGGCTTCTTCCCCCTGGTGGCGTTCCTGGAGCGGCTGACGTCGCAGGCCACCCGCGTGGGCGGCGCGGGGCCCGTCAACGAGGAGATGATTCGCTTCCGGCACGACCCGTCCCTGGGGTTCCCCTCGGGCGACGTGTCGTCCGTGACGCTGCACCAGGTGCCGGTGCGGGCGGAGGACCCGTATTCGAAGCGGCCGCTCTTCGAGGTGGTGACACGCTTCCTGGGCCTGACGGGCGCGGTGAGCCCCCTGCCCCACTACCTGGCCGAGGAGGTCGCGCAGGAGGACCCGGACCACCCGGTGCGGCGCGAGTTCCTGGACCTCTTCCACCACCGGCTGCTGTCGCTGCTGTACCGCATCGAGTCGAAGTACCGCGTCACCAGCGAGACGGACACGTCCTTCTCGGACCAGTGGTCCCGGCGCCTGCTGGCGCTGGGCGGGTTCGACACCTACGAGAAGCCCCTGGAGGGCACGCTGCCGACGTGGCGCCTGCTGCGCATCGCCCCGCTGCTGGCCAGCCGGGCCAGGACGTCCGAGCAGTTGGAGGTCGCGCTCGAGGACGTGCTGGGCGACGACCTGGAGGGCGCGCGGGTGGCGGTGCGCCAGTTCGTGGGCCGCTGGGTGGACATCGACGCCCGGGCGAGGCTGGGCCACTCCAACCACCAGCTGGGACGCAACATGCTGCTGGGCGGCAAGGCCTTCGACCGGACGGGGAAGATTCAAATCCACATCCGGCCGCTGCCCCCGCGCGCCTACAAGCGGCTGATGCAGGAAGGGGACCTGCTACCGCTGGTGCGCGAGGTGGTGGCCCTCTTCGTGAGGGACCCCCTGGAGTACGATTTGGAGCTGGGGCTCACCGAAGGGGTGCAGCACCAGTTCCGGCTCTCCAGCCGGGAGCCGAGTCAGCTCGGGCGGGACACCTGGCTGGGTCTGAGCCAGCAGACGCAGATGAGTGTCCCCGTGGTGAAATGAGTCGTTAGAGCAGGCGGGCGCGCGGCGCGGGGATTTACGCCGCCAGGGGGCGCCCGATATACCGTCCACCACCGCTGTCATTTTTGGGGGCTCCCATTCGCGTCGATCCGAAAGCGCTCGTCCGTCGCCTGACGCCCACGTCTACCCGTCTGCTCGAGGCCGCCGTGGCCCGGGCCAGCGCGGGACGGTTCTATGAAATCGTCCCGGAGCACATGCTGGTGCAGATGCTGGAGCCGGAGGACTCCGACGTCGCGCGCATCCTCCAGCAGTTCGGCGTGGACCGCCGGCACGTGCTGGCCAGCATGGAGCGCGCCCTCCAGGGCCTGCGCGCGGGCAGCTCCGGCCGGCCCGTCTTCTCCGAGACGCTGTTCCAGTGGTTCGAGGAAGCGTGGCTCCTGGCCTCCGTGGAGCAGGGCGCCACGCGGCTGCGCTCGGGCCTGCTGTTCGCCCAGTTCGTCAGCCGGCGCGCGCGCTACACTGCGGAGCTGTTCCCCGAGCTGGACGCCATCAGCCGCGATGAGCTGATGAGCTCGCTGGACGTGGTGCTGCGGCCCTCGCCCGAGAATGTCGAGGTCGCCTCCGCGGATGCCGCGGCCAGTGGCGCCGCGGGGGGCGCGGCCGGCGGCTCGGGCGGCCGTGGAGATGAAGCCCTCAAGCGCTTCGCCACGTCCTTCACGGGCCGGGTGCGCGAGGGGAAGATTGACCCCATCTTCGGCCGGCACCGCGAAATCCGGCAGATGGTGGACATCCTCTCCCGCCGCCGGAAGAACAACCCCATCCTGGTGGGCGAGCCCGGCGTGGGCAAGACGGCGCTGGTGGAGGGCCTGGCCTGGGCCATTGTCCGGGGCGAGGTGCCCGACGCGCTGAAGAACGTGGAGCTGCTGGGGTTGGATTTGGGCCTGCTCCAGGCGGGCGCGGGCGTGCGCGGCGAGTTCGAGAACCGCCTCAAGGCCGTCATCTCCGAGGTGAAGGCCTCCCCCACCCCCATCATCCTGTTCATCGACGAGGCGCACACCATCATCGGCGCGGGCGGCTCGCAGGGCGGCACGGACGCGTCCAACCTGCTCAAGCCGGCGCTGGCGCGCGGTGAGCTGCGCACGCTCGCGGCCACCACCTGGGCCGAGTACAAGAAGTACTTCGAGAAGGACGCCGCGCTGGAGCGGCGCTTCCAGCCAGTGAAGGTGGAGGAGCCCAGCGAGGAGGACGCGGAGCTGATGCTGCGCGGCCTGCGCCCCACGTATGAAGCGGCCCACGGCGTCATCATCCGCGACGAGGCCGTCACCGCCGCGGTGCGCCTGTCCAGCCGGTACATCTCCGGCCGGCAGCTCCCGGACAAGGCGGTGGACCTGCTGGACACGTCCGCGGCCCGCGTGAAGATTGAGCTGTCCACCCGGCCCGAGGAGCTGGTGCAGCTGGACCAGGAGATCGCGGCGCTGGAGCGCGAGCGCGACACGCGCAAGCGCGACCTCGCCGAGGGCACGGGCGGCCCGGACGAGCAGACGTCCCTGGAGGCCGCCGAGGCGAAGCTGAGCGCCACGGTGGATGCCCGCGCCACGCTGCACGCGCGCTGGGAGACCGAGCGCACGGCCGTCGCGGCGCTGATGGAGGCCCGCAAGGCCCTGCGCGAGGCCGCGCCGGACACGGATTCGGCGCCCCTGAAGGCGGCGGTGGACGAAGCGGCGGCGAAGCTGGCGGCCACGCGCGGCGAGGTGCCGCTGGTGCACGCGGACGTGGACGCGGACATCGTCGCGCGGGTGGTGGCGGGCTGGACGGGCGTGCCCGTGGGGAAGATGCGCAGCGACCTGCTGGAGTCGGTGCTCAACCTGGAGGACAAGCTCCGGGGCCGGGTGCGGGGCCAGGAGGCGGCGCTGACGAAGGTGGCGGAGATCATCCGCATCTCCCAGGCCGGCATCCGCAACCCGGACACGCCCATTGGCGTCATGCTCTTCGTGGGCCCCAGCGGCGTGGGCAAGACGGAGACGGCGCTGGCGCTGGCGGAAGCGCTCTACGGCGGCGAGCGCTTCATGACGACGCTCAACATGAGCGAGTTCCAGGAGAAGCACACGGTGAGCCGGCTCATCGGCTCGCCGCCGGGCTACGTGGGCTACGGCGAGGGCGGCCTGCTGACGGAGGCGGTGCGCCAGCGCCCCTACTCCGTCGTGCTGCTGGACGAGTGCGAGAAGGCCGACCTGGAGGTGATGAACCTCTTCTACCAGGTGTTCGACAAGGGCTCGCTGACGGACGGCGAGGGCCGCGCGGTGGACTTCAAGAACACCGTGCTCATCCTCACCAGCAACCTGGCCTCGGACCTGGTGATGCGGATGTTCGAGGACGGCGCGCAGCCCACCTCCGAGGAAGTCCTGTCGGTGATTCGCCCCGCGCTCAGCCAGCACTTCAAGCCGGCGCTGCTGGCGCGCATGACGGTCGTCCCCTTCGGCCCGGTGCAGCGCGACGTGATGCGCCAGATTGCGGAGATGAAGCTGGCCAAGCTGGTGAGCCGGCTGCGCACGGCGCACAACGTGGAGACGACGCTGGCGCCGGAGCTGCTGGACGAGCTGGCGCGGCGCTGCACGGAGTCGGAGATGGGGGCGCGCAACATGGAGCAGATTCTCCAGGGCTCGCTGATGCCGGCGCTGTCCCGCGAGTTGCTGCAGCACCTGGTGAGCGGCGCGGTGCCTCCCAAGCTGCATGTGGCCCTGACCGAGGGAGGCGACTGGGACCTCCGGTTCGCCGAGGCCTGAGAGAACCCATGAAACGAACGCTTCAGGCCTCCGCCGTCGCGCTGTCCCTGCTGGCCGGCTGCGCCACCGTCCCCAAGCCGTCGATGTGCTTCGCCGAGGCGGGCCCCAACGCGCGCTCCTTCCCCACGCCGGACACCTGGTTCGCGCTGCTGCTCCACGGCTACGACAAGGACACGGGCGCCAACCCGCGCCCCAGCGTGGACTGCGCCGGTGCCCCGGTGTGGTGGCAGGACCCGGCCGCGGACGAGTGCGTGGAGGCCGGCCCGGACTCGCAGGCCCTGCCGCCGGCGGAGAAGCTCTCCGAGGAGGACCTCGTCCTGGAGACGCTCCAGGCGGGCCAGCGGCTGGTCTGGGTGCAGACGCGGCGCTTCACCAACGGCGAGGCCCTGGGCCCGGTGGCGCTGGTGGAGACCACCGAGCAGGGCTTCCGGGTGGAGGCACTGGGCGCGCTGCGCGCCATGGCGAAGAACACCCGGCTGCGCCTGGAGCAGGTGAAGGGCACGCAAATCCTCGTCGCGGAAGGTGACGCGTGCACCTCCGGCGACGAGGAGGTCTGCCGCCGGCACGCGCGCATCATGCCGCTGCGCACCAACCGATTTTTCAGCGAGTCCGTCTCCAGCGCGAGTCGCGCCTGCCTGGGCGCCGCGTGGTTCCCCCTGTCCCGGGAGATGACCTTCGAGCTGCCCAACGGGCTGCGCCGCAAGTTCGAGCTGACGTCCACCCTCACCTTCGCGGAGGACGGCATCAGCGTGCAGGAGCAGGTGCAGGTGAGCGACTCCGACCCGGCCCAGCCGGACGTGGCCCCGCGCCTCTACCGCCGCGCGCAGGACACGCGGGCCCTGGAGCTGGCGAACAACGCGCTGGTAGGCAACAAGGCGTCACTGTGGTCGCGCATGGTGGAGCAGCAGGTGCGCATTGGTGCTCGCGCGGTGCCAGAGCCCCCCATCTGGGCCATGCCCGCGAAGAAGGCCCCCACGGACGCCGCGGCTCCGGAGGCGGCCAGCCCACCCGCCAAGGCGGCTGCCAGGAAGCCCGCGGGCGACACCGCCAAGTCCAGCGGCCCGTGATTCCAGGGCCGCATGGCCCCGCCACCGGCCCCCGTGAGTCTTCGGTTTTCCGAAGCACTCATGGGGGCTTTTCCTATTTGCGCCAAAAGCGTCACGACGACAGAGATAGAGGCGTGGGCCCATGGTGGGCCCCGGAAGGAGCGTCCTGGATGCGAGTCGAAATCCGAGCCCGGAACATCCCCCTCACGGAGACCCTTCGAACCTACGCCGAGCGTCGCGTGCGCTTCGCCCTGGACCGGCTGTCCGACAGGGTGAAGGAAGTCGTCGTGCGGCTGGAGGATGCCAACGGCCCCAAGGGCGGCGTGGACCAGGTGTGCCGCGTGGCGCTCCGGCTGGAGCACGGGCGGGAGCTGGCCATCGAGTCCTCGGATACGAACCTGCTGGCGGCCATCGACAGGACGCTGGAGCGCGCCAGCAACGCCGTCACGCGGGCGGTGGGCCGCGCGCAGCGCCAGGACGGCGCCCGGCTGCGTGACGCGGCCTGGCAGCCCGACGAGGCCGCCGCGCTGACCTGATGTGACGCGGGCCCGGCCGCCCTTCCCGGGCGGCCGGGGCCTGTCCCGAAGTGAAAGGATGCACATGCAGGGCGGCACGGGCGTACTGGAGCGGCTGAAGTCCACCTGGGCCCGTGCCCGGGAGCGGTGGTGGGTGCGCTGGGGCGTGGACCTGGCCGTGTTCGCCCTCCTCTTCGCGGCGGTGGCCGCGTGGCAGGCGAGGAACCTCCCCGGAGCGGGGACGCAAGCGCCCGCCTTCACCCTCCAGACGCTGACGGGAGACACCGTGCGGCTGGACGCGCTGCGCGGCAAGCCGGTGGTGCTGGCCTTCTGGGCCCCCTGGTGCGGCGTCTGCGGAATGGAGTCCTCCAACCTCTCGCAGCTGCGCAAGCTCGCGGGGGACTCCGCGCACGTGGTGTCCGTCGCCGTGGCCTACGAAGACGAGGAGGCCGTGCGGCGCTTCGCCCGGGAGCACGCGGTGGACTACCCGGTGCTCCTCGGGGACGACGGCATTCAAGCCGCCTTCCGCGTGAACACCTTCCCCACCGTGTTCTTCCTCTCCTCGGAGGGGCGCGTGGAGCGCACGGCGGTGGGCTACACCACCCTGGCCGGACTGTCCTGGCGGCTGGTGCTGTAGCCCTGGCTCACGCCGCGCCTAGAGGCGGATGAGCTCCACGTCATCCATGTGGATGAAGTTGGCGGAGTTGCCCGCCGTGGCGCGGGTGTGGAAGCCCAGCTCCAGGTAGCCTCCGGTGACGGAGATGGGCGGCGTCTCCACCATCGTCCAGCCGCCATACGTCCCCAGGTTGGTATAGACGGGCGCGCACCCGCCACACGTCTTCGCCTGGAGGCGCGACAGCTCGAACGCGCCGCTCTTTCGCACCCACGCGCGGACCTTGTACGTGCCCGACGCGAGCCCCGACACCGGCTGGTACGTCCAGACCTCGAAGGGCGTGCCGCTCGTCCAGTGCGTCAGGTGGTAGGCGCCGGTGCGGCCCCCGTTGTACGTCTCGCTGAAGTCCGCGGCCTCGGTGCCGTTGGGGCTCCAGGTGGCCCAGCCCGTCATGCCGTTCTCGAAGCTGGCGTTGGTGACGGACGCGGGCGGCGGCGTGCTCCCCGCCTGGTACCAGCGCACCCACTCCACCTCCATCGTCTTCGTCTGGCCCCAGGGAAGGCCAATCGCGTCCGGGTGCGGGTGGCCGTACCAGTTTCCGCCCAGGGCGAGGTTGAGGAGGATGTAGTGGTTCTGCTGGAAGGCGGGCTCGTTGTGGTTGAAGACGTTCCCCTGAAGCTGGCCGTCCAGGCGGAAAATCATCTGGTTCGCCGTCCACTCCACTTCATACGTGTGGAAGCCGTCCGCGATGCTGTAGCCGCGGTTGGCGCCCGTGCCCCAGCTCTGCTGCCCGCCATTGGCGAACCAGTGCGCGGCGGACTTCATCCACGAGGCCTCGTTGGAGTGCCATTCGAGGATGTCGATTTCGCCGCTCCGGGGCCACCCGACGTTGGAGATGTTCGCGCCCAGCGTCCAGAACGCGGGCCACATGCCATAGCCGGACGGCACCTTGATGCTCGCCACCAGCTTGCCGTAGCGGCGCTCCACCTTGCCCTTCGAGTGGATGCGGCCCGAGTAGTACGAACGCGGCCCGTAACCCGCGCAGCGCGAGTCAAAGGGCGCGTCCGCCGTCCGCTGCGCGGTGAGGATGAGCTTGCCGCCCGCGACGGTGACGTTCTGCGCGCGGGGATACTCCAGCTCCCCCGTGCCGAAGTTGCAGTTGTTGGTGACGGGGTCGAAGTTGCTCGTCAGCACCGTCCAGTGTGCGGCGTTGAGGCTGCTCCCCGTGAAGTCGTCCTGCCACGCCAGGTTCCAGCCCGCCCCTGGGTCATAGGCCCGCTCGCCCTGCTCCTGCGTCACCAGGGGAACGGCTTCCACGTCGGACAGCTCCGACTCCGGGGAACAGCCGCCAACCAACGCCAGGCTGCTCGCGGCCCACAACATCGAACGCAATGCGTGTCGTTTGTGCATGTCTCACTCCAGGGGGTTCCCCCTGGGACATAGCCCTCCTCCTCCGCGACGCAAACGGCTTTAGCTGAAATATTAGATTTTCCAGACTTTCCAACTAAATGGAGTAGTCCCCCACGAAGACGGTGGCGGACCGGACGTCGGCGCGCACGGAGTCCCCCTCCACCACGCCCAGCGCGTCGAACTCCGAGCGCGGCACCTCCACCGTGACTTCGTCGCCGCTGGGCAGGCGGAGAAACACCTTCACGTAGCCGCCCACCGGCTTGAGCCGCTCGACGCGGCCGGTGGCGGTGGACGCGCTCGCCGCGCCCGCGAGCGCCTTCGCCAGCTTGATGTCATGGGGGCGGACAAAGGCCTGCACCGCTTCGCCCTCGCGCGCCGCGGCGGGCGCGGCCACGGACAGCGCCCCCATGGCCGCCCTGCCCGCCTGGACATGGCCATGCAGCACGCTGGCGCCTCCAATGAACGAGGCGACGAAGGGAGACGCGGGCCTGTCATAGATGTCCGCGGGCGAGCCCGCCTGGGCCACGCGTCCCTCGCTCAGCACCACCACGTGCTGGGAAATCTCCAGGGCCTCCTGCTGGTCGTGCGTCACCAGCAGCGTCGTCAGCCGCGTGCGCTCGTGGAGGGCATGGAGCCACTCCCGGAGCTCCTCGCGCACCCGCGTGTCCAGCGCGCCGAAGGGCTCGTCCAGCAGCAGCACGCGGGGGCGGATGGCCAGGGCGCGCGCGAAGGCCACGCGCTGCCGCTGCCCGCCGGAGAGCTGGCCAGGATAGCGGCCGCCCAGGTGCTCCAGTTGCACCATGCGGAGCATCTCCTCCACACGGGCGTCGCGCTCCGCCTTGGGGACGCGCCGGACCTCCAGGCCAAAGGCCACGTTCTGCCGGACGGTGAGGTGCTTGAAGAGCGCGTAGCTCTGGAAGACCACCCCCACGCCGCGCTGCTGCACGGGCATCCGCGTGCAGTCCACGCCGTCGATGAGGACACGGCCCTCGTCGGGAATCTCCAGCCCGGCGATGAGCCGCAGCAACGTGGACTTGCCCGCGCCGGACGGGCCCAGCAGCGAGGTGATGGCCCCCTCGGGGGCCTGGAAGGACACCCTGGACACGGCGGGACTGCCCCCCTGCGTGAACCGGCGGGCGAGTTGCTCGACGACGATGCTCATGACGGATGACTCCTCCACTCCACGAACTTCTTCACCACCAACGTCACGATCGCGAGCAGCGTCAGCAGCGACGCCACGGCGAACGCGCCGGCCAGGTCGTACTCGTTGTAGAGAATCTCCGCGTGCAGCGGCAGCGTCGTCGTCACGCCGCGCACGTGGCCGGACACCACGGACACGGCGCCGAACTCACCCATTGCGCGCGCGTTGCAGAGGATGACGCCGTACAACACGCCCCACTTCACCTTCGGCAGCGTGACGCACAGGAAGGTGCGCCAGCCGCTCGCGCCCAGCGTCAGCGCCGCCTCCTCCTCGTCGCTGCCCTGGGCCTCCATCACTGGCAGCAGCTCACGCGCGACGTAGGGGAAGGTGACGAACACCGTGGCCAGGACGATGCCGGGCACGGCGAAGATGACGCGCACGTCATGATCCAGCAGCCACGGCCCCAGCCAGCCCTGCCGGCCGAAGAGCAGCACGAAGATGAGCCCCGCGATGACGGGTGACACGCTGAAGGGCAGGTCGATGAGCGTCATCAACAACGAGCGCCCCCGGAACTGGAACCGCGCGATGAGCCACGACGCGGCCAGTCCGAAGGCGAGGTTGAAGGGCACGGCGATGGCCGCGGACAGCAGCGTCAGCCGCATGGCCGCCAGCGCCGTCGGGTGCGTCAGGGCGGAGACGTAGGCCTCCCAGCCCTTCTGGAAGGCGAAGGTGAAGACGGCCACCAGCGGGACGATGAGGAAGACGCCCAGCAGCAGCACCGCCGCGCCAATGAGCCCCCAACGGACGAACGCCGGGCCGCTCAGGCTGCGCGCGTTTCGGCGCAGGACAAGGGTGGACGGAGGCATGGCGCTCACGCTCCCGGCCGGGCTTCCAGCCGGCGCTGGCTCCAGCGATGGAGCAGGTTGACGGCCAGCAGCAGTGAGAACGACGCCCCCAGCATGACGATGGCGATGGCCGTCGCCCCCGCGTAGTCGTACTGCTCCAGCCGGGTGATGATGAGCAGCGGGACAATCTCCGTGCGCATCGGCATGTTGCCGGAGATGAAGACGACGGAGCCGTACTCCCCCAGCGCGCGGGCGAAGGCCAGCGTGAAGCCGCTGAGCAGCGCGGGGAAGAGCGCGGGCAAGAGGACGCGCCGGAAGACCGCCCACGGAGAGGCGCCCAGCGTGGCCGCGGCCTCCTCCACATCCACGTCGATGTCCTCCAGCACGGGCTGCACGGTGCGCACCACGAAGGGCAACCCGATGAACGTCAGCGCGACGGCCACGCCCACGGACGTGTAGGCCACCTTGAGGCCCAGCGCTTCCAGGTACTGGCCGTACCAGCCCTGCGCGGAGAACAGCGTCGTGAGCGTGAGCCCGGCCACGGCGGTGGGCAGCGCGAAGGGCAGGTCCACCAGGGACTCCAGCACGTCGCGGCCGGGGAAGCGGTAGCGCACCAGCACCCAGGCCACCAGCAGGCCGAAGACGACGTTGGCGAGCGCGGCGGCCAGCGAGGCCCCGAAGCTGAGCCGGTACGCGGCGAGCGCGCGCGGCGTCGTCACGATGCCCCAGAACTCCTCCCAGCTCAGGGAGAAGGTCCGCAGGAAGAGGCTGGAGAGCGGGATGAGGACGATGAGGCCCAGGTAGAACCAGCTGAAGCCCAGTGACAGACGGAACCCCGGGAGCACCCGGTGGCGAGCAGGACGGGACATGGCGAGGAGTCCTCAGTCCGCGCGGGGCGCGTAGATACGGTCGAAGAGGCCGTCGTCGGCGAAGTGCGTCGCGTGCGCCCGCCGCCAGTCCCCCGTGACCTCCGCCAGCGTGAGGCGCTTCAGGCCGGGGAAGTCAGACGCATGCTTCGCGGCCACGGCCTCCGAGCGCGGCCGGAAGTGGTGCCGCGCGGCGATCTCCTGGCCCTCGTCCGAAGAGAGGAACGCCAGGTACGCCTCCGCCACGGCCCGGGTGCCCCTGCGGTCCACGTTGTGGTCCACCACGGCGACGGGCGGCTCGGCGAGGATGCTCACCGAGGGCATGACGACCTCGAACCGCGCCTGCCCCAGCTCATGCGTGAGGAGGAAGGCCTCGTTCTCCCACGCGAGGAGCACGTCCCCCAGGCCCCGCTCGGCGAAGGTGGTGGTGGCGCCCCTCGCGCCCGAGTCGAGCACCGGCACGTTGCGGAACAGCTTCTCCATGTACGCCTGGGCCCGGGCCTCGCTGCCGCCCTCGCGCATCAGCGCCTGTCCCCACGCGGCCAGGTAGTTCCACCGCGCGCCGCCCGACGTCTTCGGGTTCGGCGTGATGACGGTGACGTCCTCGCGCACCAGGTCGTCCCAGTCGCGGATGGCCTTGGGATTGCCCTGGCGCACCACGAAGACGATGGTGGACGTGTACGGCGCGCTGTTGTGCGGCAGCCGCGCCTGCCAGTCCGCCGGAAGCAGCCGCGCCTTCTCGTGCAGCATGTCCACGTCGTGCGCGAGCGCCAGCGTCACCACGTCCGCCCGCAGCCCTTCGATGACGGACCGGGCCTGCTTGCCGGAGCCCCCATGTGACTGCTGGATGGACACCTGCTGGCCACGCGTGGCCGCCCAGTGCTTCGCGAAGGCGGCGTTGAGGTCCTCGTAGAGCTCCCGCGTGGGGTCATAGGAGACGTTGAGCAACGTCACCGTCCCGTCGGATGGCGCGTCACCAGCGGAGCGCGAACAGCCCGCCACCGACAGCAGCAGGGCCAACGGCATCCAGTTCCTGGCACGCAACAGCGCGTGACGTTCCATGCGGGACCTCGGGGTGAAGCAAGGGGCCACGCGAGAAAGTCAAAAGCCCACTCCCTCGCGGGCAGTGGGCTTTCCGAAACAACTCAGCCAGGGCACTCAGGCCACTGGCGGACGGACGCCCACCGCGGATGCCGGACAGCAGCAACACGTCTGGTGGGTCGAGCGCGTCATCAGTCTCCACACGATGCCGTGGTGCCCGCGGCGCTGTCAACGCGACCGGCCGAAATCTCCAGGGACTCCAATAAATACTAGAATACCAGGAACTCCCCTCTCCTTTCCCCCAGGAGCCCCATGCCCCCTCGAACTCGCCCCGCGCTCGCGCTGCTCGCGGCGCCGCTGCTGACACTCCCCCTGCTGTCCGCCACCGAGGCCACGGCGGCGGCGCGGCCGTCGCTGGTGAACACGCGCATCACCCACGTCTACGGCGCCAATGGCCATGCCTCCACCGTGGACGGGCGCATCTTCATTGGCAACGTGCGGGAGGACCATGCCAATGAACAGACGACCTGGCAGGCGCGGGTGTTCCGCCCCGAAGCGCTCACCTATGACAGCGAGGGCAAGCCCCAGTTCGCGAACACCTTCTCCCCGGGACGCAGCACCTTCGTCCGCAATGGAGAGAATGCCCTGACCTTCTGTTTCCCCAACCCGGCGGCGCCGTACACGCTGTCCGGCGGCGTGGCCGTGTACACGCCGTTCGTCTTCGATTCGCGGATGTACAACGGGGCCAACGTCTTCCGGCGGCGGCCCATCGACGTGCGCGTCTCGCAGCCCTTCACGGCGCAGGCGGACATCGCGTCGTTCACCACCGGCAACCTGGAGCCGCTCACCACCGTCAGCGGCGCGAGCATCCGAGGCATCGAGCCGTCGATGACGTCCGACGGCCGGCTCTTCATCTACCAGGGCGGCCCGCAGAACAACGGCACCATCGACTACCTCATGTATTCGTACAACCCGACGCCGTGCGCGGCCTCGGGTTGGAGCGACCCGCGCCCGCTGTCGATGCTGTTCAATGACCCGAACCCGGGCCTCAAGCGCTACCCCCTGGCGTGGCAGCCGCTGAAGGCCGCCACCGGTGAGGCCTTCGGCACCACCACCACCGCGAGCACGCTCATCCGCGGCGCCTACGCGTGGGTGGACCACGAGGGCCGCAACGTCCTCTTCACGGCGGTGCGCTACACGGACGGCGCGCGACGCGAAGCCGTCAGCCTGATTGGCGCGGACACGCACTTCACCGCGTACCACATCGACGGCGCCATCAACACGGACCGCAGTGACCTGGCGCACCTCTTCTACTCCAGCCCCATGTGGAACCTGGAGCAGGAGCGCCACCCGGCGCAGAACTTCCCCGTGGGCTCCAGCAACGAGGACCACTACCTGCCCGCAACCAAGACGCACGACGTCTTTCCCCTCTTCGGCAGCAACACCCAGGACTACAACGAGGTCGACGTCGGCGACTTGAGCAGTCCCTTCCAGGTGCTGTTCCTGCCCATGAATGAGCTGATCACCCGGGGAGGCGAATACGACCTGACGAGGACGCCGGACCTGTCGGGCCGCTTCTTCACGGGCACCCTCACCGACACCGCGCGCATCTCCCCCGACAACGCGACGACCCAGCCGCCCTCCGGTTCACTCTGGGAGCCCCACGGCAAGGGCAAAGCGCTGGTGCTCCCGGGGGGCGGCGCGCTCACGGTGAACCTCACGGACACGAGCGGCGCCCTTCCCGGCGTGGGCGGCTTCGTGCGCGGCTTCTCGGTGCAGCTCGCCGTGCGCCCCGACGCGGCCATCAACCAGGGCTGCACCGGCAATCCCTACCGCTACCTCCTGCAGAAGCCCGGCGGGCTGGACCTCATCTACGAGTCCGACCACACCGTCCAGGCCTCGTTCGTCATCAACGGCCAGCGCGTGCGCCTGGGCCGCAGCCCCGCGCTCCCTCGCGGCGTCTGGACGCACCTGGCCTATACGTGGGACGGCGTCACGGGCGCCTTCCACGAATACATCAACGGCGTGTCCACCGAGCGCGCGCTCCCCGTCGCCGCGGGCACCTTGCGACTGGGCACCGGCACGCTGTCCGTGGGCGCGGGCGTCGCGCTGGACACGCAGACCTGCCCCGCCAACGGCGAGGGCTCCTTCCGAGGCGCCATCGACGAGGTCCGGCTGTTCAGCAACGCGCGCTCGAACCGGACCGTCTGCATGTCCTCGCACGGCGCCGATTGCAAGGAGGCCGCCATCCAGGGAGACCCCACGGAGGGACAGTTCGGCATGAGCCAGCAGCACCCGGACTGCGACAGCCAGAGCGCCCTGGGCTCCACGGCGTGCACCGTGTCCATGCACCGCGTCTGCGCCCAGCGTGGGGCCAGCCACGCGCTCGACAACAGCCGGAACATCCTGGAGACGATTCAGCAGCTCGTCGGCAACCGTCCGCCCATCTCCCTCATGGGCGTGCCCGCCAGCGCGGATGCCACCACGGTGAACGTGGCGTGCGGCCCCATCCAGCACCAGGGCCTGGCCGTCACCTTCGAGGAGCTCGCGCGCAAGCACGACGGCTGCGCGGATGACCGGGCCGCGCAGTCCACGGCGTGCAGCGCGGCCTCCAGGCGTTGGTGCAGCGACCGGGGCTGGACGTCGGGCCAGTTCTTCGAGCTCACCACGCGGCCCTGGGTGGCCTGCTTCAACTCGGGCCTCATCCAGAACGTCCCCCGGGAGCAGCTGGGGCCCGCCGCCACGGCGGGCAACCTGACCTCCGCCGCGGCCCGGCTGGAGTTCAGCGCCTGGTGCCAGCAGCGCGGCTATGGCGCGGGCATCGTCCAGGAGCTGCCTTCGAGCACGACGGCGGAGGTGCACTGCTTCCACCCCGCCGCGACGGTGCCCTGGCGCTTCAACCCCTGACAACTCCGACGGACTGTCAGCCCGGACCCGCGTCGTGAGCGGGTCCGGTCAGCTCCCGAGGGCTCATGCCGTCACGCACGGCACTGTTTCCACCCGAGCCCTCACCCATGAACTTCCGTTTTCAATGCTGGTTGCAGCGGCACGTCAGCGGCCGGGTGACGCTCACGCCGCTGGCGCTGCGCCGGCTCGCGGTGCACGCGGACTCGCTGGAAGCCGCCACCGAGGAGCTGACGCTCGCGCTGGACGACCAGCTCTCCCGCGTCCACCCGCGCCGCGTGCCGGAGTTCATCACCCCCACCGGGGGGACGCTTCAAACGGTGGAGCTGCCCGCGATTCCCGTCTGGGGCGCCGAGGAGAATCACTTCGCGCCGCTGACGCTGTCCGCCGTGGTGGCCCCCACGCTCAATGCCTTCCTGGGCCTCCACGCGCCACGCCTCGACAGCCACCACTGGTTCCAGGGAGAGGCCCTTCCCCCTGAAGCCCAGGAGCTGTTGGGGGACCGCTTGGAGGGAATGTCCGACGCGGAGCGCCTCGCCCTGCGCCCGGATGGCGCGGAGTCCCTGCTGGAAATCGAAGTGCGGGCCAGCCCCGTGGCCCTGTCGGACCTCACGCCTCGCGAGCTGCACCGGGACCTCCGTCCACCGCCGCGCCCCCCGGACGCGCCCGCCGACCCGGAGGGCGACGCGCGAGAGGACGACGAGGACGAAGACGCGGAGGCGCTGGACCTGGACAGCTGGGAGCCACGTCGCCACACCGCGCATCGGGCCCCGGGTGAGCCATCCGCGAAGCCGCCGCCCACGCCCACCCTGGACAGCGTCGGCGTGGCCTGGCACCGGCTGGCGCAGGAAGGGCAGCTCGACGCGGCCTACGAGCAGGATGCGCTGGTCGCCCTGCTCCGGACCCGGCTCGCGGCCAAGGACGCCGAACCCGTGGTCCTGGTGGGGCCTTCGGGCGTGGGCAAGACGTCGGTGCTCCACGCGCTCGCCCAGTCGCTGCGCGCGCCCACCGCCACCGACGCCGAGCGCGCCCGCCCGTTCTACTTCCTCGACGGGAGCCGGCTCATCGCGGGCGAGGGCTTCTTCGGAGACTGGCAGCAGCAGGTGCTGCGCGCCTTCCGTGAGGCCACCGAGGCCCGGGCCCTGCTGTCCCTGGGCCATGCCGCGGAGCTCCTCGACGCGGGCAAGAGCGCCCACAGCGACCAGAACGTGGCCCAGCTGCTGCTCCCGCTCCTGGCGGCGCGTGATGTCGCCGTCGTGGCGGAGGCCACGGAGGAGACCTGGGCCCAGGTGGAGCAGCGCAACACCAGCTTCGCCCGGCTCTTCTCGGTGGTGCGAGTCGCGGAGCCCACGGCCGACGCGCTTGGCCGCATCATCGCCAGGGTGGCGGAGGACGACGCGGCGGCCACCACGATGCAGGTGCACCCCGACGCGCTCGACGAGGCGCGCTTCCTGTGCCGCCGCTTCCTGCCCTACGGCGCCCAGGTGGGCAACACCGTGGCCTTCGTCCGCCGGCTGCTGGCGTCGTGTGCCCAGGCGTCGCGCATCGCCGTCACCCGGCTGGAGGCCATTCGCCAGTTCGCCTCGGAGTCCGGCATCCCCGAGCACCTGCTCCGGGACGACCAGCCGCTGGAGTCCGCCCACGTGCGCGACTTCCTGGCCTCGCGGGTGATGGGCCAGGACGCCGCCGTGGAGCGCGCGGCCTCGGTGGTCTCCGTCCTCAAGGCCGGCATGTCCGACACGCGGCGCCCGCTGGGGGTGCTGCTCTTCGTGGGCCCCACGGGCGTGGGCAAGACGGAGCTGTCCAAGGCGCTGGCGGAGCTGCTCTTCGGTGCGAAGGAGCGCATGGTCCGCCTGGACATGGGTGAGTACGCCGGTCCGGACGCCCTGCTGCGGTTGATGGGGGACGGAGAGACGCCGGGCTACCTCACCTCGGAGGTGCGCCGGCAGCCCTTCTGCGTGGTGCTGCTGGACGAGGTGGAGAAGGCCCACCCCGCCGTTCACGATGCGCTGCTGGGCGTCCTGGGCGAAGGCCGCCTCACCGATGCCTCCGGGCGCTTCACGGACTTCCGCAACGCCCTCATCATCCTCACCAGCAACCTGGGCGCGGACACCCTGCGCGCCCGCGTGGGCTTCGATGCGGCGGGCGGCGCTCCTGACCTGACCTCCCTGCGCGCGCACTACGTCTCCGAGGCGCAGCGCTTCTTCCGGCCGGAGATGTTCAACCGCCTGGACGACGTGGTCGTCTTCTCGCCGCTGTCCGCTCCGCTGCTGCGCCGGCTGGTGGTCCGCGAGCTCGAGGCCGTGTGCCGCCGTCCAGGCCTGTCGCTCCACGATGCCCTGCTGGAGGTCACCCCCGCCGCCCAGGACTGGCTGGCCCTGCGCGGCTTCGACGCGCGGTATGGCGCCCGCCCCTTGAAGCGCGCGCTGGAGCGCGAGCTGGTGGTCCCCGTGGCGGACTGGCTCGCGGCGCATCCCCGCATGGGGCCGGCGAGCCTCACGGTGGACGCGGGAGCCACGGGGCTCGAATTGCGCGCCGAGCCCCTGGACGCCGCCGCCGAGGGCGGGGGACGGGAGGCCATCGAGCGGATCCTCGAGGAAGCCGCCACCGTGCGCGCGGAGGTCCAGCGCTGGAGCCGCTGCGCGCCCATGAACTCCCTGCGCCGAGTCCTGGCCGTCTTCGACAAGGTCTCCCGGCACACCGCGTACTGGGAGGAGCGGGCCCTGGCCGAAGAGAACTCACGCAAGTCGTCGGAGGCGCGAGCGCTGGAACAGGCGCTTCGGGCGTGCGCCCAGCAGGCGGAGACCATCGAGGACCTGCTCTTCGAGGCCCACCTGTCCCGGGCCGTGGAGCAGGTGGAGTCCCTGGGCCGCGAGGTGCACCAGGTGAAGGCGGCCTTCGCGCGCCTCCGGCAGCGCATCTACGCCTCGCTCTTTCCCCCGTCCCATGGCGCGACCCTCCTCCTGGTGCCAGGACGCGGCGCGTGGAGACAGGCGCGCATGCTCGCCGCGGCCTATGAGGGGTGGGCCCAGAAGGCCTCCCTGGCGAAGTGGCGAGGCCTGCTCACCGTCCCCGAACGCAAGCCCGGCGAGAAGGCGACTCGCGCCCCTCCGCCGCCCCAATGGCGGAAGGTCGACGATGATGACTTCGACAAGCGCGTCGTGCAGCCGGTCGCCTATGCGCTGCAAGTCAAGGGCGGCCCCCACGCCCTGCTGCTCGCGGGCGAGCACGGTCTGCATCGCTTCATCGAAGGCAGTCAGATTTCGATGGTGCATGCGTTCTTCGAGCCGCGGGCCCTCTCGCTGTTCGACCTCTCCTCCCAGGAGGCGCTGCAGAAGCGACTGCCGAAGAACGCGGTCCGTCAGGTGCGCCTGTCGGGCAGCGGCTCCGGCCAGGGGGCGCTGACCGACCTGCGCACCGGGGTGCAGCAGCGCTTCGGTCCGGAGGGAGTTGATTTGGAGCCCCTGCTGAACCCCTGGATGCAGTGGCACGTCTTCAATAGCCGGGACGAGGACTGACGACATGGACCTGAAGCTTCCCTTCGTGGTGGCCCCGCTCAGCGGCCGGCTCGTCGAGGCCTGGGTGCCCGCCTTCTTCCCGGCGCTGCACAAGGTGGGGCCCAGCCTCTCCATGCTGCGAGACGAGCTCGCGCTCGGCGTCATGGAGCGCTTCGAGCGCGAGTCGCCCTCCCAGGTGGCGCAGTACCAGCTCCCGCCCCACTTCGCCCTGAAGCACGTCACCGTCGATGCGGAAGGCAGGGACCGGGAGAAGAACCGGCGCGTCGTCCTCCAGGGCACCATGTCCGTGCTGCTGGAGAAGTGGCCCCGTGACACCTTCTGGGTCGTCACCCCCACCCGGCTCCCCGCCGCGCGCTTCGCGCTGAACCAGCCCGCGGACCTGCCCCAAGCGCTCGCGCGGCGGCTGGTGGCGTGGTGCCTGGAGCACAACCTGGACGCCCTGGACGCGCACTGGGCCCAGGGCCGGGAGCAGCTGGAGCTCCTGGAGGTGGATGCCTATGCGCCCTCCGTGCTCCCCCGCACGCCGCCGCGACCGGCCCAGCCCGCGCGACGACGCCGGACGAAGCACCCGGCGAAGGATGACACCGCGCCCGAGACGCCCGAGCAGCGGGAGCAACGCCGCAACCGACGCCGCCTCACCTTGGTGGAGCTCCGGGCCGTGGCGCGCAACCTGAGCCACGGTGCCCGGGACGGCACGCTGGAGCGCTGCTTCGGCCGGGAGGCCCTGGTGCGCGAGCTCGTGGAGGCGCTCGAAGGGCGCGAGGGCTCCGCGCTGGTGCTGGTGGGGCCACCTGGCGCGGGCAAGACGGCCCTGATTCACGAAGTGGTGAGCCGGCTCACCGCCCGGCAGGACGCCGCGGGCGTGCGCCGCGACGTGTGGCGCGTGGACGGCAACCAGTTCATCGCCGGCATGATGTACGTTGGCCAGTGGGAGGCCCGCGCGCGAGGAGTGGTGAAGGAGCTGACGGAGGTCGGCGACCTGCTCTACGTGGACGACCTGGCCTCGCTCGTCTACGCGGGCCGCACGCGCAATGAGCGCACCAACGTCGCGCAGTTCCTGGAGCCCCACATGGCCCGGGGCGAGCTCACGGTGCTCGCCGAGTCCACACCCGAGCGCTTCGAGCGCGTGCGGGAAGAAGCTCCGACGCTCGCCTCGCTCTTCCGCGTCATCCACGTCCCCGCGCTGGATGCGCGCGCCACGCTGCCCGCGCTTCTTGGCACCGTGCGCGAACTGGAGGCGGACAGCACGGACAGCGCGGTCCGGCTCTCGCCGCTGGCGCTGGAGACCCTGCTCTCCTTGCAGGAGCGCTTCGTGTCGCACGAGGCGTTCCCGGGCAAGGCCGTCCGCCTGCTCCGCCGGGTCATGGCCCGACAAGGCGTCAGCGCCTCGGGCACCCGGCGCTTCTCGTCGGGGGATGTCATCGACGCGATGCGGGAGCAGACGGGACTTCCGGACTTCATCCTGGGCAGCGCCCAGCCGAAGAAGCGCGAGGCGCTGACGTGGGAGCTGCAGCGGCAGGTGGCGGGCCAGCCCGAGGCCGTGGACGCCGTGGTGGACGCCATCCTCACGTTGCAGTCCGCGCTCCAGCCGTCCGACAAGCCGCTGGCCACCTACCTCTTCGTGGGCCCCACGGGCGTGGGCAAGACGGAGACGGCGAAGGCGCTCGCGCGGACGCTCTTCGGCGGGGAGCAGCGACTCATCCGTTTCGACATGTCGGAGTTCGTCACGTCCTCCAGCATCACCCGGCTGCTCGGGCGGCCCGGCGCGCCCGACGGCGAGCTGACCACCGCGCTGCGCACCCAGCCCTTCTGCGTGGTGCTGTTCGACGAGGTGGAGAAGGCCCATCCCCGCGTGTTCGACGCCCTCCTCCAGTTCCTCGGTGAGGGCCGGCTGACGGACGGCGCGGGACGCACGGTGGATGCCCGGCAGTCCGTCGTCGTGCTCACGAGCAACCTCGGCGTGCGCGAGGCCGCCACCCACACCGGCTTCCACCGCACCGCGGACAGCGCGGAGGCGCACTATCTCTCCGCCGTGCGCGCCTGGTTCCGCCCGGAGTTCTTCAACCGGCTGGACCGGGTGGTGCCCTTCCGTCCACTCACGCCCGCCGCGCTGCGCGTGGTGGTGGACCACGCGCTCGAAGCCCTGCTGTCGCGTCATGGCATCCGGCAGGGCAACGTGCTGGTGGAGGTCGAGCCGCGCCTGCTGGACCTGCTGGTGGAGGAGGCCTACGACCCGCGCTACGGCGCCCGCCCCCTCAAGCGCGCCCTGGAGAAGCGCCTCACGTTGCCCCTGGCCCACCACCTGGTGCGGCGGAGCGCGGACGACCTGGCGCGCGTGGAGCTGCTGCGGGATGGCGACGACCTGCGTGTGTCGGTGGAGCTGCTGGTCAACGCGCCCGCGTGGACACCCGAGCGACCAGACTCTGCCTGGGCACTGGCGGAGGTCTCCCGCCTGCTCGAGGAGACCGGCTCGCGGCTGGAGGCGTTGATGACGGAGGAGGTGCCCGAGGCGGGGGAGCTGGCGGAGCGGCTGCACCGGCTGGCACTTGAGGCCACGGACATCCGCGACTACGAGCTGGTCCCGCGCGAGTTCCAGGACGCGCAGTCGCCTGAGTCCACCGTGAAGCAGCGTCTGACTTCGCACTCGAATCACGTGGGCCACCTGGGCCTGCGGCAGCGCCCTGCCTACGAGGAGCGCCCGCTGCACGTCTCGAACGAAGAACAGCTCCGCCGCGCACAGCCCCGGGTGCTGGCCCTTCGCGACGAGACCGCCTGGGTCGAACACCAGCTCACGCACCTGGCGCGGGGGACGGACGTCGTGACGGTGTTGGTGGAGGGGCTCGGCGACGCACCACCCTCCGCGGTGTGGACCGTGGCGCACTCCCTCCCTTGTGCCCTTGGGGAGACGGCGATGTACCTGGAAGCCGTCCACGCCGATGGGCGCTCC
Organism: Myxococcus vastator; assembly: GCF_010894475.1. GTDB lineage: Bacteria > Myxococcota > Myxococcia > Myxococcales > Myxococcaceae > Myxococcus > Myxococcus vastator. The sequence continues at coordinate 26,536 of NZ_JAAIYB010000003.1, forward strand.
GAGTGGTTCCGCCATGGAGACGAGCGGTCCGAGGACCTGGCGCTGCGGCGTGTCGCCGTGCGGATGTCGGCCATCGGCCTGCGCGAGGTGCTGGCGCCCCTTCGAGGTTATGCGCTGGTGGACCTCGTCCACGGAGATGGGCCGCGCCAGGTCCTGGTCCGTATGGAGCACCTGTCCGAAGACGTGGGGCGTCTGGAGGACGTGCCGCGCGTGATGGCGGCATGGGATGAGGCCGTCATCCGCGAACGCGAAGCCCGCGGGAGCGGCGCCGCGTCAGTGGCCGTGGCCAGCCACGTCATCCTGCGTGGCCGCGAGGGTGTCACGACCGGACGGCCCCACGACTCGACCGAGCTTACGCACGTCGCGAGCGGACGCCGCCCCGGCGAGGCGCTCGCCTGGGCCGCGAGGGTGCTCCGGGAACCTGGCCAGGGACACGACTGACATGGAAAAGAACGTCCACCTCTTCGTGCGCACCTATCCCGGGCTGGGCGTGGCGGCCCACGTCCTCACCCACCCGCACCTGGCGGCCTTCGCGCCGACGCTGCACGCCGCGAGGCTCGACATCGCGGCGGTGGTGGGGCGGCTCCTCAAGCGAGGCGAGCTCTGGGACGAGGAGACGCACTGGAGCGACTTGCGCCAGCGGAAGACGACGCTGACGGTGCGCGCGCTCGAACACGGGAAGATGCTGTCCGTCCCGCTGCGCCTCACCGTGCTCACGCACGGGGTGAAGGCCCGCACCGCACGCAAGGGGGCATCGGCGCGCCAGTCCCTGCGGGTGTGGGTGCCCCGCGTGGACGTCAAGGGCACGCTGTATGACGCGGCGGACCTGGAGCCCTTCGTCGAGGAGCTGGTCCGCCACGAGCTCTACCTCGCGCCGCTCGACCGGCTGCACGCGCTGGCCTACGTGGGCGAGGAACAGGTGGAGACGCTGTCGGTGCCGGTCCGCTTCCGGGACACGCCGCGTGCCCGCGCCGTCGATGCCGCGAAGCCGCAGCGGCGCCAGGCGCCACCACCCGGGCTCGCGGAAGCCAGCCGGTGCCTCAATGAAGAAGCGCGCGCGGGCTTGCTGGAGCGCGCCTGGGAGCGGGATCTGGAGGTGTCCCGGCTCGCGGAGGCCGTCACCTCGCGCACCCGCGCCAGCGTGCTCCTGGTGGGCCCGTCGTCCGTGGGCAAGACGGCCCTGGTCCATGAGCTGGTGCAACGCGCGGAGGCGGCCACCCCGGGTTCGCCGCTCCACGGGCTGGAGGTCTTCAGCTCCTCCGGGGGCCGCATCATGGCGGGCATGCGCTACCTGGGGCAGTGGCAGGAGCGCGTGAAGCACATGGTGGAGGCCCTGCGTGTCCGCCGGGCCGTGCTGCACCTCGACAGCCTGTCGGAGCTGCTCTCCCTGGGTGGCGGGGACACGGGGCTGGATGTGGCGCGTCAGCTCCTGCCCGCGTTGGAGAGTGGCGAAGTTTCACTCGTCCTGGAGGCGACCCCAGAGGACGTGGCCCGCGCGGAGCGGACCCACGCCGCGTTCCTGCAATCGCTCCGGCACATCGCCGTGGCGCCCCTTTCGGCCCAGGCCGCGCGCGCCGCGCTTCTGCAGGCCTCGCATCGGGTGGGCCGCGCGCGCAAGGTGCGCTTCACGCCCGATGCGCTGGACCGCGCTGGCGAGCTCACGGAGCGCTTCGGCTCGGGCCCTTTGCCCGGAGGCGCGGTGTCCCTGCTGCGCGCCGCCAGCACGGAGCCCGGCGCGGCCGGAGACGTGAATGCCGCCTCGGTGACGCGCGCCTTCTGCACTCGGACCGGCTACCCGCTCGAGCTGGTGGACTCCGCCATCCGGTTGGACCCGGACGCCCTGCTCCGCCGCCTCCGCGAGCGCGTGGTGGGCCAGGACGAGGCCACCCTCCTCCTGCGCAACCTGGTCGTCACGCTGAAGACGGGCCTGGCGGACCCCTCGCGTCCGCTGGGCGCCTTCCTGCTGCTGGGCCCCACGGGCGTGGGCAAGACGGAGTCGGCGCTGGCGCTGGCGGAGTACCTGTTTGGCGACGTGGCCCGGCTGGCGCGCTTCGACATGGCGGAGTACGCCGCGCCCGGCAGCGCCACCCGGCTGGCGGGAGAAGCGGGAGGCCAACAAGGCAGCCTGGCGCGGCGCGTCCGCGAGCAGCCCTTCGGCGTGGTGCTGCTGGACGAAGTCGAAAAGGCGGACGCGGGCGTCCATGACCTGCTGTTGCAGGTGCTGGGCGAAGGCCGGCTCACGGACGCCACCGGCCGCACCGTCAGCTTCCGCAACACCGTGGTGCTGCTCACCAGCAACCTGGGTGCGGACAGCGCGGGGCGCTCGCTGGGCTTCGGGGAGCGCGGCGTCCAGGAGCGGGCGGCGCATTACCTGGGGGCCGCGGCGGCCTTCTTCCGGCCCGAGCTGCTGAACCGGTTGGACCGGGTGGTGCCCTACCGCGCGCTCACGGAGGACGTCATCGAAGCACTCGCCCGGCGCGCGCTGGAGGCGGCCCTCTCTCGCGAGGGGCTCAGCCGCCGGGGCGTGAAGGTGGCCTTCGACGAGGACGTGGTGAAGCACCTGGCGCGCGCCGGCTTCGACGCACGCTATGGGGCCAGGCCGCTCAAGCGCGTCGTGGAGCAACAGGTGGTCGCGCCCCTGGCGCGGTGGCTGGCGGCCCAGGCCACCAGCGCTCCGCCCCAGGTGGTGCTCCGCGTGGGAGCGGAGGGGCGGATTGCGTTGAGCGGCCTCGAATGACCTCCGAGGCCGCCCAGGCCAGCGATGGACGCCGTGCGTGGGCGTGCGGTGCGGCCTAGCCCTTGAGGTTCTGGGCCACGAAGTCCCAGTTCACCAGGTGCGTCAGGAACGTCTCGATGAACTTGGGACGCGCGTTCCGGAAGTCGATGTAATAGGCGTGCTCCCACACGTCGATGGTCAGCAGGGCCTTCTGGCCGTGCTTCATCGGCAGGTCGGCGTTGCCCGTCTTGGTGACCTTGAGCTTGCCGCCCTCCAGCACCAGCCACGCCCAGCCCGAGCCGAACTGCGTGGCCGCGGCGGTGGAGAACTCCTCCTTGAACTTCTCGAAGGAGCCGAAGTCACGGTCGATGGCCGCCGCGAGCTCACCCGTCGGCTTGCCGCCGCCAGCGGGCTTCATGCACTGCCAGAAGAAGGTGTGGTTCCACACCTGCGCGGCGTTGTTGAACACACCGCCCTCGCTGTTGAGGATGACCTCCTCCAGCGACTTGTTCGCCTCCGGCTTGCCGTCCAGGAGCTTGTTCAGGTTCGTCACGTAGGCGGCGTGGTGCTTGTCGTGGTGGAACTCGAGCGTCTCCGCGCTCATGTGCGGCTGGAGCGCGTCCTTCTTGTAAGGCAGTTCAGGCAGCGTGAACGGCATGGTCGTTTCCTTTCGGTGAGAGAAGTCAGGCGCCACCGCTATCAGACGGCGGCAGAGAGGTCACGGTTCGATAGCCCCGCTCCCAATAAAGAAGGGGCTCCTGCGGACGTCCCGCATGGAGACGTGTGACGCGGCCGACAATCAGCGTGTGGTCACCGTGACGGTGCAGGCCATGGACCTGGCATGACAGCCCCACCAGGCTGTCCCGCACGAAGGCGTCGGCGTCGAATAGCTGCGCGTCGAGCTCACCCTTCGCGCACCGCACGGAGATGGAACGTTGTGCGGCGGACAGGATGCTGAGCGTGAAGACGCCGGAGGCCTCCACCCGCTTCAACGTGCGGGACGCCTCTGTCAGCGCCACCACCACCAGCGGCGGCTCCAGCGACAGCGAACTGAAGGAGCTCACCGTCGTCGCCCGCAGGCCTTCGGCGTCTCGTATCGCGACCACGGCCACGCCGGTGGCCCACTGGGCCATGGCATCCCGGAAGCCGCGCGCGTCCACACCTTCTGGCGTGCTCTGCGTCATGCCCCCTGGATACAGGCGCTCCGCCCACCTGTCATCACACCTGCCAATGGATTGGCGGGTTGTTGTTCCAATGACAGGGGTCTGGATGACCCACCCGCGCGAAGGCGCGCCGTCCCGGTGCCTGGAGCTCCCCAGGCACCGGACGTGACACTCAGACGGCCAGCGTGCGGGACACCGGCAGCTCACGGATGCGCGTGCCCGTGAGCGCGAAGATGGCGTTGATGATGGCGGGCGCCACCGGAGGCACGCCGGGCTCGCCAATGCCGCCGGACGGCAGCTCGCTGGGGACGATGTCGACGTGAATCTTCCGCGGCGCCTCTCCGATGCGCACCAGCTTGAGGTCGTGGAAGTTCGACTGCTCCGGCACCCCGCCCTTCATGGTGACGGCGCCGTGCAGCGCGATGCTCATGCCGAAGATGACGGAGCCCTCCATCTGTGAGCGCACGCGCTCCGGGTTGAGAATCGTCCCGGCATCCACCGACACCCACGCCTCGTCGACGCGGAGGCGCCCCTGGTCATCCTTGACCACCGAGGCCACCACGGCCACGTAGCTGAGGAAGCTGCGGTGCGCGGCGAGCCCCAGCGCCCGGCCCTTCGCCTTGCGCGCGTCCCAGCCAGACATCGCCGTCACGCGCTCGATGACACCGCGCAAGCGCCCCGCGTCCACGGGGTGGTCCTCCACGGAGGCGCCGTAGTTCCGCAGCGCGGTGATGCCCAGCTCCTGGAGCGACGCCTGCCGCGGCGGCCCCAGCACCTCCAGGAGCATGTCGCGCGAGTCCGCGCCACGAAGGTGCGCCAGCTCGTCCACGAACGCGTTCACGGAGAAGGCGTGGAAGATGTTGTAGACGGAGCGGAGCCAGCCGATGCGCACGTGAGGGGGCGCCTCGCAGGTCTCCGCCCGGACGTTGGGCACGGAGAGCGCCAGGTCGAGCACGCCCTGCTGGAGGTCCGACGGGCTGGGCCGCGTGGCCTGCCCGAAGGTGGACGCGATGGGCGGGAACGCCGTGCGGTGCCGCCACGCGATGACCTTGCCGGACGCATCCAATCCCGCGGTGAGCTGCTGCGCGCTGACGGAGTGATAGTAGTCGTGCCGGACGTCGTCCTCGCGCGTCCACTGCACGCGCACCGGCACGCCCGCTTCCTTCGCCAGCCACACCACCTCGGCGATGAAGTCCGCCTTGGACTTGCGGCCGAAGCCTCCGCCCAGGAACGTGACGTGGACCTGGACCTTCTCCTCCGGGAGCTCCGCCGTCGCCGCCGCCACGCCGCGCGCGGCCTGTGGATGCTGCGTGGGCGCCCAGACCTCACACGTCCCGTTCTCCACCCGCGCCAGGGCCACGGGAGGCTCCATGGGGACGTGGGACAGGTGGGGGACGTGGTACTCGGCCTGGACGACGCGGGCGGCGGAGGCGAGCGCCGCGTCGATGTCACCGACGTTGCGCGCCACCGCTCCGGGTTCGCGAATCGACGCCGTCAGCTGCTCCCGGTACGTCGTCGAGTCATAGGAGGCGTTCGGCCCGTCCTCCCAGGTGATGTCCAGGGCCTCGCGCCCGCGCATCGCCGCCCAGGTGTTCTCCGCGAGCACCGCGACACCGCCCCAGAGCTGGAACGTGTAGGGCGGCTTCGGCGCGGGCAGCTCGAAGACCTTCTTCACCCCGGGCACCGCGAGCGCGCGGGTGGCGTCGAAGCGAACGACCTTGCCGCCCACGACAGGCGGGCGCGCCACCACCGCGATGAGCATCCCTGGCAGACGGATGTCGGCGCCAAACACCGCGGTGCCCGTCACATAGGCAGGGCCATCCAGCAACGGCATGGGCCGGCCCGCCCTCCGCAGCTCACTCTTCGGCCGCAGCTTGACGTCCTGCTCCTTCGGGATGGGCAGCTTCGACGCGGCGGCCACCAGCTCGCCGAAGCCCAGCGAGCGCGTGCCGTCGCGGAGGAACACCGCGTGGTCCCGGGCCTCGCACGCCTCCGGCTTCACCTTCCAGCGGCGAGCGGCGGCGGCCACCAGCATCACCCGAGCGGTGGCGCCCATGCGGCGGATGTCGTCGTACACGCCCCGCACGCTGCTGGAGCCGTCCGTGTTCTGGTCGCCGTAGACCTTGTCGCCGTCGGCCTGGGCCACCGTCACCCGCGCCATGTCCGCGCCCAGCTCATCCGCGACGAGCACCGGCAGCGAGCTGCGAATGCCCTGCCCCATCTCCGAGCGGGCACAGACGATGGTGACCGCTCCGTCCGGCGCCACATGGACGAACACGTTCGGGTTCAACCCCGGAGCGCCCTTCGCCGTGGAGGCCTCATTGGCCGCCACGGCCAGGCCGCCAGAGAAGACGCCCAGGGCGAGCCCTCCCACGGACAGGTTCAGGCCTTCCAGGAACGAGCGCCGGCTAATCAACGTGAGCAGCTTCGTCATGGCGGCCTCGTCACTCCTCGGACATGCCCGCGGCCTTCTTCACGGCCGAGCGGATTCGCGTGTACGTCCCACACCGGCAGAGGTTGCCGGCGAGCGACTGGTCAATCTCCTTGTCGGACGGCTGTGGCTTCTTCGCCAGCAGCGCCGCCGCGCACATGATCTGCCCCGTCTGGCAGAAGCCACACTGCGGCACGCCCAGCTCCACCCAGGCCTTCTGCAGCGGGTGGTTGCCGTCGGGCGACAGCCCTTCGATGGTCGTCACCGAGTGCCCCTCCGCGCGGCCGATGGGCGTCACGCACGCGCGGACTGGCTGGCCGTCGAGGTGGACGGTGCATGCGCCACACAGCGCCTGACCGCAGCCGTACTTCGTGCCAGTGAGCCCGAGCACGTCCCGCACCGCCCACAGCAGCGGCATCTCCGGGTCGACGTCCAGCTCCTTCTCCTCACCGTTGATGCGAACGCGAACCGTCACGGCCGTGCCTCCTCGCTCGGGCACTCCGAGCCCGTCTCCACCCAGGCCGCGACGATGGCGCCGAACTGCGCCTGCGTTCCCGGAGCGGGCTCACGCCCCGAGCCCGGGTTCCATCCCCAGGCCACCAGCGTGTCGTGGGCGTTGTGTTCAATCATCTGCTCGGGCGTCTTGCCGCCGTTGCGCTTCATGTCCTTGAGCTGCTCGCACACCTCGCGAGGGCTCCTCCCCACCCACGCCATTTCAATGGGGGCGACATGCCACTTCGGCGCACCAGGCACGCGGGCCAGGTCCTGGTTCTTGTCCTGGTGGCAGCTGGTGCACTCCATGCCCACCACGCCCTGGTCCTCGGGGCCGCGCACCACGGGCGGGTCATGAAGCTGGCCGTCGTCGCCTTGCAGCGGGCTGTCCCCCGCCGGGTGACAGTTCGCGCACCGCGGGTGGAAGAAGACGCGACTGGCCTCCAGGAAGAGCGCGCGAGAGCGCTCCTTCCGGTCCGGGATGGCCGCGAAGGCCTCCACGGGGCGCAGCGCGTTGGGGGCAACCTCGGGCAGCGCGGGAACCTGCGCCGCCGCGGCATCGGGCTCTCGCTTACATCCTCCCGCCAGCAGGAGGAGGCAGAGCGAGGCCATGACCGGAAGAGATGGCTGCATCACGCCAAGGCTCCGGTATGTCCGTACCAACTACAAGGCGAATGTTCGGGGGCCAGGATGACCCCACACGTGACGGTTCAGTGAACGGCGCTCTCTTCGGCCTGCTCGCCTTCCGTCTCAGTGGCCTCCACCTCGTCGAAACGGAATTTTCCATCCTTGAAATCCGCGCTCACGCGGCTGTTCTCATGGATGTCGCCCGAGATGAGCTTCTCCGCGAGCGGCGCCTCGATGGCGCGCTGGATTTCACGCCGCAGCGGACGCGCGCCGAAGGTCGGATCCCACCCCTTGTCCACCAGCGCCTCCAGCGCCGCGGGCGTCACCTCCAGCGCGATGCCCTGGCCGTGCAGCAGGCGGCGCGTCTTCTCCAGCATCAGGTCCACGATGGCGCGCAGCTGCGCGCGGTTGAGCGGTTCGAAGACCACCGTCTCGTCGATGCGGTTGAGGAACTCGGGTGGGAAGTGCCCCTTGAGCACGCCCATGACGCGCTCCCGCATGCGCTCCTGCGGCTCCTTGCGCCCGGTGGACTCCTGGATGAGGTGCGAGCCCAGATTGCTGGTGCCGATGATGACGGTGTTCTTGAAGTTCACCACCGTGCCCTGCGCGTCCGTGAGCCGCCCGTCATCCAGCACCTGGAGCAGCATGTGGAACACGTCGGGGTGGGCCTTCTCCACCTCGTCGAAGAGGAGCACGCTGTAGGGCCGCCGCCGCACGGCCTCCGTGAGCTGACCGCCCTCCTCGTAGCCAACGTAGCCCGGCGGCGCGCCCACCAGCCGGCTCACGGCGTGCTTCTCCATGTACTCACTCATGTCGAAGCGGATGAGCGCCTTCTCGTCATCGAAGAGCAGCTCCGCCAGCGTCTTCGCCAGCTCCGTCTTGCCCACGCCCGTGGGGCCCAGGAAGAGGAAGGAGCCGATGGGACGCGACTCGTCCTTCAGCCCCGCCCTCGCCCGCCGGATGGCCTGCGACAGCACGCGGATGGCCTCCTCCTGACCGATGACGCGCTCGTGCAGCCGCGACTCCAACTCCAGCAGCTTCTTGCGCTCGTCTTCCGTCATCTGCGTCACGGGGATGCCCGTCATGCGCGACAGCACCTCCGCCACGTCCTCGGCGCGGACCTCCGGCGTCTCACCGGACTTCTGCGTGCGGCGCTCCTTCTGCGCGCTCTGGACCTCGCGCTCGGCGGCGTTCAGCTTCGACTCCAGCTCCTGGATGCGCGGCCCCGCCTTCCGGCCGCGTGCCTCGTCGAGCGAGCGCTTCACCTTCACCACCTCATGCTCGGCGTTCACCAGGCGCTCCGGTGGCAGCGTGAGCCGCAAGCGCACCCGGGCCGCCGCCTGGTCCACCAGGTCAATGGCCTTGTCCGGCAGGAAGCGCCCGGTGACGTAGCGGTCCGACAGCTCCACCGCCGCCACCAGCGCCTCGTCCGCGATGCGCACGCGGTGGTGGGATTCGTAGCGGTCCTTGAGGCCTCGCAGAATCTCGATGGCCTGCTCGGCCGTCGGCTCCGGGACGACCACGGGCTGGAAGCGGCGTTCGAGCGCGGCGTCCTTCTCGATGCGCTTGCGGTACTCGTCCAGCGTCGTCGCGCCGATGACGTGCAGCTCGCCGCGCGCCAGGGACGGCTTGAGCATGTTGCCCGCGTCCATGGCGCCCTCCGCCGCGCCCGCGCCGACGATGGTGTGAATCTCGTCGATGAAGAGGACGATGTCCTCGCTGTGCGCCTTCACCTCGTCCATGACCTTCTTCAACCGCTCCTCGAACTCGCCGCGGTACTTGCTGCCCGCGAGCAGGCCGGACAAATCCAATTGCAGCACGCGCTTGTCGCGCAGCGTGTCGGGGACGGCCGCGGAGATGATGCGCTGGGCGATGCCCTCCACGATGGCCGTCTTGCCCACGCCCGGCTCACCGATGAGCACCGGGTTGTTCTTCGTGCGGCGCGAGAGGATTTCGAGCGTGGTCTCGATTTCGTTGGCCCGCCCCACCACCGGGTCCAGCTTCCCTTCCGAGGCCAGGCTCGTCAGGTCGCGGCAGTACTCATCCAACGTGGGCGTGGGCGACCGGCGCGCCTCGTCGGAGGAAGGCGCCAGCGACTCCGCGACGGATGCGCGTGCCTTGCCATGCTGGGCGCCTTGCTCGCGCAGAAGCTCCGACGCCAGGCCTTCCCCTTCCTGGAGCAACCCCAGCAGCACGTGCTCGGGGCCCACGTAGGAATGCCCCAGCTCGAAGGCCTCCTGGTACGCGAGCTCCAGGGCGCGCTTGGCGTGCGGCGACAGCTCGGGGCGCTCCATGGGGCGCTTCCCACGGCGCAGCTCGGACTCGGCGCGCTCGGCGACGCGGGCCGGGTCCAGCTTCATGCGGCTAAGCGCCGCTCGTCCCAGCGGGTCCTTCGCGAGCGCCACCAGCAAGTGCTCCGTGTCGATGGAGGCCGCACCCGCGCTCCGCGCCGCCTCGAAGGCCGCCTCCAGCACGCGCCGCGTCTCATCGGAGAAGGCCTCGGTGATGTCGTAGCGCTCCACCGGCTGCTGGAGTGAGCGCGACAGCCCCCCGAAGTCCTCGTCTCCGAAGTCACTGAAGAACTGGTCGAAGAGCGACGTGCCCAGGCCCATGCGCCCGAAGCGCGAGCGCTGGCTGCTGCAGAGGTCACACAGGGACTCGGTGGTTCGCCGGTTCCCCATGACGCGAGTGACTCGGGTGGTCGCCGGGCGCTGGTGGCAGAGGTCGCAGACGTTGGCCATGGTTTGGGGTCCCCCGAACGACGGTTCACCGCCAACGCTGGGGACGGCCGGTGCGAATCACCTCGGCCCCAGGCCCGGGCCGGGCGTCCAAGGTGGCCCCCCGTTGCAGGGGACGCTAACCTGCTGGAAGCGTCGTTTTTTCTACGTCCTCCGGGAGTCCCCGAGATGTCCGAACAGAAACCCCGCCTGAAGCGCCCCGTGGAGAATGTCCGCGCCGAGCTGCTCGCGGACCCAGACACCCAGCGCATCGCGAAGTCCCTGGACATGGAGCTGGAGGCCTACGTCGAGCTGGTCCTCGACTACGCCCAGAACCCGGACAAGGAGCCGACGCTCATCGTCGCCCCGGACGAGGAGCTGCGCGCCGCCGGCTACAACCCGCCGTCCACCCAGGACGTCGCCAACTTCTTCATCGCCGCCGCCAATGGCGAGCTGGGCATTGGACCGCCCAAGTCCTATTACAGTGGCTTTGAAGGGAAGCAGGATGACGCGAACAAGCCGTCCCTGCGTGGGGATGAGGGCCAGGAGCCCGTGAAGGTGGACGAGGAGACCAGCCAGAAGCTCCGCCAGCACGTGCCCAAGGGCGGGCCTGATCGCGTCTAGGCGGATTTGAAGCAACTTTCTCCCACGCTCCCCGACAATCCGTACATTCACCCCCTTTCATAGAGGTTTCCCCATGTCCGTTGGCGGCGCAGGTGGTTCGAACGGTGGCCGTGGCTCGAATGGCGCGAGCAGTGCTGGTCGGAGCGCCGCCGCGGGTGCGGCCAGCGCGGCGAGCAAGGCCGCGGGCGGTATCGCGGGCGCGCTGGGCGGCATTGGCAAGGCGCTGGGCGGCATCGGCAAGGCGGTAGGCGGCCTGGCGGCGGGCATCGGCAACATCGCCGGCAAGATTGGCAGCGCGCTGGGTCAGGTGTCCGGCCTCGTCGACAAGGCGATGAGCGCCATCACCGGCCCGCTCAAGGGCATGATTGGCGGCCTGCTGGACAAGCTGCCCTTCGGCATCGGCCAGCTCGCCAAGCCCTTCGTCGACAAGTTCATCGACAACGGCCTGGCCATGGTCGCTGGCGGCCCGCTGGGCGGCGTGGCCTCCATGTTCGGCAAGGCCGGCACCGTGGGCAAGCTGGCGGACATGGTGGAGACGGTCCGCACCGGCGCGAAGACGGTGGGCGACATCGCCGAGGGCCGCTTCAACGCCCAGCAGATGGCGGCCTTCGCCCAGGCCCAGCTGATGCGCGGCCTGTAATCCCGAATCGGATGGAAGCGCCCCAGGGCCAGTTCCCACGCAGGTGGGGGCTGGCCCTTCGTTCGTTTCCGAGTCCGTGTGCGTCCGCACGCGGAGTGGCCACCCGAGGCGCGAGGCCGCTTGTTGCTGGCGACCCCCGCCCGCAGCCGTTAAGGAGGGCCTCTCCCGCGCCGGCGCCTTCATGCGAACCACTCATCGTCCCCTCACCACCTTGGCCCTGGCCTTGAGCCTCTTCATGGCCGCCTTGGAAGCCACTGTCGTTTCCACGGCCATGCCCACGGTGGTGGGCGAGCTGGGTGGCATCCAGCACTACGCGTGGGTCTTCACCGCGTACATGCTGTCGTCCACCATCACCGTGCCCATCTACGGGAAGCTGGCGGACCTCTACGGCCGCAAGCCCGTGCTCCTGTTCGGCATCGTGCTGTTCCTCGTGGGCTCCATCGCCAGTGGAATGTCCACGTCCATGGCCATGCTGATTGGCTTCCGGACGCTCCAGGGCCTGGGCGCGGGCGCCATGCAGCCGGTGGCGCTCACCGTCATCGGGGACCTCTACACGCTGGAGGAGCGCGCGAAGGTGCAGGGCGCGTTCAGCGCGGTGTGGGGCATCGCCGGGCTGATTGGCCCCATCACCGGCGGCTTCATCGTGAAGTACCTCACCTGGCACTGGGTCTTCTTCATCAACGTCCCGGTGGGCCTGGGCTGCGTCGGCCTGCTGCTGAGCTATTTCCACGAGCGCGTGGAGCGCAAGCCCCAGAAGCTGGACTACGCGGGCGCCGCGCTGCTCACCGGCTGGGTGGTGGCGCTGCTCGTCGGCGTGCAGGGCGTGGGCGTGAATCTGTGGGGGCTGCCCGTGGCGGCGGTGCTGCTCGCGGCCTTCGTCGCCGTGGAGCGCAGGGCGGCCGAGCCCATCATCCCCATGTCCATCTTCAAGGTGCCGGCCATCGTCATCTCCTCCATCGCAGGGGCGCTCTTCTCCGCGGCGATGTTCGGGGCCACCACCTACGTTCCGCTCTTCGTCCAGGGCGTCCTGGGTGGCACGCCCACCGAGGCCGGCGGGATGATTACGCCGATGATTGTCGGCTGGCCGCTGGCGGCGCTCGTTGCGGGGAGGCTGCTGCTCAAGACGGGCTTCCGCCCGCTCATCGTGGGCGGGCTGGGGCTGACGGTGGTGGGCACATCGCTGATGGCGCTGCTCCTGGGGCCCCAGGCCCCCAAGCTGGTGCCGGAGGTGGCCATGGGTCTGTTCGGCATCGGCATGGGCTTCGCGTCCACCGCGCTGCTCATCGCCGTGCAGACCAGCGTGGGCTGGGAGCTGCGCGGCGTGGCCACTGCCAGCAACATGTTCTTCCGCACCATCGGCGGCGCCATCGGCGTGGGGCTGATGGGCGGCGTCATGGTGTCGCAGCTCCTCAAGGACCCGACGGTGCCGATTTCGGCCGCCAACGCCTTGATGAGCCCCGACCATGGCAAGGACCTGCCCGCGGAGCTGCTGGCGACGCTGAGCGGCGCGCTGGGCGCGGGGCTGAGCATCAACTTCTGGCTCATCTGCGCCTTCACCGTGGCCGCCTTCACCGCGGGGCTGTTCTTCCCCAAGGTGTCGCGCACCACGACGGTGTCCTCCACCGAGGTGGCGGCGCCGCACTGACGTCCGTGCGGCGCCCCCGCGCGCTGCTTCAGAGGCCGTCAATCATCCGGAGGGCCACGTCCGGCATGAAGGTGCCGGCGGGCGTGTTGGGCGCGACGCCGCACTGGCCGTCGGAGTCGCCGGGGACCTTGATCCACAGGACCAGCTCCGCGCCGCCCACGCCCACCTGGTTCGTCGGGCCAATCCTCCGGCCGGCGGGGTTGCACCACTCCCCGTTGGAGCCATTGCCGTTGCGGCTGGTGTCCACCACGAAGGGTTTGGTGTAGCCGTACCGGCTGCTCAGCGAGCTGTTGACGGAGCCCGCGTACGAGGCCGACTGCGCGGTGGTGTAGAAGTTCGACACGTTGAGCGCGAAGCCCCGCACGTTGCGCACGCCCATGTTCTCCAGCCGCTGGGCCATGGTGTCCGCGTTGATCCACAGGGCGTTGCCCGCGTCCAGGTAGGCCCACGTGTTCGGCGCGCGGTCCCTGAACTGCTCGGTGGCGTAGCGAATCAGGCTGATGCGCGTCTGCCGCTCGGCGTCGTTCGCCAGGCAGTCGAGCTGGGCGACGGCGTCCGGCTCGATGATGACGACGGCGGGACGGTTGCCGATGGCGGCGGCGAAGGACGAAATCCACGTCCGGTACGCCTCCGGCGACCCCGCGCCTCCGCCCGAGTGGCTGCCGCAGTCCCGGCCCGGGATGTTGTAGGCCACCAGCACCGGCAGCTTGTCCGCCGCGTCCGCTGCCGCGACGAAGCTGGACACCGCCGGGGTGATGTCTCCGCTCCACGCGGCGAACCAGCGCGCGGCCAGGTTGTTCGCGATGGAGGACTGGATGCGCGCCGCGCGCGAGTCCCCGCTGTTGGCCCGGACCCAGTTGGCCGGGTTGGAGTTCGGGTCGATGTAGAAGCCGCTCGTCATCCCCAACGGTCCGCCGCCACCGCCGCCGTCCTCCGTGGTGAGCGAGATGTCATCAATGAACGCGCTGAACCCTGTCGCGCGGCCTCCCATCTGGAAGGTGACCTGTCCCGCCTGCGTGGCCAGCGTCGACGTGAAGGGGAACGTGAAGCGCCGTGACGTGCCGTCCAACGTTATCTGCCGGTCCAGCGGCGCGGTGTACGGCGGGCTCTCCAACTGCACCGTCACGCGGACCGTCGTGCTCACCGAAGCGGAAGCGGTGAAGGACAGCGTGTACGCCCGGCCATTCACGAGCGGAATGTCGTCCTGGCCAATCAGCGCGTCCCAGGGGTTGGCCGTCCCGCCCCCCACGTCCACGCGCAGCCGGGCGTTCTCCACGCGGGACTGCGTGTTGGGGCCACTCCACCAGGGCGATACGGTGCCGCCGCTGAAGGTGCCATTGGAGACGAGCTCGGTCAGCGCATCGGCGCGAATGCCGAGCGCCTCGGGCTCCGCCGGGGCGGGCGGCTCCGAGGGACCACAGGCAGTCGCAATGGCCGCCGCGAGCATCAGCGCGGCCGGAGCGGTGAAGCGACGAGACAGCGAACCAGCGGAGTCACGTGGTTGCACGAAGCCCTTCCTCCCGCCCGCGCGAGGACGCCAGGGAGCGGCGCCCGGAGTGACGCGGGCTGTGTCGAGTGCGTGGCCCGTGGGTGGCCCCGCGAGCACGCGGCGCCACACTTACACGTTTTTCCTGTTTTTCAGCCCTTCAATCCGCGGGGGGTCAGCGAAGTGCGCGCAGATGAACAGGCGGCACGCGGAACTCCGAGGCCTGCTCCACCACGCGGCCCAGCCGCAGCAGCAGGTGCTCCTCGTAGGGGCGGCCTGTGAGCTGGAGCCCCACCGGGAGCCCCTCTTCGTCGAAGCCGGCTGGCACCGACAGCGAAGGGAAGCCCGTCAGGTTGGCCAGGCGCACGAAGCGCATCAGGGCATCGACGACAGGCAGGTTCGACTCGCCATCCGGAAGCGCCGCTTCGGGGATGAGGGGCGCCGTGGTGGCCGTCGTGGGCGTGACGAGGACGTCCACGCCGGCCATCTGCGCCAGCAGCTCGCGCGTCAGGCGATGCCGGTGCCGCAGGGCATGCACCAGGTCCGTGGCCCGGAAGTGCCGGCCAATGGCCAGGTTGGTGCGCGTGTCGAGCCCGAACTCCGACGGATGCGCCTTCACGTGGGGAAGCATCGCCTCCGACATCTCGCTCAGGATGATGCAGCTGTGCGTCCACAGGACGGTGTTGAGGTCGGGGGGCGGAAGCTCCACCACGCGCGCGCCCGCGGCCGACAGCGCGGCCACGGCTTCCTTGCAGCGGGCGACGACGTCCGCGTCGGCGTCCTCGAAGTAGTCCCAGCAGATGCCCAGCCGCACGCCGCTCAGGCCTTCATCCTCGTAGCCAGACAGGTGATGCGGCGACTGCCCCTGTGAGACGAGGTCATGTCCATCCGGCCCCGCGAGCAGCGAGTACGCGGCGGCGACGTCGTCCACGGTGAGCCCCATGGGCCCCACGTGGCCCACGTTCCAGCACAGCGGCGGCACGCCCGTCTCCGGGATGCGGCCCCACGTCGCCTTGAGGCCCACGATGCCGCACAGGGCCGCGGGGATGCGGATGGAGCCACCGCCGTCGGCGCCGATGCTCAAGGGGCACAGGCCGGCGGCCACGGCGGCGGCGGAGGCGCTGGAGCTGCCACCGGTGATGCGGCCCGTGTCCCAGGGATTGCGAGCGGCGCCATGGTGGGGATTCAACCCGATGGGGTTGATGCCAATCTCATTCATGTTGGCCTTGCCCAGGATGATGGCGCCCGCGGCCTTGAGCCGGGCCGCCACCGTCGAGTCCGCGGCGGCCACCTGCGTGCGGAACCGCGTGCCCAGCGTGGTGGGGAACCCGGCCAGGTCGACCTCATCCTTCAGCACGACGGGAACCCCGTCGAGCACGCTCAGCGGGCGGCCCGCGCGCAGCCGCTCCGTGGACGCCTCCGCGGCCCGGTGGACCTCGTCCGGCTTGCGGGCGATGAACAAGCCCAGGCGCTGCTTCCCACTGTCCATGCGGGCGATGGACTCATGAATCCGCTGCACCACTGCCACCGGGTCCGTGGCGCCCTCGCGGTAGGCGCGGACATAGGACGCGACGCTCTCCCGCTCCGGTGGACTGGCGGACGCGGCGATGGCGCGCGCGGCCTGCTCCGTGGATGTCTGCGACTCCGTGGCGGCGGTGCCCTGGGGCAAGGGGAACTGGAGCGGCGTCGCATCCCCCGCAGGGAGCTCACGCCAGCGCTCGATGCCGCTGTCCCGCGTCAGCTTGTCCAGCATCACCGACCCGACGCCGCTCTCGAGCGCGTTCACGAAAGCCTTGAGCGCCAGGCCCGACACACGGGGCGCCTTCACGGGATTGCGTTGGTAGGTCATTGCGCGGCAGCCTACCCCCGAGCCGGCGATACCGCATGAGCGATGGTGGCCCACTCAGCGGCACACGTCGTCATGAGCCACATACCGCGCGTCCGGAACAGCGGCGGCGATGCGTCGCAGGAATGACTCCGAGTCGACGAACTGCTCCAAGTGAAGAACGCCGCGGCCAGGAGCGTGGCCAGTGAGCAACTCCCGAGCCACCTCCGCCGCGACTCGCCCCGTCAACATCGCCTCTCGCCGACCTTGGAGTGTCGCGACCCGCGTCGCGGGCATGCCCGCGGAGTGTCCCCTCGCCTTCGCCAGAACCGAACACACATCCGAGCCCGCGTGGACCCGCAGGGCCAGCCAGGTCGCGGCACGTCGGAGCGGTGGCCATCGCAACAGCCGGCCCATCCCCAGCCGGACGGCGAGCGCGGCCAGACAGCCCAACCCAGGTGGGTCGAAGCACAGCCATGTCGAAACGGTGGGAACAGACAATGTGCGTGCAACGGTTCGCTGGTCCGGGAAGTTGAACCGCCACGCACGGCGCGGCCTCGCTTCTCCAGGGAAGTGGACCCAGGTGGCCTCGTGGAACCCGTGGACACGGTGGAGTTGTCCCTGTCGGTAGACGTCAAACGGCGCGGAGAGGTTCTCCAGCGTCCATTCGATGGCCGCCGCACCGTGAATGTCGCCGCCGCCCAGCAATACGAAGAGGTCCAGTTGATCCACGGTGTCGAGCCGAGACGTTGCCCGCGCCGCCAGGACCTGCGTGAGCCCCGGAGCCACGCCCACGCTGAGCACTGCGGTGCTTCCCGCCTGGGCCGCGACGGGCGCCAGTCGCTCGAAGGCGGACAGGGACGCCTCCGACGCTGTCACGTCCACGTAGTCGAGGCCTGAACGCAGGCAGTGCTCGACGAACGACGAGGCCTGTTGGTCCAGGCACATCACCACGAGCGAGACACCGTCCAGGTGCGCCACGGCCTCGGGCGCGGTGACGTCGAGCGCCCGCGCCCGTGTCCCCTCCCCCGTGCGCCGCGCGAGCGACTCCGCCTTGGCCCTGCTGCGACCTGCCACTACCACGCGGCCGGGAAAGGCGGGAGCCAGGATGCGAACGACCTCCTGCCCCACCTGCCCGTAGCCGCCCACCACGAGGATGTCCCTGGTGCGTCCCACAGCGTCCATCATCGAACCTCTCCGTCACGCGTCCGGAAGGGTTCTGCCGCCAGTTCCCGTGGAATGCGACCGAGGTCCGTGAACATCATCTGTGCGGACCACGCATCAATGCCCTCGCTCTCGAACATCGAAGCCTTCGTTCGCGCCGCCGAGCACGGTGACTTCACCCGTGCGGCACGGAAACTCCAGCTCACCGCATCCGCCGTGAGCCGGCGCATTGCCCGCCTGGAGGAGGAACTGGGCGTCGTGCTCTTCCAGCGGACGACCCGCGCCATGCAGCTCACCGAGGACGGCCGTGCATTCCATGCCCGCTGCAAGCGCATCCTCGGGGAACTGGAGGACGCGAAGGAGTCGCTCTCCCGTTCCCGGCAAAGGCCCGTGGGCGTGCTCCGGGTGAACGCGCCACAAGTCATCGGCCAGTTGGTGCTCCTGCCGGCGCTGCCTCGCTTCCTCACGGCGTACCCTGACGTCGAGCTGCGCCTGACACTTCGGGACGAGGTAGTGGACCCCATCACCGAAGGCGCCGACGTGCTCCTGAGACTTGGAGCCCTGGAGGACTCGCGGCTGGTGGCTCGGAAGCTGGGCACCACGCGGTTGCTCGCCTGCGCCGCCCCCGCGTACCTGCGACGCCACGGCCGGCCAGAGACGGTGGCGGACCTGCGCCGGCACAACTGCCTTGGCTTTCTCCGAGAGAGCGCGCCTGCCTCCTGGCTGCTGCATGACGGGAGCACCCCGGTGAGCGCCGAGCCCCGAGGCACGTTCCACACGAACCATGGTGCTACCTTGCGTGATGCGACCGTGCTGGGCCTGGGCATCGCCCAGCTCTTCGACTTCATGGTGGCCCGCGAATTGGACTCCGGAGCGCTCGTGCCCGTTCTGGAAGGACAGGCGGGTGCGCCCCGCCCCATCCACGCTTTGTACCCGCGCGGCAAGCATCTTCCCTCGCGGGTTCGCGTCTTCCTGGACTTCGTGGCTACGCTCTTCCCCCGGTGAGCTTGGGACGAAGTCGTTGAGCAGGAGGAGCTTCATGCAAAGGGCAGATGGCGCACGGCGCGGCTCGCTCGACACCGTGCTGCGGGAGCGGTTCGGCTTGACGGACTTCCGTCCCGGCCAGCGAGAGGTCCTCGATGCCCTGCTCGGTCCGAACGCCGCGGCGCTCGCGGTGTTCCCCACGGGTGGCGGCAAATCGCTCTGCTATCAGCTTCCGGCGCTGCTGCTGAAGGGCATCACGGTGGTGGTGTCACCGCTGATCGCGCTGATGAAGGACCAGATTGACGCCCTGGCCCGGCAGGGCATCCGCGCCGCACGGCTGGACGCCTCGCTGTCGGTGGACGACTCACGCGAAGTCACGCAGGCGCTGCGTGAGGGTTCGCTCAAGTTGCTGTACGTGGCGCCCGAGCGCTTCAACAACGAGCGCTTCACCGCCCTGCTCCGTGAGCTGCGCATCTCCCTGTTCGCGGTGGATGAGGCGCACTGTGTTTCGGAGTGGGGCCACAACTTCCGGCCGGACTACCTGAAGCTGGCGAAGGCCGCGCGGGAGCTGTCGGCCGAGCGAGTCCTCGCGCTCACCGCCACGGCGACACCGTCCGTCGTGCGGGATATCTGTCAGGGCTTCGGCATCCCCGAGGAGAACGCGGTCGTCACGGGCTTCTATCGGCAGAACCTCACGCTGGAGACCACCCCGGTGCACGCCGAGGTCCGCGACGCACTGCTCCTCGAACGGCTCGGCTCCCGAGCGCCCGGCCCCACCATCGTCTACGTCACGCTACAGAAGACCGCCGAGCGCGTGGCCGCGTTCCTCTCCGGCGAAGGTCTCCCCGCCAGCGCCTACCACGCCGGCCTGGAGTCGGAGGTCCGTGAGCGGGTGCAGGAAGCCTGGATGGACTCCTCGAATGGAATCGTCGTGGCCACCATCGCGTTCGGGATGGGCATCGACAAGGCGGACGTGCGGGCCGTGTATCACTACAACCTGCCCAAGGGTCTGGAGAGCTACAGCCAGGAGATTGGCCGCGCCGGGCGCGATGGAGCGCCGTCGGTGGTGGAGCTGTTCGCGTGTCCGGATGACGTCCCCAGCCTGGAGAACTTCGCGCTCGGGGACACACCCACGCGGGAAGCGATTCAAGGCCTGGTGACGGAGTTGCTCGGCCTGGGGCCCGAGCTGAGCGTCGACATGTTCGCCCTGTCCAGCCGGCATGATGTGCGGCCGCTCGTGCTCCGCACGGCGCTGACGTACCTGGAGCTTGAAGGCGTGTTGCGGCAGGGCACGCCGTACTACGCGGGCTACAAGGTGCAGCCGCTCGTGTCTCTCGACGCGCTCGTGGGGCGCTTCCAGGGAGAGCGGGTGCAGTTCCTGCGCGACGTGTTTGCCCGGGCGAAGAAAGGACGCACCTGGTACTCGCTCGACCCGTCCGAGGTGGCGAGCTCGCTACGACAGCCCCGCGAGCGGGTGGTCCGGGCGATTGAATACCTCGAGGAGCAAGGACTCGTGTTGCTCCAGGTGTCTGAGCTGCGTCAGCGCTTCACGCGGCTGCGGCCCCAGGAGGACGCCGCGGCGCTCACCGCGCTCCTCCATGAGCGCTTCCAGCAGCGCGAAGCTCAGGAGGTCACGCGTGTCCGGGACGTGCTGAAGCTCGTCACCCATGCGGGGTGCCAGAGCAATGCGTTGGTCGCCCACTTCGGTCAGCGGCGGGAGCAGCCGTGTGGGCACTGCACCTTCTGCCGGACCAGGGAGGCTCAGGTGCTTCCCTCCGTGCGCCGGAGGCCGGCACTGCCGGCGGGCCTCGACGTGGCGGCCTTCCGGGCCCTGGCGACGAAGCATCCCGAGGCGCTCGGGCATCCGAGACAGGCCGCGAGGTTCCTCTGTGGCTTGAGCAGCCCCGCCCTCACGCGGGCGAAGCTCGGGGGGCACAAGCTGTTTGGCGCGCTGGAGGGCTGGCCCTTCGCCGAGGTGCTGGACTTCTGTGGCCGTCCGTCCGTGACTTGACGGGACCTACCCCTGGTCGAGCACGCCCGCGCGATAGTCCTCGAAGGCCTGGCGGATCTCCTCGCGGGTGTTCATGACGAACGGGCCGTACTGAACGATGGGCTCACGCAGAGGCCGTGCGGTGGCGATGAGCAGTTCGCTCCGGCGATTCCGCGCGCGAACGCGAAGCCGGCTCCCCGGACCGAGCACTGCCAGCGAGCCCTCGCGCACCGGCTTCGACGTGTCTTCGGGTCCCACGTCCACCTCCCCCGCGGACACGAAGGCGAACGCGGTGTGCTCCGACGGTGTGTCGAGCTCGAAGGGACGGTCGTCCTCGAGCGCGAGGGTCAGCAAGAGCGGCTGCGTGGGGCGCTCACGCACGGGGCCCTGGAGCCCGTTCATGTGGCCCGCGATGACACGCGCGCGGCTCCCCGAGGGAGACAGGCGCTCCTCCGCGAGCTGCTCGGGCGTGTGGTCCTGGTAGGCGGGCGGGCACAGCTTCTCCTTCGCGGGGAGGTTGAGCCAGAGCTGGAAGCCAGACATCAACCCCTGCACCTGCTCCGGCATCTCCGAGTGGATGAGGCCACGGCCCGCGGTCATCCACTGCGAGCCCCCTCCGGCGATGAGCCCGCTGTTGCCACGACTGTCCCGGTGGCGCATCCGCCCGTCGAGCATGACGGTGACTGTCTCGAAGCCCCGGTGGGGGTGATTCGGAAAGCCGTTGATGTAGGCCCCCGGATCATCGGAGTGGAACCGGTCCAGCATGAGGAACGGGTCGAGGTTCCGCAGCGCGGGCTGCCCGATGACCCGCGTCAACTGGACCCCTGCCCCATCCGTCGCGGGGATGCCTTCGAACGTCTGCACCACGTTGCGCTGCGACTTCAGGACGACCGCGGGGGCACCGTCCGGGCGTCGGCATCCCACGGCCGAGGCGGCTGCGAGAAGACCTGCATGGAGGAGGAAGCGGCGACGGGAGGTGGCGTTCATGAGGACCTTGCCGGGAACCGGAAGTGCGCCCCCCGAGCCTCCTCCGGGAGCCCGCCCGGAGTCCATGCACGAGCCGGGGATCGAACCCGGACGGCCCTTACGGGCCAGCGGATTTTAAGTCCGCTGCGTCTGCCAGTTCCGCCACTCGTGCCCTGCTGCGGGCAGCACCCTACAGGGCCTGTCCTCCCTCCGGCAAAGGCCTCGTGCAGCCCCCGGCTCTCTTCCTTTCCCGCCGGGCCACCAGGCAGGCCCGGACGCCAGGCTCGCGTCCTACGGCGCCCCTGGCCCCGCGCCAGGGCGCCCGGGGATGCGCCAACCCCTCAAGAGCGTTGAAGAATCCAGGGCCCTGGGTCGGATTCGCCGCCTGGGAGGCCGGTTCCGGGCCCCGACTCTTCACAGTTCGACGGCCGGGATGTGCTCCACCGTCGCATCCCGCCTGACCCTGTTATAAAGCGCCCCCCATGCTCGAGACCGTAACCAAGGGCTTCCGCGCCGCCAAGAACCGCCTCGCCGGCAAGAGCGAGCTCACCCCGGAGCTGGTCGACGAGTCGCTGCGCGACATCCGCGTCTCCCTGCTCGAGGCCGACGTCGCCTTCGACGTCGTGAAGAAGTTTGTCGCCCGCGTCCGCGAGAAGTCCGTGGGCGAGCTGGTGCAGACGACCCTCACCGACACGGCTGGCCAGAAGCGCAAGGTC
Source organism: Myxococcus vastator (assembly GCF_010894475.1). Lineage (GTDB taxonomy): Bacteria > Myxococcota > Myxococcia > Myxococcales > Myxococcaceae > Myxococcus > Myxococcus vastator. The sequence continues at coordinate 48,722 of NZ_JAAIYB010000003.1, forward strand.
AGCCCGATGGACCACTTCATCAAGATCTGCCACGACGAGCTGGAGGCCCTCATGGGGCCCGTCGACACCAGCTTGAAGCTGAAGCCCAAGGGCCAGCTGTCCGGCATCATGATGGTGGGCCTCCAGGGCTCCGGAAAGACGACCACGACGGGAAAGCTCGCCAGCCGGCTCCTCCAGGAAGGGCGCAAGCCCCTGCTCGTCGCCGCCGACATCTACCGCCCCGCCGCCGTGGACCAGCTCAAGGTCCTGGGCGAGCGGCTCAAGGTCCCCGTCTACCACGAGCCCGGCGTCCAGCCGCCCGAGCTCGCCAGGCGGGGCTACGCCGCCGCGCGCGAACAGAAGTGCGACGTGGTGCTCATCGACACCGCCGGCCGGCTCGCCATCGACGAAGCGCTGATGGCCGAACTGGAGTCCATCAAGGGCAACGTCCAGCCGGACAACATCCTGCTGGTGTGCGACGCGATGATTGGTCAGGACGCCGTGCGCACGGCAGCCGAGTTCGACCGGCGGCTGACGCTGGACGGCTTCATCCTCACCAAGCTGGACGGTGACGCCCGCGGCGGCGCCGCGCTGTCCATCAAGGAAGTCACGGGCAAGCCCATCAAGTTCCTCGGCATGGGCGAGTCCATGGACAAGCTGGAGGAGTTCCGCCCGGCCGGCCTCGCGGGCCGCATCCTCGGGTTCGGCGACATCGTCGGCCTGATGAAGGACTTCGAGAAGGTCGTCGACGAGAAGAAGGCCGAGGAGGATGCCAAGAAGCTCCTGTCCGGCCAGTTCACGATGAAGGACTTCGTCGAGCAGATCCGCATGGTCCGGAAGATGGGACCGCTCAAGGACCTGCTGGAGAAGTTCCCCCTCTTCGGCGACCTCACCGAGCACCTCAACCCCGACGAGAAGGAGCTCACGAAGATTGAGTCGATGTACGACTCGATGACGGCGAAGGAGCGCCTGCGGCCGGACACCATCAACACCAGCCGCGTCAACCGCATCGCCAAGGGCAGCGGCCGCAAGGTCGAAGAGGTCAAGGAGCTGCTCCAGAAGTTCGGGATGATGCAGCAGGTCATGGGCACCATCGGGCAGAACCCGGGCCTGCTGGGCCGCATCCCCGGCTTCAAGCAGTTGGGGCAGCTGTCGCAGATGAAGAACATGGACCTCTCCAGCATGTTCGGCGGCGACCCGAAGATGATGGAGAAGATGATGAGCGGTGGGATGCCCGGCATGGGCATGCCCATGCAGCTGCCGCAGATTGCCCCCGGCTACACGCCGCCCATGGGCCAGGCCGCCATGGCCAAGGCCCGGTTGATGGGCTACGCGCCACCCTCCGCCGCCGGCAAGAGCGAGGACCGCGACGCCATCAAGGAGCGCCGCAAGAGGGAGAAGGAGAACAAGAAGAAGAACCGGAAGAAGAAGTAGGCCGCCGCGCGGCCCCGGTGCCCACGCCCGCCTCCCCGCATCCGTGCTGGGAGGGCGGGCGTTCGTGTTTCTGGGGGTGCATCCGCGCGTCCGGACTGGAATCCGCCGGTGGGGACAGGCCTGCTACAGGGCGTGCTATGGGGCTGACATCCGCACGCGACCGGCCGACGCGCGTATCGCGGGGTCCGCGCGGATATGAACCGTGCCTCACTGGGCCTCGATTACATCAACGCTCATCGCGGCACCTGGAACGCTCTTTGCGAAGCCTCCAACTCATGTCCAGACTTCCCTGTGCCCTGCTGTTAGCCGCAATCTCCTTGTCCACGGCGTGCATCAACGTCCCAGAGGTCGAGCCTGACCCAACCCCGGACGGAGGAGCGCAGCCCACGACGAAGTTCACACTGAACGTGAGCCCCAGCGAGGACTCCGTACTCCAAGGCGGCAACCGCGACATCCAGGTCTCCATCGTCCGAGCCCCTGACTTCACGGACAGCGTCACGGCGACACTGGAGCAGCCGCCCTCCGGAATCTCCGCTCAGCCCGCGATGATTCCCGCCGGAGAGTCCACCGCGATTTTGACCATCCAGGTCTCCGCCAACGCGGCGGCAGGAGAAGCGGCGCTCACGGTCCGCGCGGCCTCCGGGAACGAATTTCGGACGGCATCATTGCAGCTCGCCATTGCGCAGGCCGGAGACCTGATCGTCCGATGGGCGACGCCCGCGCCAGAGGAATCCGTCAGCTACACCAACGGAGCGTTGTTCCTCGAAGCAACGATTGAGGGAGGCACCACCGAAGCCGTTGAGTTCCATCGGGATACACAGCTGCTGGCTCGGGTCTCTGCACCACCGTACATCTACACCTGGGATACCCGGGGGATGGCCGAAGGTGAGTTCCAGCTCACCGCACGGGCCATTCGAGGAGGCACGTCCTTCACGAGTGTGGCGCGGACGGTGGCTGTGGATCGCACACCCCCTGCTGTTGCGAGCCGAGTTCCAGCGTCGAGCAATGCCCAGGTCAGCGCGCGCACCTCGCTGGAAGCGACATTTACCGAGTCCATGCGCTCCGCGAGCATTTCACAGGACAACGTCGAAGTGCTTGTTCACGGCAACTCACGGGTTGAGGCCGCCATCAGTCTTTCTGCGGATGGAATAACTCTGACAATTACTCCCTCCATGCCCATTCCTGCCCCCAGCACTGTTCTGGTGAAGCTCGGAACCAGCGAGCAGCCCATCCTGGACTTAGCGGGCAATGTTCTGCACTCCACCAGCGAATGGCTATTCACGGTCCCTGTCTGGCTTCCTGTCGGAGGAACCCTCAGTGCGTTTCCCGGAGCAACTCCCGCCGAGAATGCCGTGCTCAAGCTGGATGCGGATGACCGGCCCGTTGTCGCATGGTCGGAGTTCGACGGCTCATCCAAGAACATTCATGTGGCCCGCTGGAACGGTTCAAACTGGGTCCACCTGGGCGGAGGACTGAGCGGCCTCGCCGGGGCAGCGACTCATGCAGAAAGCCCGGCTCTCCATATTGATGCTTCGGGGAGAATCTTGGTGGTCTGGGATGAGGCAACAGGAGTTGGAATCGGAAAGAACCTTTACGCGAGGCGCTGGAACAGCACGTCCTGGGAAGACCTACCTGCGTTTCCCATAACGGGCAGTGTGGAGACGTTCATTGGCGAGCCGTGCCTCACAACAACAAATACCGGAACCGTTTACGTCTACGCGACGCACGTATCGGGTGTTGGGCGGCTCGTTGCCTTTGAACTTCAAACGGGCGCGACGAACTGGACCCCCATCAACGTACACCGCCCACCAGACTACGACACGACCGGAAGCGCGACCATCAGCGCGCAGGGCACCAATGTATTCGTCGCATATGATGCCTACCATGGCCCAGATGAAACACGTGTCATTGGCGCACTTCTGAACCATTCAACTGCATTGGGAAGCAGCCTCATCACGCTACCACAGTCCGCAGTAGCGACCAGCCCTGGCATTGCAGTCTCAACAGGCGGGATACCGTTTGTGACCTGGGAAGAAGTGCGGCAGAGTTCGGAAGAACGAACGATTCACTTTTCAAACTGGACAGGCAGCGCATGGGCCGAACCAGCACGCATCAGCCACCTTTCCACAGACAACATTGATGCATCGCTCGCAATCGGCGAAAACGACATTCCCATGGTGGCATGGAGCGGTGTCACAAACTCCCAACGCTCCATTCATGTCTCCCGCCGCCCGACCTCCACCTGGGAGCCCATTGGACCACCTTTGATTTCTTCGTCAAGCGGTGACATGGAGGCATTCCATCCCGCGCTGGAGATTGATCGCGAAAACCGGGCCTGGCTGGCATGGCACGAAGCAGGTCCATCCGGCTCTGACATTCACGTCTATCGCCACAATCAATAGTCATTGACCCATGGAGCAATCAGGGCTCGGGTTCAAGCATCCATTCCCCACTGGCCGAGCTTGAAGGCGTCTACGAGTATCCCTGAGGCGTCACCAGGGAGTGCAGTGAACAAGCTGCGCTCCCGTGACGTCACTCCTGCCGTTTGGGAACCACGAGGCCTTGGCTCAGGCGCTTGAGCACCCGCTGCTTCTGCCGCCGCTTGTAGGCCTCGTGGGCATTCTCTCCACGCTCGTTGAGACGCGCGGTTTCCTCATCAACAATCTGGAACTCGACAAGAGAAATGAGAATCCGTCCCTTCCGCGGCCGGGTGTCTTCCTCGGGTGGCGGGAGATAGGCATCCATCCGCACCGGGATATCCACCACGAAGTTCAGTGCCCGGTAGGTATTGCCGGAGAAGGCGTTTCCGCCAGAGTTCTCACGATCTTCGAAGTCACGATCCAAGTGGAGACGGGGGATGTGCTGTTCAAAGTGAGGGTTCTCAGCGAGGACTGACTTGAAAGGCAGAAGCGTGTTTTCAGTCTGCCCAGGAACAACGAGATGGAACGGGAAGAGCCGCTGCGTGAGGTAGTAGAGCGCCGGCAGCAAGTCCTCCCGCTTCTGCGTCACGACACGGAACCGGGTCCTGTCGTAGACCTGCGCGGCCACCGTATCTTTCTTCGCCAACAACTTGGTGATGAGCGAGTCCTGGGTCTTGATGGAGTGCGCGAACTCCACGATGGGCAGCCCTTTGGCCTGCATCTCAGCGGCGACGCCCAACACACGCTCCATGATGAGCTCCGCCAACTCCGCTTCCGAGACCGGCAATCGGAAGAGAAGGTCTCGCCCTTCAATGTGCTGGATGACGTGCATCACCTTCAGGACGACGCATGCGATGCGCCGATGCCTGGGCGACCCTTTGACTCCCGATGCATAGAGGAACAGGTCGTGGATTTCCTCGGGCCGCGCCACTGCGTCCGCGACGCGGTAATTGAACGTCTTCCGGAGGTACTCGACGGCTTCAGCCAAGACGCCCCGGGCCCACTCCTCGTCGTAGGGACGGGACACATCCAGTTGAAGGAGCCTGAGGAAGTTGTCGACCTCCCCGCGCGTCTGGAAGTGCATCCTCCGCCAGTCGATGACCGACCCCCCCCGGAGGATGAGCCGAATGCGCTCGAGTTCGCGCAATCCCATCCGCTCCACCGGACAGATGGGGATGTCGGGCAAGCTGGGGGCAAGCGAGGGGGGCTTCACGATGAATCTTCCTAGTCGAGCGAGGTTCGCGACGATAGCCCGACCAAAGCAAAAGGCCTTCCAAATGGAAGGCCTTCGCGTCCATCACACCCACTGAGAACAGCTACTTGCAGGCTGCAGGTGCATCGGCCGTCTTGACGACATGGCCAGCCCGGTACATCTGCTCACTCAGCTTCTGGCCGTTCTCGGCATAGGTCACAGCGTTCCCCTCACGCTTCCCCGCGACCCAATGCTCTGCCACCTTCGTCACGCCGCTCCCGAAGTACTGGAGTCGTCGCCCGTGGTAGTTGCCGCCCACGAACTCAATCTCCTCGGTTTTCACGCCACTCTCATCGAAGAACGTCCACACGCCAGATTGAGCACCGTCGACGTGCTGCCCCACCACTTTCTTCTGGCCGTTCAAGTGGTAGCTCACGTAGGGCCCATGTGCGACGGGCATTCCTTCGCTGGTACTTCGCTTCACACAGAACACACCGCGGTCAGTCATCGTCTCGCGCCCGCCGAACTGTTTCGTTCCGGCTGGACAGGAGAGCCTCACTTGTTCGACCTGCTCGGCCATCCCAACAACAGGGAGGCCCATTGCCAGAGCCAGGACAACGCCATGGACCGTTCGATTCTTGCTCATGCTCTTCCTTCCTGATGCGGACTGAGGACTGATTCGGGAGGTCATGCGGTGTGTTTGAACGCTCCCCCCAGGCGAATATTCAAGAGCGCCACAGGACACAGCACGGAGTTCGTTCGACAACAGGCCCCCAATAGAACTGAGGCCCCACTTCCGAAGTCGGAACATGGGGCCTCAGCAACCCCGGAGGGTTGGGTTTCGCCAAATCGGAGGCGCAGCCCCGTTACTTCGTCAGGGTCGCGCAGTACCCGTTGCCACCCGTGAAGTACACGCCAAGCACAATCTGGTTGTCTGCGGCGGACGTGCACAGGTTGAGCGAAATCGAGGCGCTCTTGCGGTCCGCAGAACGCTGGTAGCCGTTGCTCAGCGGAACGGCATTCAGCTCGGTGCCATTGGTGCGCACATAGAAGAACCCATTGAGCCCTTCCTTCGTGGACGGCAGGTCGTCCTCCTTGGAATAGAAGTGAACACGCGCCTTGACCGTCTGCGCGGACGTATCAGAGCCGCACGCGGAACCAAAATCTTCCTTGGTAACGTTGTAGATGATGTGGCCAGTGCCAGTTGCCGGGTCAAAACTGGCCGCGGGCTTGCCCTGCAGATTCGAGCACGTGGGGGCAGCCAGCTCCGTGCAGGTGCCAGAGCTGCAGGCGTCACCGTAGGCGCAGGTCGAGCGGCCCTCACCCGTGCAGCTCGTCGGCTCGGGCTCGGTGTCACCCTCTTCGCACTGGCCAGTGCTCACGTTGCAGGTCCGGTCGCCGGTGCACTCGGCGTTGGACGTGCAGGCCGTCACGCAGACGTTGTCCAGGTTGGAGCAGACCAGGGCCGTGGACTCGGAGTCCGTGCCACCGTTGCAGAGCACGTCCGTGGAGCACTGGCAGATGCTCGTGGTGGCGTTGGGACCCGTGCCGCCCAGCGGGGCGCAGGTCTTCGCCGTGGAGGGGCAGTCCACCGCGGCGGAACAGGTCTGCACGCAGATCTGGGCAGTCGGGTGACAGATTTCCGACTCTCCGCACTCGTCATTGCTGGAGCACGCGCCCGGGGACGTCATGTCCTCACCGCAACCAGCCATGAGACCGCTCATCGCGCCCAGCGCCGTGAGCACCAACATCATCTTGCGAAGCTGCATGTTGAGATTTCCTCGTGTGTGGAACGCCGCCCGGGGGGCCTCCGGCCACTGACAACAGGCCCCAACATCCATGCGAGCCAGGAAGGCTTAGTCCTGCCCGTCCGGACGTGTCAACGAGTGTCGACGCCACCTGGACGGCTGCCCGGCCGGGAAATTCACCCCTCGCACAAGCAGACAGCGAGAGCGGAGGCCATCGCGACTTGCATGTCGCGATGGCCTCGCTTGACGCCCCAATGTTCAGAACGTGAACGGAAAGTCGATGGGCTCGCCCTGCCGCTTGTGGCGCGGGAAGGACCAGCTCTTGATGAGCCCGGAGATGCAGCTCGCCATGTAGGTGGAGCGGAACTCATTCGTGCGGCATGACACCGCCGCCGTCTTCCCGCTCGTCTGGATGGTCCAGCGCATCACCAGCTTGCCGCTCAGCGACGGGTCCTTCTTCTTCTGCTCGTTGACGCACTTCACGATGGCCGGCTTGTTGGCCAGCACCACCGACATGATGTCCGACTGCTGCAACCGGTCCGGCACCCCGCCCCCGGGCGCGGGCGGGACGTACGCCGTCGGACGCGCCGCGGACGGCTTCGACCCCGCGTTCGACTTCTTCGTGCCGAAGAGTTCGTCGAAGTCATCATCCGAATCGCTCGACGAGGGTCGCTCCGCACGCGCCGGCGCGGAAGCGCGAGGCTCAGGGGCTTCCCGGCGCGGCGATGCGGTGCGGCGGCTGCTCGGGCGCTCGACCTTCGCCACCACCGCCTCCGCGGGCTTCGGCGTTTCAACCGGAGGCGGCGGGGGCGTCGCGACGGCCGTCGGCGGCGTCTCCGGCGGAGGCGTGTTCACCGGCGCCGCGGCGACCTCCGTGGGAGGTGTTGAAGGCGGCGTCGCGGGATTCACGGGCGGCGGTGCGGCCGCCACGGGGGCCGCGTTCGCCGGAGGGCTGCTGGGAGGCGGCGTCGGCGTGGCGACGGGCGTCGCCGCGGCAACCGGAGGATTCGCCGGCGCCGCGTCCGCGCTGCCCCCACCCTTCAGGAAGAACGCCGCTGCGCCACCGCCGACCAGGAGCAGCCCCGCGGCGATGCCAGCGAAGAGCCCCATCTTGCCCTTGCCCCCAC
>NZ_JAAIYB010000400.1 GCF_010894475.1 Myxococcus vastator
ATGGCTGACAGACCCTTGAAGCCGTCCTTGGTGCGCATGGACTGCACCTCCAGGCGGTAGCGTCCGGTCTTGAGGTACTGCGCGCCAAGGGTGGCCTGGGCGGTGGCGATGCGTGCGAGTGCTGCGTTGCTCATGTTCCGAGATCCCATTTGAGTGGCGGGACGTCGGAAGGACGTCCTCGCCTTCCTCTATGGGGGCGTTTCTCTGAGATCGTTCGAGAGGCGCGAAAGAGCCGCCCCCCCAGTCCTTGCCTGCTGCTGACTTGGAAATGGTCGCGCCATTTTGGGTCAAGCATGCGCGCGCGATAGGGCCATGTCGAAAAACTTCAACGAGGACAATCTAGTTGAACGACGACTTATGATCGGGACTCCGAGAAGATGAAGAAGGAGGTGCTGCGGTCTGTTGCGGGACTCCTGCGCCATTGCCCAGAATAGTTCGCCTTGGCGCGCTGAACAGGCTTTCCGGTGTCTGCGGGCACCACTCGAATAGCGGATTCCATTGGCATAGCTGCGCTAGTAAGCTCTCGGAAGTGAACAACCGAAGGGGGATATCTTGTCACATGTAAACGTGCTCGCATCATCCATTGCGTCGACTGCTTCCGACTATAGAGCGCATGAATTTGGTCAGATGAGTGCAGAGCGTGTGATTAGGTGGGTCAAGCAGTTTGAGGAGAGAGTGCGAGAGCCACTGTTGGTGGAGCTTGATTATGTATTGAAGCAAACCTACTACACGCAAAGTAGGGTTGAGCGATTTCTTACTGTTGTCGCGAATGATTCAAAGTTCACGAGAGGAGAGCCGGTTGCTTTCTGGTCGAGAACGGGTTTATTGAATATACAGAAGGGAGGGGCGAGTCAGCGAGACATGCTTGAGATGTTTGGGCGGGTCCTGGAAAAGTCGTTCAATCTTGGCGCTGAGTCCGGGACTGGGGAGTCGGGGGAGTTCGTGTATATCGACGATGGTGTGTTTAGCGGGAGCCGCGCTCGGCAAGATCTCTGTGGTTGGATTGCAGGCGAGGCGCCGAATAAGGCGGTTATACATGTTGTTGTTATTGCGTTATTTTCGGCAGGGAAATGGCACGCTGAGCAGAAGGTAATGGAGGCGGCGAAGAGTGTGAAAAAAGATATAACGCTGAAGTTCTGGCGTGCTCAGGCTTTTGAGAATCGAAGGACCCAGAGAAGAAATTCGGATGTTTTGTCGCCTGGTATGCTGCCCAGTGATGAGGGAGTTGTGAAGTATGCAGATGAGCTGAAAGCAGCTGGGTATCCAGTTGAATTGCGCCCCGGTATTGGACTCGGAGAAGGGAAGTTGTTTTCGTCGCATGAAGGGCGCCATCTGCTGGAACAAGAGTTCCTCAAGGCCGGGGTGCGCATTAGAGAACAATGTCCGAATCTCCCGCAGGCCTGCCGCCCATTGGGATTCACAGGGTTGCGGCTCCTTGGGTTCGGCGGGATGGTTGTGACTTACAGGAACTGCCCGAATAACTGTCCGCTTGTTTTCTGGGCCTCCGATCCGTGGTACCCTCTTTTTCCGAGGAAGACGAATACAGACACACAAATGGATGCGATGTGGCTCTAAGAGATGAGGTGCTAAAAGTTGGTGTTCGAGAATATGTTGTGGACAAGTGTGCTCCATTCAGAAAGACGAATGAGCGCTTTGGTGGGCTTTCCAATATGGCAGCCGGTTTTCCGGTGCATGTTAACGGCGTTAGGATAGGAACCTCGGAGGTGCTCTATCAGATGTGCCGATTTCCTCATATGCCTAAAGTTCAGTGGATGCTTGTTGGACAGAGCAGTCCTATGACTGCAAAAATGAAAAGCAAGCCATATAGGGCTCAGGCACGTCCTGATTGGGATTCGATCCGGGTGCGTGTAATGCGATGGTGCTTGAGAGTTAAGCTTGCGCAGAATTGGGAGGAGTTTAGTCGGCTGCTTGAGTCTACCGGTGAGTTGCCTATTGTGGAGGTCTCGATGAAAGACCCCTATTGGGGAGCGGTGCCTCAAGAGTTTGACGAGAGAGTTTTGTCGGGTGCCAATGTTCTTGGCCGGTTGCTGATGGAATTGCGCATGAAGCTTCGGGAGGATCGCAATGGCGCTCTGCGAGTGGTCTCTCCTCCCAATGTTTCAGGCTTTCTATTCTTCGGGCGGCCAGTAGATAATATTCGTGGCGATTGATTGCCTGTGGCTGCTTTAGGCGGGTTGGTGTTTGAGTTGGTGGGTGACTGGACGTCTAGAAGGGAATCCCGTCATCGTCCGGATTAGCTTCCGGCAGACGCTGGCATTTTGAACAGCCATTTTCTTTGGTGTCTGCGCGCATGTCTGCGCGCTTCAAAAATGACGAGCATGTTGCGCATGTCGGCGTCCGAAAGATTAGATCGCCACATCGGCTGCAGTGGGCTTCGGTCATATCGCGGCGTTTAGTGGGGGTTCGGACAAGGTCTTCCAGATTTGGAGGGAGAGGAGTTCGGCATTTTCTACATGTTTTTACTAGTCCTGTGCCACAGCTCCGGCAGCACGTGTCCGAACAAGTCTCGACTTTGGGGCCCCTGAAGTACCCCCACTCAGACCAGTATGCGTCATTGCAGAGTGGATTGGGGCAGAGCGACAGTACTGGTTCTGAGCTTAGTAGGAGGGTCTGGCCTGCAATTTTCTTTAGCGATTCGGAGAATGACTCTGCGTTGAGGTAGCGATTGTTTCGTTCAGGAGCGCAGGCTGTCTTAATGATGTTGCGAAGTTCTAGCGGTAAATGGCTGAGATCTTGGTCAATTAGGTCGTGATTGATTCGTGGATGTCCAGCTAGCATTTCAAAGAGGACAACCCCTAAAGAATAGATGTCGGTACGATTGTCGACTGAACTTGAGTCTGCGAGCTGCTCTGGTGATGAGTATTCTGTTCGGCCGATAACAACACCAGGATTAGTTGTTCGCGTCAGTCCAGGGCTCTGTTCTGTGCAGATGCCGATTGAAAAATCTATCAGAGCAGCAGACTGGCTTCGAATGATGATGTTGTCAGGTGCTATGTCGCGATGGATGACGTGCTCGCTATGAGCGTATGCCAGGGCAGAGAGGAGTTGTTGCGTCACTTCGATTGCCTTCTCTGTGTCCAGTCGCCGCTTTCTTGCGATGGTGTGTGAGAGGCTCTGTCCGCGGATCAGTTGCATTATGATGTATGGGACTTCTGTTTTGCCTCGTCGAATCGTTCCGTCGGTAAGTATGTATGGTATCGCGGGGTGGTCCAGTCGCGCTAAGAGCAAATGTTCGCGGTCAAAGCGTTTGCGATTTGACTCGTCGCTTGGATTGAGATGGTCAAAGAACTTAACAGCCACTGGACGATTGAGAGATTTTTGCATGGCGCGCCAGACTTCTCCATACGCGCCTTTGCCTAGGAAAATATCAATCTCGAAATTTCTCTTCCTGAGAGTATCGATATAGTCGGCTGGAGCCCTCCTCAGTACGACCGCCATATGCTCATTTTCCCTTCCTCTAACGAAAGTACTTGGTTGCCTCGTGAATAGGCGCTCCTTGGAGATACGAGATCGACTCGCTGTACGCTGTCAACGGGGCCACTCGACCCCATAGGTGTTGGTGTGTGTGTCTGTGTGTGATCCTCGGGCTGCATTTGAACGTACTGAGAAAGGGGGAGTCGAACACGCAATCATGCCCAGCAGTAACTTTTGTGATTGGCCTTCAGTTTCTTGGATGAAACGCGCTCTCTCGTAGACTGTCGCTAACGAGAGTGCGTACTCTTCAGTATGCAGGCACACGTCCACCTCGACATAAGGCGCCTGCTGCCCGGGCCGACGCGCACCCGGCTCGCTGATGGTCAACGCGTCCGCGCGCAACCACTCCCCATCATCCAGTCGGTCCGAGAACGGGCCGGTCTCCCTCATCCACCGTGCTCAGCAACACCGAAGAACCAGCGGAAGCTCCGCATCTACATCTCCGCCGGCGCGCTCGCGCTGCTCAAGCACCTCGACTACCCATGCTCCGAGGAAGTGCTCGCCTCGGCGAAGCGAGTCGAAGGGCTCGAAGACGAGGGCATGGACTACGAACTGAGCGGCACCCGCGATGACTTCGAGAGCCTCGCCGGCTGGGTTGCCGGTGATGCAAACCACGCCGACCGCCGCCAGAAGCGGAAGCTGGCCTTGCTGCTGGCCCTCTCGGATGCGCTCGAGGCGGTGCTCTGACGACGGACGACGAGCCGCTGGCGGCCCGCCCAGCACTCTCTCCGACCAGACTTCAGTAACCGACCGGATTCCGCTGTCCTGAGCGCGGAAGAGTTCCACTCCGGACCATCAGCCGGGGCGCGACCATGGGCGAAGTGCTGCATGGAGGCGTGTTTCAGGAGGTGTCTGCGGCGAGGCGGCGACTCCAGGGGCCGGGCAGGAGCTCATCCATCCGGCTGGCCGGGTGGTACTGCACGCGCAGCAGCACATCGGCGAGGTAGTTGCGCGGGTTGACGCCATTGGCCTCGCAAGTGGCCACCAGTGAGTAGAGGCCGGCGAGGTTTCGGCCCGCGGCGTCGTGGCTGACGAAGAGGAAGTTCTTCCGGCCCAGGGCCGCGACGCGCAGCGCGCGCTCCGAGGCATTGTGTGATGCCTGGAGGTACCCATGGACCCGTAGGGTGAGAGTCCCGAAGCGGCAACAGGTCGAAGCCGCATAGCTAGGGTGGCGCTCGCGGGGGAGATGCCCGGGAGCGAAGCCCACCGACGAAGTCCCGCCCTGGGCGGGATGAGCGAGTACGCGGGCCGTAACGAAGTGATGAACGTCCGGTTGAGGCCTCGTCATCAGATAAGTCCCGAGCGCCGAGCCGTCATAATATCGGCGAAGGCAGCAGGTCCATCTCGACACCGACCCGGGAGAAGGACCGCTCGGCGGGGTAAAGGCGACAGCACGCGTACAAGGCCATGGGTTGAAACAGGGAAGGGCTCCTCGCCCCGCGGAGAAACCCCGCGGAAGCAAGGTAGCCGGGCGAGCCGAGAGGTGAAGCCCGGCGAAGGCGAGAGCCCGACGGATGGGTCCGTAGTAGCGGCGAAGCGGGGTAACGCCCGTGGAGCGAAGGGGCCCTACCGGAGGCATTCCGAGGGAGGAGCGAGGCAGGAGCGGGATGACAAAGCCCACCATCAGTCTGCAGGAGCTTCGAACGAGGATAGGCCATCGGGCGAAATCCGCCCCAACGCATCGTTTCTGGGGAATGTACGTTCACCTCACCCGGCTGGAGACCCTCGAAGCCTCCTACCTCGAAGCTCGTCGCAATGGCGGCGCGCCCGGGGTGGACGGCGTGACGTTCGAGGCGATTGACAGCCAGGGACGCGGCGAGTTCCTGTCGGAGCTCGCACGGGAGTTGGAGGAGGAGCGGTACACCCCCAAGCCGTACCGGCGAAGAGAGATTCCAAAGGAGGGCGGCAAGGTCCGCACCATCTCGATTCCAACGATTCGAGACCGGGTGGTCCAAGGCGCGCGCCGGTTGCTGCTGGAACCCATCTTCGAAGCCGACTTCTCGGCACATTCGTTCGGGGCGAGACCCGGGCGCTCGGCACATCAGGCCGTGGACGAAGTGCGCAAGGGGATGAACCACCAGAAGCACCTGGCCGTGGATGTGGACTTGAAGTCCTTCTTCGACACCATTCGGCACGACCGGATGATGGAGAAGGTGGCGCGCAGAGTCCAAGACGGCCGGGTGCTCGCCCTGGTGAAGCAATTCCTGAAGAGCACGGGTGGGTGCGGAATCCCGCAAGGGTCTCCGCTCTCGCCACTGCTGGCCAACGTGGCGCTGAACGACCTGGACCACGCCCTGGGGAAGGGCAAAGGCTATCTCACCTACGCGAGGTACCTCGACGACATGGTGGTGCTCACCTTCAACTCGAAACGAGGGAGGCGGTGGGCGGAGCGTGCGCTGGAGCGCATCCGCGAGGAAGCGGAGGCCATTGGCGTGCAGTTGAACAAGGAGAAGACCCGGACGGTGCTGCTCACCGAGAAGGGGGCCATATTCGCGTTCCTCGGCTTCGAATTTCGCTGGAAGCCGAACCCAACCAACCAGAAGGGGTACGCACACACGAGCCCGCGCAAGAAGAAGCTCACTGAAGTCCTCCGCAAGGTCAGGGACGTCCTCCACGGCAGCCGGCACCTTTAGGTGCAGGATGCGGTGGCCCGGGTCAACCCGGTCCTTCGCGGTTGGGTGAACTACTTCCGAGTGGGGAACTCAAGCCGAGCATTCGACAAAGTGAAGTGGCACGTCGAACGCAAGGTGAGGCGGTTCGCGGTGAAGAAACTGAAGCGAAGGGGCTTCGGCTGGACGCGGTGGAGTAGCGACGTCGTGTACAGGATGTGGGGTCTCTTCAATGACTACCGCATCCGGTACTACACCGCCGCGAAAGCAGGCGCCCTGCCGAAAGGAATCATAACCCCGATGAGATGACGCCTTCGCGGCGAGCCGGATGCGGGAAATCCGCCTGTCCGGTTCGATGAGGCGGGGGCCGGAGACGGAGTGATGGCGCGCTCTACACGGGCACGAAGCCGGAAACGGCGGACACAGCCAAGGGCAGCCTGGACACCACCGCGCCGGTCCCCGACCCGACTGTCCAGTGGCAGCCGCACATCCTCGACGAAGCGTGTGAAGGCCTCCCACTGCCCCAGCGCATAGGAGATAGCCCCTCCCTGCGGGCCGCGCGGCGGGTGCAGCGGCTGATTCTCCTTGAGCCAGGTGCGGAGGGTTTCGAGCGTCGCGGCGGACTGCTGCTGGCGCAAGGCCTGGTGCGCGGGTGTCCCTGTGAGGTCGGCTGCCTTCGCCGCGGCCTCCACCCGGTACAGCGCGAGGATGAGGCGCAAGGCCTCCTCGGCCGCCGGGTTGGCGGGGAGCGCCTCGAAGAAGCGGCGACGTACGTGGGCCCAGCACCCAACGCGCGTGCGTGCCTCGGGTGTCGTCACCCGGTTGTAGCCCGTGTAGCCATCCACCACGAGGGCGCCCTGGGTGCCGCCCAATACTTCGACGGGCGTGGTGCCCGCGCGCGTGGGACTGAAGCAATAGGCAATCAGCTCGTCCTGGGTGGCCGCTTCCTGGGCGAGAAACGTCCAGAGAAAGCCCATGCGCGTCTTCTCGGGGGCTTGCACCTTCATCGGCGTCTCGTCGCCCTGCACCACGTCCTGCTCGGCCACCCGGCGCAGCAGGTGCTCGGAGACGGGCGCCAGTTCCATGGCTGCGCGGTGGAAGAGGTCCGTCAGGGTACTGCGCGCCACGGGGACACCGTCCCGCGCCAGCGACTTCTCCAGGCGGTAGAGGGGAAGCGAGTCGGCGCACTTGGAGGTGACGACGTGCGCGATGAAGGTATCCGTCCGGATTTAGGCGTCGGGTGAGTTGAGCGGACGGGAGGGCTCCACGCGTTCTTGGGGGACGCGATGGAGGGACACATGAGGAAGCAGTTGGGCGCGGACGAGTGGCGCCGGTTGGTAGCGGAGTTCGAAGAGAGTGAGCAGAAGCAGAAGGAGTTCGCCGCGGCCAAGGGCGTCTCGGTGAGCACGCTGCAATTCTGGGTGTACAAGTTGAGACGAGAAGCCAGGCGAGCGGCTGCTCCTCAGTTTCTGCCGGTGGAGGTGGTAAGCTCCACCGCGCTTGCAGCGCGGCAGACGGTGGCCCCAGGAGGAGGCCCCTGCGCGACGCCTCTCGAGGTGGCGCTTCCGTCGGGGCGGGTGCTGCGTTTCTCAGAGGGCACCGACGTCGGCTACGTGCGCGCTCTGCTGGCGGCGCTGGGCTGACGTGCTGCTATGTGTCCCTCCATCGCATCCCCCAAGAACGCGTGGAGCCCTCC
>NZ_JAAIYB010000401.1 GCF_010894475.1 Myxococcus vastator
ACCCTCGTACCTGCGCCGGATTGAATCGCCAGCCGACCTCCCTTGGAATGCGTGGGTACTGGGAGGGCGGCCTGGCGCTCCTGTATCTGGCCGAGCGTCGCGGGCTCTCGGTGGAGTCCGAGTACCTCTTCCTGCCCCGCCTCGCGCGAGCGCACTGACCAAGCATTCACCAATCGTGAAAGTTTTCACCGATCCAATCCCAAGACACATGCGGCGCTTCGAGTGGAACAGGAACCCGTCAACACCAGACTTCACTCCGCGTATGCTCCCCGACTCCCGGCAACCCAGCCGGGCAGCTCAACGAGGACGATGCACCATGTCGAAGCGATTCTTCTGGGCGCCTGTCGCCGCGATGGCGCTGGCGGCCTGCGGTGGTGACGCTCTTTCCGCAAGCGATGAGGCCACGCGGCCCATGCTGAGCGAAGCGACTCCGTCGGATTGGAACAAGGTGGCCCCCGGAGTCTGGGAGCGCACGCGCGAGGACGGCGTCCGCGAACAGGTGGGCGTCGGCACCGAGGCCGCCGAGTTCGAACTCCAGCGCGTCCGTGGACAGCGGGCGCTGCTGGCGCAGGCGCAAGAGAAGAGCGGCACGCCGGCCGCCTTCGACCGTCAACTGAAGGAGAGCGACCGGTACATCCGCGTCCTGGAGGCGAACATCGCCGAGGCGCGAGCGACGGGCGTGCTGGAGCAGACCCCGGACTCGCTCCCCCGCTTTGCCCAGGCCGGCACCGAGGGCTCGCCCTCCGGAAGCGTGTGCGGCGGGAACTACAGCTTCAGCGTCCAGTTCAGCTACCAGATGGCCGGAGGCACCGTCACCACCCAGGGCGGCTGGTCGGAGTTCGGCCCCTTCTCGCCGTACTCGAAGGAGCTCTACGTCTACGCGAAGGGCTGGCTCTACAGCCCCACCGACCCCGATCCGCACGAGACCTCCAACTCCACGGGCCTGTTCTCGGGAACGTGCTGCGTGAGCGTCGACACAACCGCGTCGGCCTACCCGACCTTCACGCCGGTGATGGAGGGCGGCGGCGTCGTCCTGGGGGCCAACGGCTGCGGCTTCCGCAGCTACCGGGCCTGGAACTACTGAGCTGACCTGACGACGGCCCGCCGCTGGAGCCCCCAGGGCGGGCCGTCGTGTGCCTCGAAGGCGGTGCCCTCTCGGGGATGTCACAGGGCCTGCTGCATGGAGCAGCGCGGTTGGGAATTCGCGCCAGCGAAACCTCCTCCCCCACCGGGCGCTCACAGTCGGCTTCAGTTCACCACAGTGCCGTCCATTGACACTGACAGTGAACCCATGAACTCCTCTGGTATGAATCACCAGGGGGCGCGCATCCGTGAGCCGAGCGACGTCAAAGTCGGTACGCCGGAGTGAGTCGACCCGGCCTTCGGATTCATCCAGACGTCCTGAGCGCTTGCCGTCGGAGCGGTCTGCCCCCGGCGTCCCCGCCTTCCTGCGCGGGAGGCCCGGAGCGAGCGCCCCTGACGCACGCGCCCGCCCCAACGCCGCAGCGGGTGTCCCGCGTTACATGCGAGGTGGCGTGGCGTCTCCCCTCGGACCTCCGGTCCAGGCGGAGTGCGCGGCGTGTGGGTCCGGAGGCGGCCCGTGCGCGGCGTGCGGGGAGAAGGAGGCAGTGCAGCCTCAGGCGGCCGGCGGCGCCGTGGAGTCACGGCCCACGGCCATCCGGCGCGAGGCCCATGCAGGCGTGAAGGATGCCAGCGCGCCCCTTCCCCACTTCGTACAGCTCCAGCAGTCCTTTGGCCGCCATGACCTGTCGAACGTCACAGCCCGTGTGGGAGGTGAGGCCGCGCTCGCGAGCGACCGGATGGGGGCCCATGCCTTCACCATGGGCAATCGCATCGCCTTTCGCGGCCCACCCGACCTGAGACTCGCGGCACACGAAGCGGCCCACGCGGTTCAGCAGCGCTCCGGCGTACAGCTCCATGACGGCGTCGGCCACCCAGGAGACCCCTACGAGCGCCAGGCGGATGACGCCGCCGACGCCGTGGTCCGAGGCGAAACCGCCGAGCCCATCCTCGACCGCGCGGTGGGCCCGTCCGGCCCTCCAGTGACGGGGACGTCTCCGAACGCAGCGCCCGTCCAGCCCTTCCTCGCGGCCAACGTCCACCGCCTCTTCGAGCCGCCCGCGGCTCCCTCCCGAATGCCCAGGCCGCGAGGTGGCGGTGGCACCTCCAACGGCGAATCGACCGAGGCCCGCGCGGCCCAGGATGGACAGGCCACCGACAGCGGCTCGGGGGCCGCGGGAAGCGCGCTTGGCGCCGCGGCGGGCCCCGCGACGGATGCACTGACTTCCGGTCCCCCAGCGCCCACGAGCGACGCGGCCGCGCCTCCGGGCGGTACCGAGGACGCACAGGCCTGCACGGGCGGCGGCCCCCAGAGCGCAACCTGCTACACGGAGGATATTGAAGAGCCGGAGGAGGAGCCCGACCAAGAGCCTCCCGAGCCAGCATCCACGGAGTCGCAGGAAGCCGCCTCCAGCGTCAGCCCCGATGCAGAGGAGCAGGACAACTGCCCCATCGAGGATGCCATCGCCGAGCAGGCGCCCTCCTCCACGGAAGCCGCTGCGCCCGCGCAGTCCACGCTGGACAGCAACGCTTCCGCCCCCGAAGCCGCGGAAGAGGCTCCCGCGGAGGACGCCACGGCCGCGCTGTCCTCGGAGCCCTCTGCGGGCAGCGGCGGAGCCCCGACCGACGACGCCGCGAATGAGGCCGCGCGTGCGCCGCTGGACGAAGCCATCGCCGCGACCGAAGTCCAACGGTGGGATGCCGTGGAGGCGCATGGCCGTGCGTCCGCCTCGCTCGCCAACGCCGGGGCCGGGGCCATTTCGCTCCGAGGCGGCGTGCAGTTCGTCCCGGCGCCGAGTGCAACCTCGGAGGACGACGCGCGACGTGTCGCCGCGAACTCACGCGCGGACGCGTTCTTCCTTCACGCGGCCCATCGAATCGAGGACGCGGTTCTCCTGACGCTGGAGGATGTTCCAGCCCGCATCGGTGCGCTCGCCGAGACATACAAGGGCGCGATCGCGACCTCCATGGAGGAGCAGAAGGCGGCCATCAGCGCCAGCGTGGAGCAGGCCCGCGTCGCCGCCACCGCCCAGGCCGAGGGCGCCCGGCAGCAAGTCCTGTCCGAGCATTCGACCACCGTCTCCACCATCCACTCGGAGACGGACAGCGCGCTCGAGTCGCTCCGGGCCGTCTACGACTCCGGAGTGCTTTTCGTTGACGAGCAGGAGTCCACCACGCTGGACAGCGTCAACTCCCTCTACGCCCAGGCACGCATCGCCCACGAGGCGCTCGGTCCGACAGTGGGCGATGAGTGCGTCCAGCTTGGCGAGGAGTACGCGGAGGAATACGAAGGCTGCAAGATCAACGAAAAGGACAGCTTCTTCGCGGGCTACCTCACCGACCGCCGCGCCGAAGCCCAGATGAAGGCCGCGCGCGAGACGGCCAAGGGCTACCGCAAGAGCCTGGTGGACACGGCCACGAAGCAGGCCGGCGAGGCGATGAAGGGGCGCCAGCGGGACCGCTGCGGCGTCATCGCCGCCGCCCGCAGTGCCCGCGAGACGCTCGACACGCAGCACGAGCAGCTCGTCGCCGCGCTTGAAAGCAGCCGGACACAAGCCCTGACGCAGGCGGAGACCACGCGCGACTCGATGATGGCCTCCGTCGACTCGGCCTTCATCGCCGAGCTGGCCCGGCTGGACCGCCACGAGCACGACCAGCGCCAGTCCGTGAATGACACGGGCTACCTGCAACAGGTCCTCATCGAGCTGGCGGCCTTCGCCTCGGCGGCGTCCATCCAGAACGCCGTGACGGGCGCCATCGACACGCTGGTGCAGGCGCTCACGGGCGTGCGCGACCTGTTCGCCACGCAGTCCGCTCCGGAAGGCGCGCGGTTGGAGCGCATGCTCCAGCAAGCCACGGGCGGGCTCGAAGGGGGGCTGGATGGCCTCGTCTCCCAGGTGGAGCTCGGCGCCGCCGGGGCCCTGGAGCGCGTGGACAGCGTGGGGAACCAGGGACTGGAGGCCATGCTGCGGCTCGGCCAGTCCTCCGAGGAGGCGACGGCGGCCCTGGTGGCGTCCTTCACGGAATCCATGGGCGCGCTGGCCGCGGGCGCGGCCACGGCCTTCGGGCAGCAGCGCGACGCGTTCACCACCCAGACCCAACAGTTGGCCTCGGACGGGGCCTCCGGCCTGGAGACCGTCGCCACCGGCTTCCAGACGACCTGCTCGGCGATCCTCACGCATGTCGAGAGCGCCCTCGTGGACTCCGCGGACGCGCTGGAGCAGAGCCTCCGCGACTCCAAGGCCCAGCTCGACTGCGACATTCCCGTCCAGGCCCAAGAGGCGGCGTCGAAGGAACAGCCCGCCTGGAAGGGCGTGTTGGCGGTGGTGCTCATCATCGCCATCGTCATCGTGGTGGCGCTGGTCGTGGGCCCCGCGGTCATCGGCGCGGTGGGCGCGGCGGCGAGCGCGCTGGGCGCCGGAGCCGCCGCCGCGACCATCGGCACCATCGTGGGTGGCGCCATCGTCGGCGCGGCGACGTCGGCCACCATCCAGGTCATCAACAACTGGGCGTCCGGCGAGCGCCTCATGGCGGGCGTGGGCAGGGCCGCGCTGATGGGCGCGATTGGCGGCGTGTTCGGCGCGGGCGCGGGCGCCCTCATCCAGAACGCCGTCAAGAGCGTGGCCCTTCAGTTCGTGGCCAACATCGCCGCGGACGCGGTGCTGGAGGTCGCCACCCAGCTCATCACCGGTGAGTTCTCCTGGCAGGCGCTGGGCATGTCGGTGCTCATGTCCGTCGTCACCGGTGGCTTTGGCGAAGTCCCTCGCATCAAGCGCGTCCAGCAACGGTGGATGGCTCGCGGCGCGGGCGTCGTTCCCGGCTCACGGGCCCGCGCCTTCCGCGATTCCATCGCGCCCCGGCCCACAGCGGAGGGCGAGACGACAGCGAGTCCTCGGCCCGAGGCTGAGCCCGACGCCAGCACGACGCCTCGCCCTGAAGCGGACGCGGAGACGCCGGCGACGATACGCCCTGAAGCGGACGCGGAGACGTCGACGACGCCTCGCCCTGAGGCGGACGCGGAGACCCCGGCGACGCCTCGCCTCGAAGCCGAGCCGGAGACCGGTTCGCCACTTCGGCCCAAGACAGAGACCGACACCGAGGTCCCTGGAGCGCCCAACCGCCATCCCCGCGCGGACGCGGACCTGGACGGCCAGACGGCCGCATCCAACACCACGAGCCCGAAATCCCAAGGCGGCCCCGACACCTTCGATGACATCGAAGTCAACCCGAAGGGACGCGCACGACAGACGGTGGGTTGGTCTGGCGACATCAACACCCCTTCCGCGAGCTCGCCCCATCTCGAGTTCATCAAGAATGGCATCGACTTCATGGAGAACCTCTCCAAGGGGATGCGCAGTCGACTGGATGAGCTGGTCCACAAGGTGTATCCGGGCGACACCGCCGCCTTGACGGAGCTCAATACTCGAATGCAGGAGGTCGCCAACGATCCGGTCCTGCAGACCGACCTCGGGCCGCTTCGGAAGAACTACAAGGCGAACCAGGCCAAAATCGAGCGAATCGAGGCGCTCCAAGCGGACCTCTCCCGAGAGTACAGCCGGCTCAAGAACAACCGGGACTGGCTCCTCACGAGCATCGAGCGGCGCTCCGCCGCGAACGAGGCCAAGGCCGCGCAGCTCATGAGTGAATTGCGCACGATGCTCTTGGGAGAGGCGCCCTCGAATGTCGCGGCGCTCTCGGATGCGCCGACGATCACACCGGAGGGGATGCAGGTCATCCGCGCCTCCGGTCGGACGGAGGCGGAGGTTCGCGCGGATATCGCCGAGCACTACCGGATGACGGGCAATGCGCCGCCGGAAGGCTTCGTCCTGACCCGGGGCGCAGCCGCGGACGATACGCGCGCGTACTATTCCCATGACGGCCGCTACATCAACCTCGGCGACGCTCCGACCTCCACGCTCGTGCATCACGAACTCTCACACCGCATCGAGCACGTCGACCCGGAGATCTCCGCGGCCTCCAAGGCCTTCGTCGAAGCCCGCGCGCAGCGGCTCGTCCAGCCCGGGCAAGCCATCGCGACGCAACCATTGGATGTGCTCGCCCCGAAACAGGGCTACAGACCCCACGAACAGGCCTACGAAGGCGGGTTCATCAACAAGTACGTCGGCAAGGTCTACGACGGCCCCGCGACCGAGGTCGTGACGATGGGCCTCGAGCGCTTCACCAAGCCCAAGGCCATGGCAGAACTCTATCGTCAGGATCCAGAGCACTTCTTCTACGTCCTGGGGGTCATTCAGCGGACGCGGGCCCGTGCCGGCCTTCCGCTATCCTCCCCCAGTGGCACACCTGGAGATTGAGTGATGTTCCGCTACCGCTTGTCGACCCCACCCTCATCACCGTTCGCCCGCTTCAAGAAGGACATCCTCGTCTGGCTCGAGGTCGAGTACCGGGACCAGCGTGCGCGCCTTCAGTTCGAAGGCCCCACCCCCCTCGTGACGGACGCCAGAAGGACGCTGTCGAAGGCAACGGGCCACCGCGGGCGAGAAATCAATGTCGACGGCACCCTCACGCCTCTCGATCTGCATGCGGCGATGAGCAGCGACGTCATGCAGCCGTTCAATCCGAAGCTGGTCGAGGGCGAACCGGTGCTGATGCACCGAAGCCCTCCGCAGCTGACCGCCGAAGAACTCACGCGCAGCTTCGCAAACCGGTTCGCGCTCTGGCTCGTCTCCGCGCTACCAGGGCCCGTCAAGGTCCGGAGTTATGAGTGGGAGCACCTCCTCGGAGGACTCCAGGGAACACTGTTCGAGTGGTCCTTCTGGCGCCCCAAGTACCCGTCCGGTCAAGAGGCCGCCAGCGCCCTCTCCGTCCCCCTGGCTGAAGCGTTGGCCCATGAGACGGCGCGCCTCCAGGACGTGTATGAGCGCCGCCCTGTCGACCAGCGACTCGTCCCCCCCTCGCTGACGCCCGAAGAAGCGCGGGGAGTCGCGAACGTCTTCGTCGAAGCGTTCGACACCGCGGCACCTGGCGATGATGGCGCCGCGGCGCTCATCGTCCGGCTCCACGAGAAGCTCCTCGCGCTCGGACTCATGAGCCGGAGACAGGCATGACCCCCAGCGCGCGAGACATCCTCCAGGCCCTTCTCCAGAAGAAGGCTCGCGCAAGGGACCTTCAGCTTCACGGCGCGGACCTCACTGGCGCTCCACTCGATGGCCTGCGTGGAGACAGCTTGGACCTGAGCCAGGCCCGCCTCCACGGCGCCAGCCTGCGCGGCGCCCGGCTCTCCGCTTGTTCGCTGGAGCGCGCGGTGCTTGAAGAAGCCGTGCTGGAAGGCGCGACGCTCCGGCAGTGCCGGCTGGATGGCGCCGACCTGCGACGGGCGCGGCTCTCCGAGGCCCGCCTCGAGGACAGCTCCGCGCGCGGCACGGACCTGTCCCAAACCGACCTGCGCAAGGCCCGGCTCTCGGAGACCTCGTTCTCACGCGCCATCCTCCGCGAAGCCGTGCTCGACGGCGCGGAAGGCGTCGGCGTGGAACTGCGAGGCGCGGACCTCACAGGCGCGTCACTCGTGGACGTGCGGCTGGACGAGGCGGACTTTCGCGGCGCCGACCTGACAGGTGCCAACGTGTCAGGCGGCAGCTTCCGCCACGCGGACTTCCGAGGCGCCATCGTGGACGGCGTGCAGTGGACCGGCTGCGACCGCACCGGCGCCCGCTTCGATGCGGAGGACGCCCCCCCGCCACGCTCCCAGC
>NZ_JAAIYB010000402.1 GCF_010894475.1 Myxococcus vastator
GGGCGGGGGCTCTCTCGGGCCACAGTTGGTGAAGTAGGCCCGCTCCGGGTCGAAGACCGCCGAGGGCTTGAAGACGATGTCATGCGCCATGGGGGTTCTCTCCGCCGCGTTACGCTTCAATGCCGAACGCCGCGCGTGCCTTCGCGTTGCGCGCGGCCGTCTCCAGCCGCCGCTGGAAGCGGGTCTCGACCCGGTTCATCCGCTCATCGGGTTCAAAGGTCGTGTCGGAGAGGGCCTTCGCCACCCAGGGTTCGTCCAGGTCGAAGGCCCAGCCAAAGAGGGCCGCGAGCCCGACGAACCGCGTCTGCAGTTCGCCACTGGCGAGCCCGTAGCCGCGGGCGCGGGCCAGCCCCTTCCGGAGCTCCTGTCGCAGCGAGTCCCCGGAGAGGTCCTTGAGCTCGTCCGGAAAGTGGGTGCGCAGGTGCACCACCAGCTCTTCAATGAAGTTCGCCTCCCTGACGTCGCGCAGTGCTTCGACCTGGGCGTCACGGATGCGCACTTCACTCTCCTGGTAATACGTGGATTGAACGCTAACGGACAGTGAAGCCGAGTTCAAGCACGGTACGGGTTGACCGCCGACGAGGCCACCGGAGGGCACGTGTCCGCCTGGCGGTGGTTCCACCTCGAGTGCTCCTGCTCGATGAGCTGCACGGCGCGCGCGGTTCCGTCCTCTGCTCGGATGCGTTCGCCCAGCGCTGCCGCATGGGCCCGCACCGTTGGGGAGAGTGCCGTGCGGATGGCCTCCGCCAGACGTTCGGCGGTGAGCGACTTCTGTGGCACCGGCCGTGGCCCGACGCCCGCGCGTTGGACCATGTGCCCCCAGAACGGCTGGTCGCCGAGGAAGGGGCAGATGACAGTGGGCCTGCCCGCGCGCAAGCCCGCCATCGTGGAGCCGGCCCCTCCGTGATGCACCACCGCGCTCATTCGAGGGAACAGCCAGTCATGCGGCGCGGCCTCCAGCCTGAAGACGTTCGGCGGCAGCGCGCCCGTCTTCAAGCCTCCCCAGCCCGTGGCCAGCACCGCGCGCTCGCCGGTCAATGACAGGGCCTGCAAGACGGTGGCGCCACGCGCTTCAGCGTGCGCCGCGCCCATGCTGCCGAAGCCGACGTATACGGGCGGCGGCCCTGCCTCCAGGAACGCTTGTAGCGCCGCGGGCGGCGTCCAGCCCTCCGTCTCGTCGAGGAACCAGCAGCCCGTCACCTGCACCTGGGAAGGCCAGTCCGCGGGGCGCGGCAGCAACTGCTCGCTGTACGCGTACAGCGCCGGCACCGCGGAGCCATCGGCCTTCTTCATCGGGTCAGCGAAGCGTGAGCGCGGCGCGAGGCCCAGTGTCTTCACCCGGAAGTCGTTGGTCGCGCCAGCCCAGACCACGTTGGCCAACGTGATGAGCCGGTAGCTCAGCGCGTTGAGCCAACCGCCGAGCCGAAAGCTTGGAATCATCGGCACTGGAAATTCGCGCGTCGGCGTCAGCGGCAGCGGCATCGACAGCAGCTCGGCGGCCCCGAGCTTCTCCGCGATGTGGTGACTGCCCAGCGCCTTGGAGTGGTACACGAGCACGTCCGGCTGGAGCGCCTGCGCCGCTCGCCACTCGTCCTCCAGGCCCGCACGGATGATGGCGCCGAACCCCTTGAAGAGCCGCCGCTGCTCGGCGCGCGTCGGGGCGCGAAGGACCGCCTCCGTCAGCTCCAGCACCGCATTGTCCATGTGCGCGTACGGAACGCCGTGGCGCTCCACCATGCCTCGGAATCCGGTGGGCGTGCAGAGCGCCACGACATGGCCATGGGCCATCAGGGCCTTGGCGAGTGCGACGAAGGGTTGAACATCACCGCGGGTGCCGTAGGTGGAGATGAGGACGCGCATTGAAATTCCCCTCGGGTGTGTGGCTCAGCACCATCCCCCATTGGATTCGACTAGCATATCGCCCCTTATGGAGCGGACCGGCGCAGCGGCAGTCATCATCGGCAATGAGGTCCTGACGGCGAAGGTCCAGGACCTGAACGGGCCACACCTCATCCAACGCCTGCGCGAGGTGGGCATCCCCCTGCTCTCGGTGGAGACGGTCCTCGACGACGTGGACGCCATCGTGGACGCCGTGGCCCGGGCCCGGCGCAAGGCGCGCTACGTCTTCACCAGCGGCGGCATTGGCCCCACCCATGACGACGTCACCGTGCGCGCGGTGGCCCTGGCCATGGGACGGAAGGTGGTGCGGCTGCAGGAGATGCTGGACCTCATCATGTCCCGCGCCACCGAGGCGCGGCAGGTGACGCCGGAGGCCCTGCGGCTCGCGGATGCCCCGGAGGGCGCCGTGCTGCTGCACCAGTCCAGCACCTGGTTCCCCGTGCTCACCGTGGAGGACGTCTTCCTGCTGCCCGGCGTGCCGCAGTTGTTCCGGATGCAGTTGGAGACGGTGCTCGCGCGGCTGAGCGGGTCGCCCGTGGCGGTGAGCAGCCTCTACCTCCGGCTGGGCGAAAGCGACATCGCCGCCGTGCTGGACCGGGTGGCGCTTGACATGCCGCACGTGGCCATCGGCTCCTACCCGGAGTTCGACCCGGCCAAGGACTACCGGGTGAAGGTGACGGTGGAGTCCGCCCAGCGCGGGCCCGTGGATGACGCCCTGACGCGCATCATCACCGGGCTGCCAGAAGGCGCGGTGGTGCGGCGGGAGTAGGGCTCCCGCCGCGCCCTGAAGGCGCCTACAGCCCCAGGCCCAGCCGCTGGCGCAGCCGGAAGAAGTCGTCCGTGAAGGCCCACGCCAGAATCGTGCTCAGGCGCTCGACTTCGCGCACGGCCTGAATCATGGGCTCGGGCGTATCCAGCCGGGCGCCCGCGAAGTTCGGGTCCTCGCGCAGCACCATGCCCAGGCCCACCGCCACGTCGCCGCACATCAGCAGGCCCGCGCGGTCCGCGGAGTAGTCAATGGCCTCCAGCCAGGGCGCCAGGTCCACCTTCTGCGCGTCGCCCAGCGACATCGCCGGAGGCTCCAGCGCCTTGAGCGCCTTGCGCGGGAAGGCCCGCTTGAGCTGCTTCACCGACTCGTCGTTGCGCCGGCCCAGCGCGCTGAACTGCGGCGCGTGCAGGCGGATGGCGCTGCCGAAGAGGTCCGCCGTCTCACCCTGCGACAGCTTCTCCAGCACCGCCGTCTTGTTGAGCAACCCCAGCGCCGCGCGGCCCAGGAGGAACTTCTGCTCGCGCGCGTTGAAGCGCCGCACCACGTCCTGGCCAATGCACACCGACATGGGCTCCGTGGTCTCCAGCACCGTCAGCCCGCGCCGCGCCTGGTAGGCCTCGAAGCTCTCCACGCCGAACACCTGCGCCACGGCGCGGATGGCCTTGTACACGGCCGAGTCCGGCTTGAGCCGGTCCGCCTTCGGGTTGACGCCCACGATGTCGAAGTTGGGCGGGTACACCTTCTCCAGGTGCTCGCCCATCGCGCGCAGCACGTCGAGCAGCGGGCCCCGGGCCCCCGGGTGCATCAGCACCGTGTCCACGTCCGTCTGCGTCAGCCCCTCGCGCGCCTCCTGCGCCAGCCGCGTGCGGGCCTCCATGTAGAAGGCCAGCTCCACCTCGTTGGCGGAGCGCAGGAAGTGCAGCGCCGCCGACGCGCAGAACGCCTTGTCGAGCTGCTTCAGGCCCTCCCAGAGCTTGAACAGCGCATGCAGGCTGTCCACGCGCGTCGGGTCCTGCCGGAGAATCTGCCGGTGCTCCTCGATGGCCATCGACACCGATGACGAGTCCCGCGCGTACAGCTCCGCGAGCACCGCCCGGGCCTGGAGGTTCGTGCCATCCCCCTCCACCACCTGCCGGTACAGCGCGGTGGCGCGAGCGGGCTCGGACAGCGGCCCCGCGTACAGGTCCGCGGCCCGCATCCGCAGCGTCGCGGCGCGCTTGGGCTCCACGGCGAGCTGGCCCGCGGCCTGGGCCTCCAGGAGCTGCGCCAGCTCCGGCAGGTTGCGAGCACGCTCGTAGAGGACCACCAGCCGGTCCACCAGGGTGGGGTTGCCCGGGGACAGCTCCAGCGCGCGGCGGTAGAGCGGGGTGGCCGCGCCCGCGTCGCCCAGCCCTTCGTCATACGTGCGCGCCAGCTCCAGCGTGAAGCGGGCCCGCGGCTCCGGCGGCAGCTCCTGCTGGAGCAGCTTGTGCAGGCAGTCCACCGCGCCCGTCCAGTTGCGCGCCTGGGTGTGGAGCCCGGCCAGCCGCTCCAGCGCCTCCAGGTGACGGGGCAGGGTGGCCAGCACCGTCTGGTAGTGCGCCGCGGCGCGGCTCGCGTCGTTGAGGTGCGCCGCGTACAGGTTCCCCAGCGTCATGTGGAACTGCGCCAGGACGCGAGGGTCGCCGCCGAGCTGCACGCGCTGGCTCAGCATGGCCGCGGCCTCGGGGTACTGCTGCGCCTCCAGGAGCAGCGTGCCACGCAGCTCCAGCGCCTCCGGATGCCCCGGCCGCGCCGACAGCGCCTTCTCCAGCAGGTCCAGCGCCCGCGCGCGGTCATTCAGCGCGGAGTGGTGCAGACGCGCCGCGCTGACGAACGCCGTGGCCGCCGCCAGTCCGTCCCGCTGCGCCAGCTTCGCCTCGGCGCGCCGCTCCTGCAGGGCCGCCAGGTCCGCGGAGCCACCGCGCTGCGCCAGCAGCTCCTCCAGGCCCGCCTGCGCGCCCGCGTGCAGCGGATCCTTCTCCAGCGCCTGCCGGTACAGGGCCGTGGCGCCGTCCGGGTCATTCAACCGGCTGGTGGCCAGCTTCGCCGCGCCGATGAACGCCTCGATGGCGCCACGCGGATCGCGCGACACCCGGGCCTCGGCCTCCAGCGCGGCGCGGGCGCCCGCGAAGTCGCCCCGCTTCAAGGCCACGCGGCGAGCCCCCTGCAGC
Organism: Myxococcus vastator; assembly: GCF_010894475.1. Classification (GTDB taxonomy): domain Bacteria; phylum Myxococcota; class Myxococcia; order Myxococcales; family Myxococcaceae; genus Myxococcus; species Myxococcus vastator. The sequence goes on from NZ_JAAIYB010000402.1 coordinate 4,861, forward strand.
GCGGGCAGGCACTGCGGCTGGAGCTCCAGCGCCTGCCGGTAGAGCGCCGCCGCCCGCTCCAAATCGTTGAAGCGCGTGTCCGCCAGCTCGGCGGTGCGCAGCAGCATCTCCAGGGCCTCTTCGGCGTCCTGTGCGGACGCCAGCCGCATGGTGTACATGCGCGCCAGCCCCGCGGCGTCACCCGCCTGTCGCAGGCCGCGCTCCAGCAGGAAGGCCAGCCGCGCGTCGCCCGGGTCGGCCTCGAACGCGCGCTTGTAGGCCTCCAGCGTGCCCTCGGCGGGGCTGCGGTCCAGGTCCACGGCGGCGGACAGCCGCAGGGCCGTGGCCAGCCGCGGGTCCGTCACCCGGTCGGCGATGCGCTGGCGCAGCTCGGCGCGGCGCGGCCGGTCCGAGGCGCGGATGCGCTCCAGCAGCGTGAGGGCGGTGAGGTTGCCGGCGTCCAGCGCCAGCACGGCCTCGCAGCACTGCGACGCGCGCGAGGGCTCCTGGAAGCGGTCCAGGTACAGCCGCGCCAGCTTCAGGTACGCCGTCACCTTGGCCACGGACGTGCTGCCCACCTGCGTCTCGCGGTCCAGGATGCCGACCAGCTCCTTCACGTTGTCCTGCGCCAGGTACAGCCGCTCCAGCGCGCGCAGCGTGGCGGCGTGGGCCGGCGTCAGGCGCAGCACCTCCTGGTACGTGTCGATGGCCAGCTCGGGCCGCAGCAACTGCTCCTCCCAGATGGCCGCCGCCTGGTAGAGGGCGTTGGCGCGCTCCAGCGGGTCGGTGCGGTTGGCGGCCTCCGCGCGCAGCACCTCCACCAGGCTCTCCCACGCGGCCTGCGCGCGGTAGATGCGGGCCAGCGCGCGCAGCGCCGGGAAGTAGCTGGGCGCCAGCATCAGCGCCTCGTTGTACGAGGCGATGGCCTCGTTGTCCTGGTTCAGCCGCTGCTCGTACAGCTCGCCAATCTTGTAGATGAGCGCGGCGGCCTGCTCGGTGGACGCGGAGCTCTCCGACTCCGCCCGGTACATGTCCACCAGCTTCTCCCACCGGCCATCCTGCGCGTACAGGCGGCCCAGCGCCTTGAGCGCGGGGAGGTAGGACGGGGACAGGGCCAGCACGCGCTCATACGCGGCGATGGCGCCCGCGCGGTCCTTGAGGTGCTCGTCCAGAATCTCCGCGTTGCGGTGCAGCAGCGACAGCACCTGCTTGGTGTCGCCCGCGAGCGACGCCTCCAGGTCATGCGTCTCCAGCAGCTCGCGGAAGCGGCTGGCCCGCTCATGGAGCCGCGCGAGGTTTCTGATGGTGGGCAGGTGGTCCGACGCCAGGTCGAGGATGCGCTTCATGCACTCGATGGCGTGGTCCAGGTCGCCCAGCCGGTCCTCGTACACCACCGCCATCTTGTTCAGCGTGGTGATGAGCTGATCCCTGTCGCTCGTCTGGAGCAGGTCCTGCTCGTACATGGCCACCAGCTCCGCGAAGCGGCCCTGGCGCTCGTAGAGGCGCGTGAGGGCCTTCTGCGCGGGGAGGTAGCCCGGCTGCAGTTGGAGGCAGGTGTTGTAGCGGGAGATGGCGTCCTCCTGCCGTCCCAGCCGCTCCTCCAGGATTTCGGCCGCCTTGTACATGCGCGCGGCCTTCTGCTTCGCGTCCTCGGCGGCGGCGACCTCCGCGTCGAAGACGGCGACCAGCCGCTCCCAGTCCTGCATGCGGTAGTACAGCTTGCCCAGGCCCGCCAGCGCCGCCGCGTGGCCGGGGATGCGGGCGACAATGGCCTGATACCGGGCCGCCGCGTCCGACTCGCGCTTGAGGTCCTCCTCGTACAGCGCGGCCAGCCGCAGGTTGGTGGCCACCAGCTCGCTCTCGTCGTTGAGCGAGCCCACGCGCGCCAGCAGCACGTCCGCCAGCTCCTCGAAGCGGCCCTGCGTCTCGTAGATGCCAGCCAGCTCGCTCAGCACCAGCGGCTCGTTGGGGGACACCTGTCGCGCGGCGAGCAGCGCGGCCAGCGCGTCGTCCCTGCGGTTGTTGCGCTCGTAGACCTTGGCGATCTGCAGGTACGCGGGCGCCGCCTGCGCGCCCAGCGCGGCGGCCTCCGCCCCCAGCGCGGCGAGCAGCTCATCCACGCGGCCCTCGCGCTCGGCCAGGCGCTTCATGGCCGCCAGGAGCAGGAGGTCCGACCGGTCCAGCGCGAAGGCCTCACGGAACAGGGCCGCGGCGTTCTCCTTCTGCTTCAGCCGCTCTTCCAGCAGCAGGCCCGCGGCGGTGAGGTAGTGCGCGCGCAGCGATGGCTGCTGCACGGTGGCGGCGATCAGCCGATACACCTCCACCAGCGCGGGCACGTCATTGCGCATGGCGTAGACGGACTCGAGCTGGGTGAGGACGACGACGTCCGTGGGCCGGCGCTCCAGGCACTGCTTCAGGCACGCGGCGGACTCCTCGTCCCGCGACAGGCGCTCCTGGAGGATGATGCCCTTCTCGAAGAGCAGCGCGGCCTGGTGGCGCGCGTCGTCGGTGGCCGCCAGCTCCGCGTCCATCAACTGGAGCACCATCTGCCAGTTGCCCACGTCCGCGAAGAGCCGGCGGGCCGCGCGGATGTTGACGAGGTAGCGCGGCGCCAGCTTGTACGCGTTCTGGAACGCCACCGCGGCGTTGCGCGGATTCTTGAGCGGCTCCTCCCAGAGCAGGCCCACCTCGTGGAAGAGCAGCGCCGCCGCTTGGGGCTCCGAGACGCTGAGGGCCTTGGCCTCGCGCTCCAGGGAGGCGATGCGCTCGCGCGCTTCATCCTCGGCGCGGGTGTTGGCGGAGGCCGCGGGCGCTGTGGCCTGGGGCTGGGCCTGCGGCTCCGGGGCCGGAGCGTTGGGGCTCGCGGGCGCGCCGGACACAGGCAGGGGGGCCACGGGAACAGTGGTCC
>NZ_JAAIYB010000403.1 GCF_010894475.1 Myxococcus vastator
GAGGGGGAGGGGCTACCTCCAGTGGGTTTCAGCGTACCCCAGCGACTCATTGCAGCCCAGACAGCACAAGGCCCGGCCCCTCATGAGAGGAGCCGGGCCGTGGTCCGTTCAGGCGTGTCGCGGGCCTCAGTGGGACGCGGCGGGCGTGGGCACTGCTTCGTCCTCACCGGCGGACCGCTTCGCCTCGCCGCGAAGCTTCTGCATCAGCACGTAGAGCCCGGGGATGAACACGAAGTTCACCACCGTGGACACCAGCATGCCGCCGAACACCGCCGTCCCCAGCGAGTTGCGGGACGCCGCGCCGGCGCCGGAGGCCGTCATCAGCGGCACCACGCCCAGGAGGAAGGCGAAGGACGTCATCAGGATGGGGCGCAGGCGGACCTCCGCCGCCTCCACCACCGCGTCGATGGCGCTCTTCCCTCTCTCCCGGAGCTGCTCGGCGAACTCCACGATGAGGATGGCGTTCTTGCTGGCCAGGCCCACCAGCATCACCAGTCCCACCTGGCAGAACACGTCGTTGGCGAACCCACGCGCCAGCTGCAACCCCAGCGCGCCCATGATGGCCAGCGGCACGGAGAAGATGATGACCAGCGGCAGGCTGAAGCTCTCGTACTGCGCCGCGAGCACCAGGAAGACGAAGAGCAGGCCCAGCGCGAAGATGATGGCCGTCTGCCCGCCGCTCTCCTTCTGCTCCAGGCTGATGCCCGTCCACTCCGCGCTCATGCCCTGGGGCAGGTGCTGCGCGGCCAGCGCCTCCATGGCTTCAATCGCCTGACCGGAGGACACGCCCGGCGACGGCTGCCCATTGACCTCCGCCGCGCGGAACAGGTTGTAGTGGCGGATGACCTGGGCGGACACGGTGGGCTCCACCTTCACCAGCGACTCCAGCGGAATCATGTCCCCGGTGTCGCTGCGCACGTAGAAGGCGCCGATGTCCGACGGGCTGTCGCGGAACTGCTGCTCCGCCTGCACGTACACGCGGTACGTGCGGTTGGCGTAGTTGAAGTCGTTGACGTACTGGCTGCCCATATAGACTTGCATGGTGCCGAACACCTGCTCAATCGGCACGCCGAGCGCCTTCGCCTTCTGCCGGTCCACCTCCACGTCGAGCAGCGGCGTGTCCGCGTTGAAGGAGGTGAAGACGCCGCGCAGCCGCGCGTCTTCATTCCCCTTGGCCACCAGCATCTGGGCGGCCGCGGCCAGGTCATCCAGCGACTTGGTGCCGTCGATGTCCTCGACGATGTACTGGAAGCCGCCCACGCTGCCGACGCCGCGGATGGCGGGCGGCTGGAAGGGCAGCACGCGCGCTCCGCCGATGCCGCTCAGCGGGGCACGCAGCCGCTCCACCAGCGCGGCCACCGACTGCTCCTTGCCCGCGCGCTCCTCCCAGGGGGCCAGCGACGAGAAGATGGTGGCCATGTTGGGGCCGCTGCCCTGCATGGAGAAGCCTCCAATGGCGAACATGGCGCGCACCTCGGGCTGCGCCTGCAGGATCGCCTCCGCTTCGGCCAGCACCTTCTCCGTCTGGGCGAGCGACATGCCCTCGGGGCCCTGGATGGAGATGATGATGTAGCCCTGGTCCTCGTCGGGGATGAAGCCCGTGGGCGCGACGCGGAACAGCAGCACCGTGCCGCCGATGCACACCAGGAAGGCGAGCAGAATCAGGGCCGGATACTTCAGCATCCTGCGCAGGCCCCGGCCGTAGAGGGCCTTCGTCCCGTCCAGCACCTTGTCCACCCAGCGGAAGAAGACCCACTTCTCGCCCTCGTGGTGCTTCATCATCCGCGCGCTGAGCGCGGGGGTGAGCGTGAGGGCGCAGAAGGCGGAGAGGACCATGGACGCGGCGATGGTCAGCGCGAACTGACGGTAGATGGCGCCCGTGGTGCCCGGGAAGAGCGCCACCGGGACGAACACCGCCACCAGGACGATGGAGATGGCGATGACGGCGCCGGCCACCTCCTTCATGCCCTCGCGCGCGGCCTGCATGGGCGACAGGCGCCGCTCCACCATCAACCGCTCGATGTTCTCGATGACGACGATGGCGTCGTCCACCACCAGGCCCGTGGCCAGCGTGAGGCCGAAGAGGGTGAGGGTGTTGATGGAGAAGCCCATCAGGTAGACGAAGGCGAAGGTGCCAATCAGCGAGACGGGGAGGGTGAAGGCGGTGATGAGCACGCTGCGCCAGCCGTGCAGGAACAGGAAGATGACGAGGATGACCAGGACGATGGCCTCCGCCAGCGTCTTGACGACCTCGTTGATGGAGGCGCGGACGGCCAGGGTGGTGTCGGTGCCCGTCTGGAACTGCATGCCCGGCGGGAACTGCTTCGCCAGGCGCTCGAGCTCCGCGTACACGCCGTCGCGCACGTCCAGCGCGTTGGCGGTGGGGAGCTGGAAGATGCCCAGGCCCACGCCCGTCTTGCCGTTGAAGCGCAGCACGGTGTTGTAGTTCTCCGCGCCCAGCTCCACGCGGCCCACGTCCTTCACCCGGACGCTGGTGCCGTCCGTGGCCCGCATCAGGACGATGTCGCCGAACTCCGCCGGCTCCACCAGCCGGCCTCGGGCGCGCACCGCTATCTGGTAGGGCTGGTCGTCAGTGGACGGAGGCTGGCCGACCTGGCCCGCGGCCACCTGGAGGTTCTGCTCCTGGAGCGCGCGCGTCACGTCCTGGGGCGTCAGCTTGCGGCGCGCCAGCTCCGTGGGGTCCAGCCACAGGCGCATGGAGAACTTGCGCTCGCCGAAGATGCGCACGTCACCCACGCCGGGCACGCGCTTGATGGCGTCCTTCAGGCTCACATCGGCGTAGTTGCTGAGGAACTTGGCGTCGTAGCGGTTGTCCGGACTGAACAGGCCCACCGTCAGGAGCATCTGGTTGGAGGCCTTGTTGACGACGATGCCCGTCTGGTTCACCTGCGAGGGCAGGCGCGCCGAGGCGCGGCTGACGCGGTTCTGCACGTCCACGGCGGCCACCTCGATGTCGCGCGCGGCATCGAAGGTGATGGTGATTTGACTGGTGCCGTCGTTGCCGCTGGTGGAGGTGATGTAGCGCATGCCCTCCACGCCGTTGAGCTCCTGCTCCAGCGGGATGGTGACGGCGCTCTCCACCACCTCGGCGCTCGCGCCCACGTAGGTGCTCGTCACGGTGACTTGTGGCGGCGCCAGGTCCGGGTACTGGGAGATGGGCAGCGTGGGGATGGCAATCAAGCCCACCAGCGTCAGCAGGATGGAGCAGACGATGGCGAAGACGGGCCTACGGATGAAGAAGTCGACGAACATGGTGCTGTATCCGGCCCTTCGTTCAGCGGCTCCCGCCGACAGTGCCGCCACCCGTGCCAGAGGCCCGGGGGGGGCCGCTGCCAGTGGGCGCGTTGGCCTGCTTGGGTTTCACCGCCATGCCATCCCGCAGCGCCTGCAGCGAGGACACGGCGACCTGGTCGCCCGACTGGAGCCCGCGCTCCACCACGTAGGCCATCTCGCCCAGCGCGCCGAGGGTAATGGGGCGGCGCTCCACCACCGTCTTCCCGTCCTTCGCCAGGACCACCAACGCGAAGGGCTGGCCGCTCTGCCGGACGATGGCGAGCGCGGGAATCTGCAGCGCATCCCGGGCCGAGTACACGAGCCGCGCGCGCACCAGCTCGCTGGGCCGCAGGCCCACGGTGTTGCGGAAGGCGGCCTTCACCTCCACCAGCTGGGTGCGCGGGTCCGCCTGGGGCGCGATGTAGAAGACGCTGCTGGTGAGCAGCACCTTGCCCGTCCCGTCGAGGATTTCGAGCGTGGTGTCGGGCTTCATGGACCGGGCGCGCGTCGACGGCACCGACACGCTCACCTCGAGCACGTCCGCCTGCGCCACGCTGGTGAGCGGCGTCGTCATGCCCACGTAGTCACCCAGCCGCACCAGCACGTCGCCCACCGTACCGGCGAAGGGCGCGCGCACCAGGTGGTACTGGAGCTGCACCTGGCGCTGCGTCACCTGGGCGGCGGACGAGCGCGACGCGGCCTGGGCGGCCTCCACCTGCGCGCGGCCCTGCTCCAGCTCCTGCGCGCTCGCGAGCCCTTCCTTGTAGAGCGCCTCGGTGCGCTCCAGCGTGCGGCGCGCCAGCTCCAGGCTCACCTGGGTGGAGCTGAGCTGCGCCTGCGCGCTGTCGAGCGCGGCGGTGCCCTCGCGCGAGTCCACCTCGATGAGCGCCGCGCCGGCCTCCACCTTCTCACCGGGACGCACGTGAATCTTGCGCACGTAGCCCGCGACCTGGGGCAGCACGCTGACGCTCTGCCGCGACATCAGCGAGCCCAGGTACTCCCCCGTCTCGCGCACCTCGCGCGGGGTGAGCGTCAGGACCTCCACCTCGCGGGGCGGAGGGGCCGGCGGGGCGGCCTTCTGTCCCGAACAGCCCGCCACCACCGCCAGCAGGGTGACACCCCACATCGCCTTCATCGGATTCACCAGTCGCACCGCGCCTCCGTCAGGAATGCGTCCAGGCGCGCCTGGACGAGCTCGAATTCACGCAGCACCAGGGTCAGCTCCGCCTGGCGCAGGGCCGCTCCGCTCTGCACCAGCTCCAGGCTGCTGCCGCGGCCCACTTCAAAAGAACGGCGGGTGAGGCGGTCGGTCCGGTCCGCGAGGTCGCGGGACGCCACCGCCGTCGCCACCAGGGCCTCGGCCACCTCCACGGCGCGCCGGGCCTGGGCCACCTCAATCGACACGTCGCGGCGGGTGCTCTCCAGCGTCTGCGCCGCCTGGCGCTCCAGGCCCTCGCGCTCGCGAATCAAGCCGCCGCGCAGGCCGCCTTCCCAGATGGGAACGGAGAGCACCGCGGACACGCTCCAGATGGCCACGCGGCCGAAGCCGGGGTCCGTGGTGAGGCCAATGGCGGTGCTCGACAGGCCCAGCGTGGGCAGGTAGCCGGCGGTGGCCTGCTGACGGCTGTCGCGCGCGGACTCCAACTGCGCGCGCGAGGCCACGAGGTCCGTCCGCTCGTTCATGTCCTTCAAGGGCGCGCAGGCCCGCTGCGTCTCGTTCACCAGTCCCTGGAGGTGGAAGTCCCGGCTGACGCCCACGGCGTCGCCGAAGCCCACCGCCAGACCCAGGGCCTCACGGCTGCGCCGCAGCTGCTCGTCTCCCGCGACGAGGGCGCCGCGCGCCACCGCCACGTCCTGCTCCACGCGCACCACGTCCAACTGGTTGCCCGCGCCCAGCTCATAGGTGCGCTGCGCGAGCGCGAAGCGCTCCAGGGCCTGCCGCAGGCCCACGCGGTTGATCTCCGCCGCCCGCTCCGCCGCCACCGTGGACACCAGCACCTGGGCCAGCCTCCGCGTGAGCAGCCGCCGCGTCTCCCCGAGCGTCGCCGCCGCGCTCTCCTCGGCGGCCACGGCCGAGGCACGTCCGCGCCAGGCGCTGACGTCCACCAGGGACTGCGTCACGTTCGCCGTGGCGGTGACCAGCGGCGTGGAGGGCCCGCCGCTGTCGCCGCCGCCAATGCCCACCAGCGGCGTACCACCCGCGCCCACGGGGAGGTCGGGGTTGAGGAGGTCCACACCGACACTGGACGACAGCCGCGCATTGGGGAGCAGCGCGGCCAGGGCCTGACGGGAGCGGCCCGCGGCGCGCTCCACGCCGGCTTCGGCGCCGCGGAGGTCGGTGGAGCGCTCCCGGACGAGCGCGAGCGCCTCGTCCCAGGTCGTTACCTGCCGCTGCGCGGGGGCAACGGGGGTGAGCATCGCGTCCTCCACCTTCGGCTGGAAGGGGACGGGCGCGGGAATGGACGATGACGGCTCGGTCAGCGTCGACGCCGCGACGAGCGCCAGGAGAATGACGGAAGGGGAGGCCATACCAGGAGGAGGAAATGAGGGAACTGTGTGTGGGCTGAAAACTTCCCCCCGTTGTGACCAAACGCGTCGCGTCGATGTAATTGACAATGGTTGTAGTCTGCAACCATCTTTGGGGGAGATGACTGTCCCGGAGCAAATGGCCTCGCTGCGGCGCGCCATCCGCCGCCTCCTCACCGAGCGGCTGGGCGAGCAGACCAGTAGGCCCTTCATGCAGTTGCTGGCGCTGAAATCCGTCGCCGACGGGGTGCGCAGCCAGTCCGCCATCGCGGAGCGGTTGCTCGTGGACGCACCCGCGGTGAGCCGGCTCGTCGCGCGCCTGGAGGAGGACGGCCTGGTGAAGCGGAGCACCGCGGAGGATCGCCGGTGTGCGCGCCTGGAGCTGTCCCCGGCCGGCCATGCCGAGCTGAACCTGCTGAGCGACGCGCTCCTGTGGACGGACGAGGAGCTGCTCCGCTACCTCACGCCGCCGGAGATGGCGGAGCTCAAGCGGCTCATGGACAAGCTCCTGACGGGCCTCATCCAGGCCCGGGGGCCGGTGCCGCTCGAGGGCGGCTGCGGCTCGTCCGACACCTGATGTGGAAATGACGAAGGGCCCGGCCCTGGAGGTCCTCCAGGATGCCGAGCCCTTCAAGGTGCCCGTGTGTGGGCGGGTGCGTCAGGCCTGCGCGGGCTTGGACTCCGTGTCGGCCGGAGCGCTCTCGGGCGCCTGCTGCTCGGTGTCGGCCGGGGCCTCCGCCTTGGGGGTGGCCTGGGCCTCGCTCTCGGCGCGCACGCGTGAGGTCTCCTCGGTGCGCTGGTCGCTGGCGGCGACCTCCTCGGGCGTCAGCTCCGTGCGGTCGGCGAGCATGCCCGTCTTCTTCTCCAGGTCCTTGATGGCCCGGCGAATCAGGTCGCGCTCCAGGAGCGTGCGGTTGAGGCGCTTCTCCAGGGCCTTGTACTTGTCGCGGCTCAGGTCCAGGTCGTGCTTGGTGGCGGCATAGACGCGCTGCTGCGTCTCGTTGCGGCCCTTCACCCGGCGCAGCTCCTTCTCCAGCTCCGCCGCGCGGCTGCGGTCCTTGTTCGCCGCCTGCTCCAGCCGCTCCATCTTCTCGCGGTCGGCGTCATTCAGCTCGCGGTAGCGGCGCTGGCCACGCTCCTGCGCCGCCGGCTCCGTCGTGGAGGGCACCACCGGCACCACCGCGGCGATGACGGCCTCGCCCTCCTGGGCGGGGGCGGCGACCTGCGCGGCGGGCGCGGGCGCGGCCGGCGCGGGCTGCGGGCGGCGGCCCTTGGATTCCATCTCCGCCTTCAGCCGCTGGTTCTCCACCAGCGCGTGGGACAGCTCCTCGCGGGTCCGCTCGAGCTGCGCGGAGGCGTTGCGCTCCACCTCGGCGCGCGCCTTGGCCAGGTCCTGCGCGCCCTTGTCGGACTCCTTCTGCTCGTAGAGCTTGCGCTTGCTCTGCTTCAGCTGCTCCTTCAAGTCCTGAAGTTGAGTGCGCTGCTCGTCCAGCTCCTTCTGCTTGCGCTGCAGCTCCGCCTCGGCCTTGGCACGCGCCTGGGTGTCCGTCACCAGCTCGGCGCGGGGCGCCGAAGAGGACGAAGAGGGAAGCGCGGCGTGCTTGGGGCCGGCGAAGAGATTGAAATAGAGCGAGATGGCGAGCCCGACAGCAAGGGCGAGGACCAGGACCAGCACGGGAACGACCTCCACGGGGAAATGCAAAAAGCGGGGCAGCCTACCGTCCGCCCCCGGGGCGTCAAGGGTCCACTGCGGGACGTGCTTCGGTTCACTCCCTGCGTCGCCTCGGCCAGCGGACCGGCGGGCGTCCGGAGCGCCGTCCGTCACCTCAGTACGCGTACTCCCAGCCGCCGCGCCCACCGGGGCGGGCTCCCAGGCGGGCGCTCAGCTCCCTCAGCCGGCGGACCCGCTCGGGGATGGGC
>NZ_JAAIYB010000404.1 GCF_010894475.1 Myxococcus vastator
GCTGGGAGGCGGAGGCAGGAGGGGCCATGTCGCTGGGTATCTCTGGACGTAGATGCTGCGGGTTCAGGGGTTCGCGGGCCCCAGGCTTTCCCGGGTACGCGAAGGTGCGTCAGGCTAGCGCAGCCGTGTCTCGCATCGCACCGGTAAAGCGCGGCTTTGCCCCCTGGGACAGCTCACCTGGAAGGGCGGCGGACTGCCTGCCGGTGGATGGCGCGCCAACCCGGAGACGGATTGATGTAGAAATCAATCCGCCATGGGTTTTCCGAAGAACGACCTCGAACAACGGCTGGCCATCATCCGTCCCGAAGACACGGTGCGCGGGCTCGTCTTCAACGCGGTGTTCAACCTGACGGAGAAGAAGCTGGGCGCGGACGCGGCCACGCGCCTGCGTGAGCCCTTCTTCAAGCGCTCCCCGGTGGACTTCTTCTCCTATCCGGCCGTGGACGCCCTGCGCCTCTTGTACGCGACGTCGGAGGCGCTCACGCCCGTCTACGGCTCCATGGAGGAAGCGGTGCGGGCCTGCGGCGCGGCGGCCGTCACGCACTTCTTCCAGTCCACGGTGGGGCAGACGCTCAACCGGCTCATCGGCAAGGGCGACCCCAAGCGGCTCCTCTCCCACGCGCCCACCGCGTACTCGACGCTGGTGAACTACGGCCGGCGCGAATTCGCCATGCTGGGAGACAAGCAGGTGCGCCTGGTCTTCCACGGGGACATGCAGCCGGTGCAGTACCACGAGGGCGTCTTGCAGGAGGCGCTGAGCGTCGTCGGCTGCAAGAGCCGCGTGGTGGGCACGCCCCGCGGCGTGACGGGCGCTGACTACGTCATCACCTGGGAGTAGGCCCGCGTCACGGCATGGCCGCGGCCTGCCCGGCGACGGCGGCCATGGACACGGCCTCCAACTGCCCCGTGAGCGCCTGCGCCTTGGCGAGGAAGTCCGGCAGCAGCTCCTTGGGCAGCGGGTCCGCGCGGGGGTACTGCTGGTTGAGCGGGTTGGTGTACCGGCCGTTGCGCTTGAGGCCGAAGTGCAGGTGCGGCCCGGTGGAGCGGCCGGTGTTGCCGGAGTACGCGATGATCTGCTTCTGCCGCACGCGGGCGCCCGCGCGGACGCCCTCACCGAAGCGCGACAGGTGCATGTACTGCGTCTCGAAGCCGTTGGCGTGGCGGATGACCACCATGTTGCCCGCCGCGCCCGCGTAGCCCGCCTGCGTCACCGTGCCGTCCGCCACCGCCCACACCGGGGTGCCGATGGGGGTGCCGTAGTCCACGCCGTTGTGGGCCTTGAGGTACTTGAGCACCGGGTGGAAGCGCGAGCCGAAGCGGCTGGTGACGTTGGCGTACTTCAGGGGCGTCTTGAGGAAGGTCTTCTTCGCGCTGGCGCCCTCCTCGTTGAAGTAGTTGGGCTGCCCGTCCGGGAGCACGTAGCGGTACACCTTCTTGTCGCCCACCAGGCCGCCCGCGTACGTCGCCGCCAGCACGTCGCCGTAGCGCAGCAGGCGGCCCTTGGAGACGAACTTCTCCACCAGCGCGCGCGCCGTGTCGCCCTTGCGCACGTCCCGGTAGAAGTCGATGTCCCAGGCGAACACGTCCGCCAGCACCATGCCGATGGCCGGGTCCTCGCCGGCGTCCACCGCCGCCTCGTACAGCGACGACTGGATTTCCAGCGCCACCACGGCGACCTGCTTCTCCACCTCGATGGCGCGCTTGCTGCCCACGTACTTCTCGCCGTCGCGGCGGACCTGCCACTCGTCCACCATGCTCTGGCGGTAGTCGAAGAAGTCCAGCTCCCCGTCGCGCATGACGAGCCGCAGCTGGTCCCCCACGCGCGACTTGCGGAAGTCGAACACACCCTCCAGCGCGGAGATGACGGCGGCCACCTGCGCGTCCGGGAGCTTCGCGTCGTGCAGCGCCTGCGCGAGCGTCTGGCGCGGCTCGATACGGCGGTTCTTGATGACGTAACGGACGGCGGCTTCGGACGTCGAAGCCAGCAGCGCGGCGGCCAGGCAGAGCAGGGGAGCGATTCTCATGGGGCGGCGGCCGAGTGTAGTGGACACCCTGGCGCTCGCCCAGCGGAGGGCCGGGAAATTTCCTAGGCCTGGCTGCCTGGCTGCTTGGGCGCCGCCAGGGCAGGGCGGCGACTCAGAGCTCCACCTTCCGCTCGGAGTGGGTCTGCCCGTCGAAGCGCAGCATGGCGCCCTTGTTGTCGTACCGCGTGAGGATGTTGACGGGCCGGCGCCAGAGCGACTGGAGGTTGCGCAGCGTCTCGCGCGCGTAGTCGCCCTTGAGGTCCTGCCCGTCGTGGCGGTGCGCCAGCAGGAGCTCGCTGCGGTTCTCGAAGTTGCCGTCCACCACCTCGATGATGGGCTGGCCGAAGTTGGTGAGCCCCTGGAGGAGCTTGTTCTTCACCTTCTTGAACTCGCGGTCCAGAATCTCCCACGAGTTGCGCTTGTCGTTGAAGCCGTACACGAAGAGCTTCTGCTCCATCGCGAACTCGGGCGTCAGGAACGTGTCGATGAAGGTGATGTCGTTGTAGTGCTTGCGGACCTCGAAGATTTTCTCGCGGCCGGCGCCCAGCTTCTTGTCCCAGGAGCGGCGCGCGCGCAAATCGTCGCACTCGTCCCACTCCTTGCCGAAGCGGCCCTTGTTCCACCGCTCTTCAATGTCCCGCCACAGCTCGATGCCCAGCTTGTACGGGTTGATGGCGCCAGGGCGGGTCCCCATGGTGCCGGAGTGGTGGTCCGCGTAGTCGATGATTTCGTCGTCCTTGAGGGCCCGGCGCGTCATGATGGTGGAGTGCCAGTAGCTGGCCCACCCCTCGTTCATGATCTTCGTCTGGCCCTGGGGCGCGAAGTAGTGGGCCTCGTCGCGGAGGATCGCGAGGATGTCCGCCTCCCACGGCTCCAGCGGCGCCTCCTCCAAGAGGAAGAGCAGCACGTCGCGCTGCGGGCGCTCGGGGAACTGCTTGGCGCGCTGCTTCTCGTCCTCCACCTTCTTGCGCTGGGAGTCGAGGAACTCGGACGGGTTGATGTAGCCGCGCATGTATTCGCGGCCCACCTTGAAGCCCTCCACGCGCTCGTTGGCCTTGAGCTCGTCCTCGGCCTTCTTCGGGTCCGGGTTGCGCCGGATGTGCGGCGCGTGCTGGTCAATGAGGTTCTCCAGGCTCAGCGTCCGGTCGATGAAGTCCTCGACCTTCTCCACGCCAATCTTGTCCACCCAGCGCCGCACCCGCGTGGCGTGGTTGGCCATCTCATCAATCATCCGGCGGTTGGTGTGCCGGAAGGAGAAGTTGTTCTTGAAGAAGTCGCAGTGGCCGTAGACGTGGGCCATGACGAGCTTCTGGTCCACCTCCGGGTTGCTCTCCATCAAGTAGGCGTAGCAAGGGTCGTTGTTGATGACGAGCTCGTAGATTTTGCTCAGCCCGTACTCGTAGCCCTTGGCGAGCTGCTCGTACTCCATGCCCCAGCGCCAGTGGGGATAGCGGGTGGGGAAGCCGCCGTAGGCGGCCACCATGTTCATCTCGTCGTAGGACACCATTTCAAAGCGGGTGTCGAAGAAGTCCAGGCCGAACTCCTTGGCGTAGCCATGGATTTCGTCCCGGAGCGCGGCGAGGCGAGGGGTGAGGCTCTTGGGCATCGGGCAGTCGCTCCGGTGGGAAAGGCCCGCTGAAGTCAGCGGCCCTTGCCGAGGAAGTCCTTGATGGACGCGTAGATGGCGTCCTTGTCCGCGATTTCGCTCAGCGCGACGTTGGGCGTGTCCCCCACCGCCTCGCGCAAATCCTTGATGAACTGGCCGCTGCCGTAGGGGGACTCCACCTGGCCGTAGGCGAACTGGTTGACGTTGGGCAGCACGTCGCTTCGCAGCATGTCAATGCACTGCCGCGTGTCGTCCGCGCTCCAGTTGTCTCCGTCGCTGAAGTGGAACGGGTAGATGTTCCACGCGCTCTTCGGGTAGTCCGCCAGGATGATGTCCCGGCAGAGCTTGTAGGCGCTGGAGATCATCGTCCCGCCGGACTCGCGGGTGTGGAAGAACGTGTCGCGGTCCACCTCGCGCGCCACCGCGTCGTGGATGATGTAGCGCGCCTCCAGGCCCTTGTATTGGTGGCGCAGCCACGTATCGAGCCAGAAGCTCTCGATGCGGACGATCTCCTTCTGCTCGTCACCCATGGAGCCGGACACGTCCATCATGTAGATGATGACCGCGTTCGTCTCCGGCAGGTCCTGGAGCTTGTAGCTGCGGTAGCGGCGGTCCTCGCGCGTGGGGATGATGACGGGCCGCGCCGGGTCATACGTGCCAGCGGCGATCTGCCGCCGCAGGGCCTGCTTGAAGGTCCGCTTGAAGTGCCGCAGCGACTCCGGGCCGGTGGTGTTGACGCCGGTGTAGCGGATCTTCTGGGTGATGATGCGCTCGTTCTGCCGCCGCTCGATGTTGGGCAGCTGCAGCTCCTCGCCCAGAATCTGGGCGAGCTCGTCGAGCGTGACGTCCACCTCCAGGGCGTGGTCGCCTTCGCCCTGGCCGGCCTGCTTGCCCTCCCCGGGCTCCACCGCCCCGGGGCCGAGCTGCTGGCCGACCTCGCCGTCACCCTGTCCGACGCCACCCTGTTCCTTGTGGCCGTACTTGAAGCGGGGGATGTCGATGAAGGGGATGGGGATGGAGATGGCGTCCTTCCCCTTCTTCCCAATCATCTCGCCCTTCTGCACGTACTTGCGCAGGTTGGCTTTGATCTTCCCGCGGACAATCTGTTTGAAGCGGGAGTGGTCCTGGTGGATCTTCAAGGTCACGGCGGCTCGCCCCTCTCTAGGTGTTACTCCTTCGCGTCGCCGCGGGCGAAGATGCTGGCCACGAAGTTCAGCACGTCCGTGGAGCAGATCTCGCAGTAGCCGTAGTTCTTCATCATCCGGTCCTTCACCAGGTCGATCTTCTCCTGCGTCTCCTTGTCGACGACGGAGGACACCAGGTTCTTGAGCTTGATGCTGTCCTTCTGGTCCTCGAACAGCTTCAGCTCCAGCGACTTGTGGAGCCGCTCGTTGGTCCGGTAGTTGAAGGTCTTCCCCTCCACCGCGAGCGCGCCGATGTAGTTCATGATTTCGCGGCGGAAGTCGTCCTTGCGGGTGTCGGGGATGTCGATCTTCTCTTCAATGGACCGCATCAGCCGCTCATCGGGCTCCTCGTAGAGGCCGGTGTACTTGTTCTTGACCTTCTCCTTCTGGGTGTAGGCCTTGATGTTGTCGATGTAGTTGCCGCACAGCTTGCCGATGGCGTCCTCGTCCGCGGAGATGGCGCGCTGGACCTCGTTCTTGACGATGTCCTCGTACTCCTGCTTCACGGACGTGAGCAGCTCCTTCATCCCCTTGCGCGTGTCCTCGTTGTTGATGAGGGAGTGCGTCTTGAGGCCGGCCTCCAGCTCGTTGAGGACCATGAAGGGGTTGATGCAGCCCTCGCCCTTGTCGCTCACCAGGGCGTTGGAGATTTTATCCTGGATGTAGCGCGGGGAGATGCCCTCCAGGCCCTCGCGGTTGCTCTCCTTGCGCAGCTCCTTGATGTTGTCCTCGGTGAAGTTCGGGAGCGTCTTGCCGTTGTAGAGCTTGAGCTTCTGGAGCAGCGACAGGTTGTGCTTCTTGGGCTCCTCCAGGCGCGTGAGCACGGCCCACATGGCGGCCATCTCCAGCGTGTGCGGCGCGATGTGCTTGCCTTTGATGGCGCGGGAGTTGAAGTCCTTCTCGTAGATCTTCACCTCTTCGGACAGCTTGGTGATGTACGGGACGTCAATCTTCACCGTGCGATCTCTCAGGGCCTCCATGAACTCGTTGTTCTCGAGCTTCTTGTACTCGGGCTCGTTGGTGTGGCCGAGGATGACCTCGTCGATGTCCGTCTGCGGGAACTTCTTCGGCTTGATTTTGTGCTCCTGCGACGCGCCGAGCAGGTCGTAGAGGAACGCGACGTCCAGCTTCAGCACCTCGACGAACTCGATGATGCCGCGGTTGGCGATGTTGAACTCGCCGTCGAAGTTGAAGGCGCGCGGGTCGGAGTCGGAGCCGTACTCGGCGATCTTCCGGTAGTTGATGTCACCGGTGAGCTCGGTGGAGTCCTGGTTCTTCTCGTCCTTGGGCTGGAAGGTGCCGATGCCCACGCGGTCCTTCTCGCTGAAGACGAGCCGGTTGACGCGGATGTGGCCCATGACCTTGGCGAAGTCGCCCTGGTACTGCGTCATCAGCTCCTTGAAGACGAAGCGGCAGGCGGGGCACAGCTCGGAGCCATCCGGAATGGTGTAGCCGGACTCGGGCGGGGAAATCTCGGCGTAGACCTTGGCGCGCCACTCCCGGGGGATGAGGTTGAGCGGCTCCTCGTTCATCGGGCACTTCATCTTCTCCTTCACCGGGACGCCGTCCGCGCCCTTCTTGTCGGTGAGCCAGGAGAAGGTGTACGCGGCGCCCTCCGGCGTCTTGGAGTAGTCCTCGGTGCCCTTCTTCAGCAGGCGCGCGATGGTGGACTTGGACGAACCCACGGGGCCGTGGAGGAGGATGACGCGCTTCTCGGTGCCGTAGCCCTGGGCGGCGGACTTGAAGACGTTGACCAGCTTCATGAGCGGGACATCGAGCCCGAAGATGGCGTCACGGCCGCCGAACTTCTCGTCACTGAAGAAGTGGTAGCGGATGAGCTTCTTCTTGTTGTCGATGTACTCCGTCTTTCCGTGGCTGAGGATCATGTCGTAGATCCTCTGGAAGGCGGTGCGGGTGACCTTGGGGTTCTGCCGGACGATTTCGAGGTACTCCTCGAACGAGCCTTCCCAGTTGAGCTCCGCGTAGGTCTTCACGTCCTGCAACGCGGCGATTCTGGAGACCCACGAACCCTTCTCAGCGTCCTTCATGTCTCTCCCTCGGAGCCCACCCGGGGACGCGGAAAGCCGCGCCGACAGGGGGCCAAAATGGTCAACCTGGAGGGCATGACTGCCATTCCACACCCACCCCGACGAGGTCCCAGGCACGACTGCCCTGCTGCCCCTTCGGGACCCCGCCGCGGAGTGGGACCGCGCGTTACGCTCGTGTCAGGGGTGGGACGCCCGAAGGCGCACCCCCTCCACGGGGTGAAAAGGCCTCTTGATTATAAGGGTCCTCGCCCACGGGGGTAGGCGCACACCGGCTGCACGAGGGGTAGTGAACGCCTGAACGGTCATCTCCTCGGCGCACGGCAGGGGCGATGCGCGGGTGGGTTGTGGGGCAGCGTGCCCTTTCACTCCACATGTCGGCGCGGAGCCTTCACGGGCGCGGCTGGCGTCACACGCGTGAAAGCAGGCGAGCGGCCGTGCGGGAGGGGCGCTGGGTGCCGTGGGCGCGTTCGGCGCGGTGCGGTCCCTGCTTCGCTCGCAGCGTCTCCCGTTCTGGACGGCGCTGGGCGCGCGCACGAGAGGGAGGCCTCTGAGCATGGCGTGTGCAACGGGGCGCGGCGCTTGTCCTTCCTGGGAGCCTGCTGATGCCCGTCCTGCTCGTCGCAACCTGTCTCCTCGCCGCAGGGGTTCAGGCAACAGTCCCCCATGCGGAGGGAGACGTGGTGGCGACGGCGCTGCTCGATGCGGGGCGCGCACCCCGCCGCGCGCTGCGGTTGGCGCAGCGGCCAGGGTGGGGCCAGGGCATGGTGGTGTCGCTCTCTCCCGAGGTTGAGACCGTGCTGGGAGTGGGGGCCAGCCGCGAGCTGCGAACGGAGTACGGCCCCGAGGTCTCGGTGCCGCTCTACGTGG
>NZ_JAAIYB010000405.1 GCF_010894475.1 Myxococcus vastator
CCTCGAAGCTGGCCCCAGCCGTGGCCCGGCGGTCCACGCCCGCCGCCCTGCTGCCCCAGCCGCTGGTCGAGCGCCTGCTCGCCGTGGCCATGGAGCGTGGGGGCGACTTCGCGGAGGTGTACGTCGAGCGCACGCTCACCACGGCGGTGCGGCTGGAAGAATCCCGCATCAAGAGCGCGCAGACGGGCCTGGTCCAGGGCGTGGGCGTGCGCGTCATCTCCGGCGGGAAGGTGGGCTACGCCTTCTCCGACGACTGGGACGAGCCCGCACTGCTGCGCGCGGCCTCCAACGCGGCCATGATTGCCCAGGGTGGCGGCGCCGAGCGCAGCTTCCCCGTGCGCCGCGCCGCGGTCCCCAGCCACTACCACGTCAGCACCCCGCTGATGGACGTGGAGGTGTCGCTGAAGACGGGCCTGCTCATGCGCGCCGACAAGGCCGCCCGCGCCTTCGACGCGCGGGTGAAGCAGGTCAACGGCGGCTACGTGGACCAGACGCGGCGCATCGCCGTGGCCAACACCCACGGGCGCTACACCGAGGACACCCAGGACCTGTGCCGGCTTTCGGTGATGGTGGTGGCCCAGGGCAAGGGCGGCGAGCAGCGCACCGGCATGTACGGCGGCGGCGGGCGCGTGCCCTTCAGCCACTTCGACGCCTTCTCCCCGGAGGACGTGGCCCGGGAAGCGGCGCGGCAGGCGGTGGCCACGCTGGGCGCGGTGGACTGCGCGGCCGGCCCGCAGACGGTGGTGCTGGCGCCGGGCTGGAGCGGCATCCTCCTGCATGAGGCGGTGGGCCACGGCCTGGAGGCGGACTTCATCCGCAAGGGCACCTCGCTGTTCGCCGGGAAGCTGGGTGAGCAGGTGGCGTCCGACCTGGTCACCATCATCGACGACGGCACCGTGTCCAGCGGGCGCGGCTCCATCAACATCGACGACGAGGGCAACCCCGGCGAGCGCAAGGTCCTCATCGAGAACGGCGTGCTCAAGGGCTACCTCTACGACAGCCTCAACGCGCAGCTCATGGGCCAGCGCAGCACCGGCAGCGGGCGGCGCGAGTCCTTCAAGCACCTGCCCATGCCGCGAATGACGAACACCTTCCTGGCCCCGGGTGACCACGCCCCCGAGGACATCCTCAAGGAGGTGAAGCGCGGGCTGTACTGCGCCACCTTCGGCGGCGGGCAGGTGGACATCACCAACGGCAACTTCGTCTTCGAGGTCAGCGAGGCCTATCAAATCGAGGACGGCAAGCTGGGCCGCCCGGTGAAGAACGCGACGCTCATCGGCGTGGGGCCGGAGGCGCTGAAGAACGTGTCCCGCGTGGGCTGCGACCCCATGCAGGACCCGGGCATGGGCATATGCGGGAAGAATGGCCAGTCCATGCCCGTGGGCGTGGGGCTGCCCACCGTGCGCATCGACAACATCACCGTTGGCGGAACCAAGGTCGCCTGAGAGAGAGCACCAACCATGGACTACCAGCAGCTCGCGAAGAGAATCGTCCAGCGCGCCAGGCGCAAGGGTGCCCGTCAGGCGGAGGCCTTCCTGGAGGTGGGCCGCCAGAGCAGCGTGCGCGTGCACCAGGGGCAGATTGAAGACCTCACGCAGTCCACCAGCAAGGGCGTGGGCGTGCGCGTGGTGCTCAAGGACCGCCTGGGCTTCGCCTATACGTCCGACTTCGAGCCCTCCGCCGTGGACCACATCGTGGACCAGGCGCTGAAGCTGGCGGAGTTCTCCGCGCCCAGCAAGCTCAACGGCCTGCCCTCCGGCAAGGACCTGGGCCGCTTCGGAGACACCGGCCTGCTCTTCGACCCCCAGGTCGCCGAGCTCCCCGGGGACTGGAAGATCAAGACGGCGCTGGAGGTGGAGAAGGCGGCCCGGGCGGAGGACTCGCGCGTCATCGCCTTCAATGGCGTGGGCGCCGGGGACTTCGTGTCCGAGGTCTACATGGCCTCCAGCGAGGGCGTGACGGGCGCGTACTCCGGCACCTACGTGTACCTGTACGCGGCGCCGGTCGCCTCCGATGGCAAGGGGCTCCAGACGGGCTACTGGATGGACTACCGCCGCTTCCTGGATGCTTTGGACGGACCGGAGTCCATCGGCCGCGAGGCCACGCGCCGCGCGGTGCGGATGCTGGGCGCCCGGCGGGTGAAGACGCAGCAGGTGCCCGTGCTGTTCGACCCGCAGGTGGCCGCGTCCTTCGTGTCGGACGTGGCGGGCGCGGCGGACGGCAACGCCGTGTACCAGAAGGCCAGCCTCCTGGCCCCGCTGCTGGGCAAGCGCCTGGCGGGCGCGCACGTCACGCTGGTGGATGACGGCCTCATGCCGCGCGGCCTGGCCACCGCGCCCTTCGACGGCGAGGGCGTGCCCACGCGGCGCACGCCCATCATCGAGCAGGGCGTGCTCAAGTCCTTCCTCTACGACGCGTTCACCGCGCGAAAGGCGAAGAC
Source organism: Myxococcus vastator (assembly GCF_010894475.1). GTDB lineage: Bacteria > Myxococcota > Myxococcia > Myxococcales > Myxococcaceae > Myxococcus > Myxococcus vastator. Next base: position 2,441 of record NZ_JAAIYB010000405.1, read on the forward strand.
GCGCACCACCGGCAACGCGGCCCGCGGCTACAACGGGCTGCCCGCCATCGGCACCAGCAACCTGTATCTGGAGGCGGGCTCGAAGACGCCGGAGGCGCTGCTGCGCGAGGTGGACAGCGGCTTCTACGTCACCGCCCTGCTGGGCCACGGCACCGACGCGGTGACGGGCGAGCTGTCCGCGGGCGCCAACGGCCTGTGGATTGAGAAGGGCGAATTGACGCACCCCGTGCAGGAGGTGACGGTGGCGGGCAACCTGCTGCAGATGCTCAAGGACCTGGACGGCATCGGCAGCGACCTCCAGTTCCGCAGCGGCACGGTGGGCGCGCCCACGGTCCGCTTCCGGCAGCTCACCGTTTCGGGCGAGTAGCCAAGGGAACACGGCTTGCAGGCGGTTTCGCACAACATGACATCCCCCACGGTCCTGGTCGTCGACGACGACCGCGCGAACCTCGACTCGGTCGTCCGCATCTTCCAGCGCGAGGGCATGGCCACGCTGGCCGCCGCCAACGGCACGGAGGCGTTGGAGCTGCTGCGCCGGCCGGAGGTCGCCGCCATGGTGACCGACCTGATGATGCCCAACATGGACGGCCAGGAGCTGCTGCGCGCCGCGCGCGCCATCCGCCCGGACGTGGAGGTGGTGCTGATGACGGCCTACGGCACGGTGGAGACGGCCGTGGCGGCCATGAAGGACGGCGCCTACGACTTCATCACCAAGCCCCTCAAGCGCCACGCGCTGGTGAAGGCCATCCAGAAGGCGCTGGAGAAGCGGGCGCTGGTGGCGGAGAACCAGTCGCTCAAGGCGAAGCTGGCGGAGATGAGCGCGGCGGGCGGGCGCTCCATGGTGGGCCAGTCCCCCGCCTTCCGCGCCATGCTGGACACCATCCGCCAGGCGGCCCCCTCCACCGCCACGGTGCTGCTGCTGGGGGAGTCCGGCACGGGCAAGGAGCTGGCCGCGCGCTCCGTCCACGAGTTCTCCCAGCGGGTGCGTGGCCCCTTCGTCGCCGTCAACTGCGGCGCGCTGCCGGAGAACATCCTGGAGGCGGAGCTCTTCGGCGTGGAGCGCGGCGCCTTCACCGGCGCGGTGGCCCGGCGCGAGGGCCGCTTCGAGCGCGCCCACGGCGGCACCCTCTTCCTGGACGAAGTCGGGGAGATGCCGCTGCCCGCCCAGGTGAAGCTGCTCCGCGCGCTGGCCGAGGGCGAAATCGAGCGGCTGGGCGGCACGCAGACGGTGAGGGTGGACGTGCGCCTCGTCGCCGCCACCAACAAGGACCTGCAGAAGGAGGTGGCGGAGGGCCGCTTCCGCGAGGACCTCTACTACCGGCTCAACGTGGTGGAGATTCGCGTGCCCGCGCTCGCCTCACGCCGCGAGGACATCCCCCTGCTGGCGGACGCGTTCCTGCGCCGCTTCGCCGCCAAGAATGGCAAGGTGCTGCGCGGCTTCTCGCAGGAGGCGCTGGGCGTGCTGGAGAACTACGCCTGGCCCGGCAACGTGCGCGAACTGGAGCACGCGGTGGAGCGCGCGGTGGTGCTGGCGCGCGGCGAGGTGCTGGAGGCCAGCGACCTGCCCGAAGCCGTGCGGAAGGGCCCGCTGGGCTCGGCCGGACAGCTCGTCATCCCCATTGGCACGCCCATGGAGGAAATCGAGCGCCGGGTGATCCACGAGACGCTTCGCCACACCCGCGGCGACAAGACGCTGGCCGCACGGCTGCTGGGCATCGCCGCGCGGACCATCTACCGCAAGCTGGAGCGCGAGCAGTCCACCGGGGACGGCCCCGGCGCCGCGGCGCCCGGCCCCGACACCGACGACTGACAGGGCGTCACACCGCCCCCCGCCTGGCTTTGACAATTTGTCCGGCGGGGTTTCAAGGGCCGCGGCACGTGTCAGGGGCGCCTGCTATTCCGAAATAATTTCAAGCAGTTGGCCGTAGGTCCTGTCTTGCCCGCCTGGCCCGCGATGGCACCTGGCTTGCTCAATGAGGGCCCGGCTTTCTCCTGGAAGCGTGATGGAACTCTTCTTTCGAAAATACTTTTGGACGGTGAACCTGGTGTTCATCCTGCTCGTCGGAGTGCTGGCGGCGAGCACGGTGAACCTGTTCGTCGAGTCCGCCATCTCCCCCGTTCCCACCGGGGGGTCGTCCGCTCGCGCGCCGTCACAGCCGCGCCGCAGCGAGACGGCCATGGCGATGCTCGACCTGGACCGTCTGGCGCGGCTGACGGGCATCACCCTGCCCGAGCCCGAGCCCGAGGTGCAGGAGCCCGGCGGCGCTTTGGCGGAGGTGGACCCCAACGCCGCGCCCGTGAAGAGCGGCCTGCGGGTGAAGCTGCTCGGCACGCTGGTGGCGAGCAACCCCGACTGGTCCTTTGCTTCCATCCTGGACATGACGACGCAGCGCTCGCAGACCTTCATGGTGGGCAACGCCCTGCAAGGCGCCACCGTGGAGGCCATCGAGCGTGAGCGCGTCATCATCATCAACGGGGGCCGCCGCGAGTTCATTGACGGCAACCCGGGGGATGGGGCCTTCGTGCCGCCCTCGCCTCCGGTGGGCCAGGCCAACACCGCGCCGCCCAACGACGGCAGTGGCATCCGCGCCACCAGTGAGAATGAGTACGAGGTCCCGCGCGCGGAAATCGACAAGACGCTCAACAACCTCAACAGCGTCGCCATGCAGGCGCGCATCGTGCCCGCGTTCAAGGACGGTCAGGCGGTGGGCTTCAAGCTCTTCTCCATCCGTCCGGACTCCATCTACTCAAAGATTGGCGTCCAGAATGGCGACGTCATCCGTCGCATCAACGGATTCGACCTCAACAGCCCGGAGAAAGCGCTGGAGGTCTATTCGAAGATGAAAGACGCAGCCCGCATCGAGATCGAGATCGAGCGCAACGGTGCGCCGATCCGCAAGTCGTACAACGTCCGTTAATCACCTCCGCAGCGCCCGCTCCTCCATGAAGACGCTCCCGTCCTGGATGCTCTGCCTGTGCCTCGCGCTCGCCGTTCCCGCGCAGGCCCAGCGCCGCTCGCCGCCCTCTGGCTCCGCCGGAGAGCGGACGATTTCCCCTCAAGGCCCTGGCGCCACCAACGCTGGTGAAGCCAACGCGGGTCCCCGCCGCACGCCCACGTGCGAGGAGGCCCGCCGCAATGCCCGCTACGGCATCTACTTCGACAAGGTGGAGATCGAAAAGCTGGTCCAGACGGTCGCGGACGCCACCTGCCGCACCTTCATCCTGCCGGAGAACGTGCGCGGGAAGATCTCCATCATCGGCCCGGAGAATGGCCGGGTGGAGGTCAACGCGGACGCCTTCTACTCCGCCTTCCTCGCCTCGCTCGACGCCAACGGGCTCGCCGTCTACCAGTACGGCCGGTTCATGAAGATCGTCGACAAGCGCTCGGCGAAGCAGAACCCCATCCCGACCATCATCGAGGACGGTGAGCCGTACACCACCAACGAGCAGATGGTGACCAAGCTGTTCCGCGTGCAGAACGTGGAAGTGGAGCCGCTGCGCGGCGTGCTCCAGCAGCTGGTGTCCAAGGACGGCGACACGATTCCGTATCCGCCCGACACCATCATCATCAACGACGTGGGCTCCAACATCCACCGCCTGGAGCGCATCATCCACCAGCTGGATACGCGCGCCGCCAGCGACGAGATGCGCATCATCCAGGTGCAGTACGCCTCCGCGCAGGACGTGGCCAACACGGTGCAGCGCCTCTTCGAGGCCAAGGGCGCCCGCCCCGGCCAGCCCGCCGCGCGCAACCTGCCTCCCGGCAGCCCCCAGGCCGCGCAGGCGGCCCAGGCGGCCCAGGGCGCCACGGGCGGTCCGGTGACGCTGTCGCAGATCATCCCGGACGAGCGCACCAACAAGCTCATCATCGTCGCCAGCCCCGCGGCCTTCGACCGCATCCAGGACATCGTCGGGCAGATTGACATCCCCACCAGCGGCGGCGGGCGCATCAACGTCTACTACCTGGAGAACGCCAACTCGGAGGAGCTGGCCAGCACGCTCCAGTCGCTGGCCCAGGGCACCGGCGGCACGCCCCAGCGCGGCCGCATGCCGATGCCGGCCCGCCCGCCGGGCGCACCCGCCGCGACCACGACGCAGGCGGCGGAGCTGTTCAGCGGCGAGGTGAAGATTTCGGCCGACAAGGGCAGCAACTCGCTGGTCATCGTCGCCAGCGCGGCGGACTACAAGAACATCGTCCAGGTCATCCAGCAGCTCGACAAGCCGCGCCGCCAGGTGTTCGTGGAGGCCGTCATCATGGAGGTCAACCTGGACCGCAACGCGCGGTTCGGCATGAACCTGCACAGCGGCTTCAGCCTGAGCACGGAGAATGGCCCGGTGCCCGGCCTCATCGGCACCAACACCTCCGGCAACGGCCTGCCGCCGTCCCTGTCGCTCACCAGCCTGGCGTCCTACGGCGGCTTCCTCGCCGGCCTCCAGGGCCCCGTCATCCCCGCGCTGGAGAAGCTGGGCATCCCGGCCTTCGGCGTGGTGCTGCACGCCATGCAGCAGAGCTCGGACGTGAATGTGCTCTCCACGCCGCACATCCTCACCAGCGACAACGAGGAGGCGGAAATCACGGTGGGCCAGAACGTGCCCTTCCAGTCCGGCTTCAACCCGTCCTCGCTGGGCTCGCTCGGCGGCGGCGTGGGCACCGGCGGCGTCGCGGGGGGCCTGGGCGGCGGCCTGCTGGGCGGCCTGGGCGGCCTGGGGTCGCTCTACGCCCCCATCACCCGCCAGAACGTGGAGCTGAAGCTGACGGTGAAGCCGCAGATCAACGAGAGCGACTACATCCGCCTGGTCATCAACCAGCAGACGGAGGAGATCGCCTCCACCGACCCGGTGCTCGGCCCCACGACGTCCCGCCGCAGCGCGAAGACGACCGTCATCGCGCGCGACCAGGAGACGCTGGTGATTGGCGGCATCATGCAGGACCGCACCCTGGAGAGCGTGTCCAAGGTGCCGCTGCTGGGTGACATCCCGCTGCTGGGCCACCTGTTCCGCGACACCACGCGCCGCAAGACGAAGACGAACCTGCTGCTCTTCCTGACGCCCTACATCATCCGGGGGCCGGAGGACTTCCGCGTCATCTTCGAGCGCAAGATGAAGGAGCGGCAGCAGTTCGTGGAGCAGTTCTATGGCCAGGTGCCCGGCTACGACGTGGCGGTGGACTTCACCCGCAAGCCCGGTCCGCTGTCGCGCATGGGCCAGAAGGTGACGCAGGAGGAGCAGCGCGCGGAGAACGGCGGGCCGGGCGTGTCCGGCGAGCGCGTCATCACCCCGACCCCTCC
>NZ_JAAIYB010000406.1 GCF_010894475.1 Myxococcus vastator
GTCCGGGGCGGGGAGGGGGAGCGCGTGTCCGTGGACATCCACCTGGAGGAGACGGGCGCCGTCGCCGCGGTGATGGATTTCGGAGACGGCCACCTCTGGGGCAGCCGACAGGAAATCACCGTGGACGGCCAGTGGGTCGGTCCGTCGCACTACACGCTGTGGGATGGCGGCATCTTCGTGCCGGGGCTGAAGCCGGGCAGACACGTGCTGAACACGTCCAACGGGCGCGTGGAGTTCAACGTCAACGCCCGCGAGGTGACGAACCTGGGGGTGTTGAGACGGCCTCCGGAGCCTGAGGCCGCGCGCTCTGATTCAGAGGTCGCGGCCTCGGCGCCGTGACTACCGCGCCGCCTTCCGCAGCTCGTCGTCGATGATGGCGCGGAAGTGCTCCACCGGCTGGGCGCCCGTTACCGGCCGGCCGTTGATGAAGAACGTGGGCGTGCCCGTGGCACCCACGCGCATGGCCTGGGCGACGTCCGCGGACACGTGCGCGTCATGCTTGCGCGAGTCCAGCGCCGCGTTGAAGCGGCCCACGTCCAGGCCCACCTGCCGCGCGTAGCCCTCCAACGACGCCCGGTCCAGGTTGCGCTGGTTGGCGAAGAGCACGTCGTGGAACTCCCAGAACCGGCCCTGCGCGTGCGCCTCCATGGCCGCCTCCGCCGCCAGCTTCGCGTTCGGGTGCTGCGTCAGGGGCTGGTGCTTGAAGGCCACGCGCAGCTTGCCGGGATACGCGGCCTCCAGCGCCTTCATCGTCGGCACCACGCGGGCGCAGAACGGGCACTCGAAGTCCGAGAAGGCCACCACCGTCACCGGCGCGTCGGCCGGACCCCGGGACGGCGCGGCGCCCACGTCCACCTGCTGGATGGCCGGCTCCTCGGGCATCAGCTGCCGCGGGGGCGGGCTGTCCTTTCCGGCGGAGATGGTGCGTGCGTACACCTCCACCGGCCGCACGCCCGTCCGCACCAGGGCCTCCGCCTTGCTCAGCTCCTCGTCCACCACGCCCGTGAAGACCTCCAGCGGCTGGGCCCCGCTGATGAAGCGGCCATTCACGTAGAAGGCCGGCGTGCCGGTGGCGCCCAACTGCATCGCCAGCGCTTCGTCCTGGCGGATGCGCTCCGCCAGCCGCGGGTCCGCGCGGTCCTGGTTCCAGCGCGAGACGTTCAGGCCCACCTTCATGGCGTAGAGCTCCAGGTCGGCCTCGCTCAGCGCGCGCGGGTTCGCGAAGAGCGCCTCATGCATCTCCCAGAACTTGCCCTGCTCACCCGCCGCCAGCGCCGCCAGCGCCGCCGGCCGGGCGCGCGGGTGGTTGGCCAGCGGGTGGTGCTTCATCACCACGCGCAGCTTGCGGCCATAGCGCTCCTGGAGCTGCTTCACGGTGCCGTTCGCGCGCGAGCAGAACGGGCACTCGTAGTCGGAGAACTCCACCAACGTGACGAGCGCGTCCTCCGCGCCCGCCGTCGGCGAGTCATTCACCGGCACCTTGTAGACGGTGGGCGAAATCGGCGCACGGGGCCGCGCGCCGGGGGCGGGCGCCTTCGCCGCGACGTTGGCCGCATGGGCCGTTCCCGTGGCCAGCTCCGTGGGACGCGCCACGCGCCCCCCCGCGAAACCCAACGCCAGACCGACACTCAGGCTCACCCAGACAGACGACTTGGACATGGTGTTCTCCAGGAAAAGACACACCCGTGGCGCCGCGGTCCGCCGCGTGACACCACCGGACCAGGCTTGCTCAGGCCCGGCGCCCAAGGAGTGGCGCGAGGCCATTCGGAGTTTCAGCCCCGCCTTGAAGAATTTCCGCGCCGCCCGCGGTCCCCGTGCGAGCAGGCAGGTGCCCGCCAGGCAGGTGGCGCTCCAGCGCATCCCGGCCGGGCCGGTGGTTGTCCGTCACCCGGCAGGCCCCACCTTTGAAATGGGAAGGAGGTCGGGACCTCATGCTGCGCAAAGCAAGCGGGTGGGCGTTGGTGTTGGGCCTCGCGGGGCTGTCGATGCTGCTCTGTGGCGACGTGGCGACGGCGCAAGGCACACCGCAGGAGCCCGCGCGGACGGAGCAGGCGCCAACAGGACAGGGCCTGACTTCGACGGACGCCGCGGCGCTCCAGCGCGAAGTGAATCAGCTGCGCGCCGAGCTGTTGCAGCTCCGCCAGGAGGTGACGCAGCTCCGCGGGCAGGTCGCTGGCACGGGCGGCGCGGGCATTCCTCCCGGCGCGAGGGTGGTGAGTCCTCAGCGGGACACGGCCGCCCCGCGGGACACCGGCGCGCAGCCGGGCACGGGCGGCGCTGGCGCCGCGGGCGTCGTCAGTGACGTGCCCCCCGCGGGCTCGGACGTGCCGTCGCCTCCCGGTACGGCCGTGGTGGATGCCGTCTACACCGGCGTGGTGCGCTCCGTGGGCGACACGGAGGTGGCCATCGCCGTCGGGGACGGTCCGCCGCTGACGCTGCGCGTGGACCCCCAGACGCGGGTGTTCCGGGACGGGCGCAACATCGCCTTGCGGAAGCTCGAGCCCGGCGAGCAGGTCCGCGCGGTGGTGAACCTGCTGGATGAAGAGCGGACGATGGAGATCTCCGTGCTCCCGTCCAATCCACCCCGGAAGTGAGGTGCCAGGCCCATCCACGCCGCGTCAGTCGCACGCCCGATGCTCGTCCCCGAGGCGGAGGTTCCCATCATGTCTGCTTACGACCGTTACCGTGCACTCCTGAACAAGCTGCGGCTCGCCCGCGCCCGGCACCCTGAAGGCGATTCCCCCGAGGAGGACGGGCTGCTCGACGACATGGATGACGTCTGGATGGAGATGAGCGAAGGCGAACGCTCCGCCATCGCCACCGAGAGGGCCCGGGTGCTGGGCCTCCCTGAAGCCCAGCCCGCGGACTCGGCGGCGCAGCCCTGAAGCCGCGGCCCTACTTGCGCACCGGCGGCAGGGTGGCGCCCGGGGAGGCCGCGCCGCCGGACTCCGGCTTCATCCGCCGCGGCCCGGCGTCCCGCGCCCGCGCCTTCAGCACCGCGTGGGAGTAGTCCACCACCGAGGCGAAGGACAGCACGCCGATGAGCGCGACCAGGGGCACCACCGCGGGAGGAAACAGCAGCACGCACAGCAGCGTCACCAACTGCAAGGACGTGACGGCCTTGCCCAGCCTCCGCGCCTTCAGCTCGACGGAGCGCAACCCGGGCGCCATGCGAGCGACGAAGAAGCCCACGGTGGTGCCGACGTCGCGCAGCACCAGCAGCAGCACCGCCACCCCGCTGATGAGCCCGTCCAGGTAGCAGACGAGGAGGGCCGTCACCATGAAGGCGCGGTCGGCCACCGGGTCGATGAGCGCGCCCAGCCGCGTGGCGAGCCCCCTGTGCCGGGCAATCCACCCATCCAGGAAGTCCGTGAAGGCGGCCAGCACCACCAGCCCCGCGCGAACCCAGGCATCCGGGACGAGGATGAAGGCCACCGCCAGGGGCAGCCGGGTCAGCGACAAGGTGTTGAGCAGCGCGAGGCTCGCCTGACGGCGCATACAACTCAAGGTAGTGCTCGGTCCCCGCCGCGCACGTTCCGAGGGCGGCGAGCGTTCAGCGGTAGACCCACCCCCGGGAGCGCAGGGCAGGCAGCGAGCGGCTGGATTCCAGCGGACGTGAGGGAACTCCCGGCCCGTGAGAGACCTCCAACCCGCGGCGCCACCTGTCGTGCCGCCCTGACTCCTGGAGATGGCTGCTTCGTGTCCGCGTTCGACTGTCCGCCGTGCCCGTCCTCCTCGTCCCTCCCCGCCGCCAAGGGCCGCGTTCGTCCGTGGGCCTGGACGCTCCTGTGGGCCTTGTGCCTGCTCCCCATGTCCGGGGGGGCCGCGGAGGAGGGCGCGCCCCGGCCCGCGACGAAGGAGGAGCTGGCGCGCTACGCATGGCTGCCGGCCCAGGCGGTGGTGCGCCCCCTGGAGGCCGCCGTGGCGCCGCCGGAGGGCTACACGCGGGTGCCGGTGGTGAAGGGCTCCTTCGGGGCTTGGCTGCGAGGCCTTCCGCTGCGGCCGGAGGGCACGCCGGTGCTCAGCCACCAGGGCGGGCGGATTCTGGCGCCGGAGGACGCGCGGCTGGCGGCGGTGGCGGAGCTGGACGTGGGTACCGCGAACCTCCAGCAGTGCGCGGACTCCGTCATCCGCCTCCATGCGGAGTGGCGCTGGGCCAGCGGCACGCGGGAGCACCTGGCCTACCGCTTCACCAGCGGGCACCTGGCGCGGTGGCCCCGGTACGCGGAAGGGGACCGGGCGCGGGTGTCGGGCTCGAAGGTGGCGTGGGTGCGCGGCGCCGCGCCGGATGACTCACGCGCCAGCTTCCGCGCGTGGCTGGACCTGGTCTTCACCTACGCGGGCACGCACTCCCTGGAGTCCCTCAAGGGGCGGCCCTCGCGCGAGGACGTGCGGCCCGGGGACTTCTTCGTGCTGGGTGGAAGTCCCGGGCACGCGGTGCTGGTGCTGGACGTGGCGGCCAACGCGAAAGGGGAGAAGGTGGCGCTGCTGGGGCAGGGCTTCATGCCCGCGCAGGACTTCCACGTGCTCTCCGCCGGAGGCGACACCGGACCCTGGTTTCCGCTGGAGGGCGAGGACGTGGTGACGCCCTTCTGGAAGCCCTTCCCCTGGTCCTCACTGCGGCGCTTCTGACCGCGGGCCGCGGCCTCGCCGGCCGTCCTGGGTGGAGCCCCCCGGCTTCACCTGGACGGCGCGGGGCGAGGCCTGGCCTCGCGGTGCCATCACGAGTGGAGCGGCTGGCCCAGGCTCGGCTGCTGGGACGCGGCGGCCGCGGCGGCGGAGGCCTCCGGCTCACGCGTGAGGTACTGGATGAGGCTGTTCTCCTTGCCCAGGTACGTGTCGAACTGATTCACGCCGTCCTCCAGCAAGCCGGCCTGCTCGAGCTGCGCGTGCATGGCGGGCAGGTTGTAGAAGGGCACGGAGGGGAAGGCGTGGTGGGTGAGGTGCAGGTTCACGTTGAGCGGCGCGATGAAGAAGTTCTCCAGCGCGGTGCCCAGCACGTCGCGCGTCTCGCGCGTCTCGTCACCGGACGTCGTCTCCTCGATGGGGTGCTCACCCAGGGCGCGCATCCGGAAGAAGGCCATCATCACCGTCGTCGTCGGCAGCACCCACAAGAGCAGCCAGTGCAGCCACGCGCCCGTCGTCACCAGCACCGTGACGAGCGTGGCCACGTACAGCCAGTAGCGCAGGTGCTCGCCCGCGGAGATGCGCGGCTGGGCGCGGCCCACCAGGCGGCCCCAGTACGTCCACGGCAGCACCACCTTCAGGTGGTTGGGGGCGTACAGGCCCAGCGCGTCCGCCAGGAACACGGCCGTGGCGCGCATCGGCGTGCGGGGGAAGTGCCAGGAGGCGTCCACCAGCTGCCCGGCCAGGTACGGGTCCCGCGGCGTGTTCACGTAGCGGTGGTGCAGCATGTGCTCGTGCCGGTAGCCCGCCGTCGTCATGTTGAGCGGGAAGGCGCAGAGCAGGTCGCTCACCACGTCCGACACCTTGCGGTTGGACAGGAAGTGGTAGTGCGCCGCCTCATGCATCAGCGCCAGCAGCGCGTGCTGCCGCGTGGCGATGAGGACGGCCGCCAGCGGCCAGGCCCACCAGCGGTCCACGAAGAGCACGAAGGCAAATGCCGCCACGATGACCAGCCACTGACTGACCATGGCCCACAGCGCCCGACCATTGTTCACCTGGGACATCTCCCGGGTGATGGCGGCCAGCGCCTTGCGGTCAACTCGGTGCGCGAACTGAATGTCTGCCTCATCCACCACTTGAGCGTACATGTCGGGGGGCTCCTTCTGCTTTACTCGGAAGCAGGGTGTTCCCGGACTCTTTCTCGCGGAAATGGGTGGTGAGGCAAGAAAATTCTTTCCGGAATGCACGCTCTCCAGAGTGAAAGGCCTCTTCGGGTCTTCCTGTACCCCATGGGGGTCTGATTTGTCCCGTCCATTCACTCAAGGTGGGGTGGGTTTCTACCCTTCTTTGTGGGAAATCACCCGCTCCTGGGTGGAGGTCGCAGACCTCCGGACATGAAAAGGGCCTGGAGACCGGTGTCGGTCGCCAGGCCCTCGCTTACTGCCGGGTGGGTGGGCTCAGGTGGTCCACTCCACCTTCAGGTGCTTCATCTGCCGCAGCACCAGGCTCTGCCAGGTGCCGAAGTCCTGGTGGGGGACGAGCTTCGGGTCCGGCAGCCGGTCCAGGAGGATGTTCGTCGTGATTTCGAACTGGAGCCGGGCCAGGGGCGCGCCCAGGCAGAAGTGGGTGCCGCGGCCGTAGGTGAGGTGCTGGGGCACCTTCTCCCGGTCCACGTCCAGCTTGCTGGCGTGGGGGCAGAGGGCTTCGTCCCGGCTGCCGGAGGCGAAGAGGAGCAGCAGGCGCGAGCCCTGGGGAATCTTCACCCCGCTCAGCTCCACGTCCTCCTTCGCGGTGCGAATCATGGCGTGGGAGACGGAGTCGTAGCGGCTGGACTCCTCGAGGAACTTCGGCACCAGGGCGCGGTCGTCGCGCAGCCGCTGCCACAGGCCCTGCTGCAGGGCCACCTTCCAGGCGTTGGCCATCAGCGCGGTGGTGGACTCATGGCCGGCCGACAGCATGGACGCGCCCACGGCCATGACCAGCTCGTGCATCGTCAGGGCCTCGCCGTCGCTCTCCACGGCCACCAGGTAGCTGGTGAGGTCCGCCTGGGGGTGCTGCTTCCGGTCCTCGATGAGGCGGATGCAGTACTGCTGGAACTCGATGACGCCCCTGGCCATCTCCGCCTGGAGCTCGGGGGCCACGTACTCGAAGACGAGCTGCTGCCAGTCGGAGCTCCAGCGCTTGATTTTCCAGACGTCCTCCTGCGGCACGCCCATGACGCCGAGGATGACGTGGACGGGCAGCGGCCAGGCGAGCTGCTGCACCAGGTCCGCCTGGCCGTCCTGGGCGAAGCGGTCCACCAGGGTGGTGGCCATCTGCTGGATGAAGGGGCCCATGCCGGCGATGCGCTGCGCGGTGAAGCCCCGGTTCATCAGGCGGCGCAGGCGGGTGTGCTCGGGCGGGTCCATGCCCAGCAGCACGTGCGCGGTGGGGAAGCCCTGGTCCAGGATGGCCTTGGCCTCATCCGTGAGGTGGGTGCCGCTGCCCAGCATGTCCCGGTTGGAGTACTGCGCCGGGCTCCTCAGCACCTGGGAGATGTCCTCGTAGCGGCTCACCAGCCACATGTTCAGCATGGGGCTGAAGCTGACGGGCTCGTCCTTGCGAAGCTGCTCGAAGAAGGCGTGTGGGTCCTCCGCGTGGGGGCCGGTGAAGGGGTTGTACTGGGCGCCCAGGTGGGGGCAACGGCCCGCGGATGCGTGGGCGGGAACTCCGGTCTCTTCCTGCTTTTGCGCGGACACAGGCATGGCGGGCTCGCCAGACGAGCGCGGCCCCCCGGCACGCGGTTCGTCTGCAACGGGTGGAGTGGCAATGGAGGGGCCAGGCCCCTACAGGCGGTGCGTCAGGGGTGTGGGGAGCCGGCGAGGAACGACCGGGCGGGATGGGGCTCCCCTGGTCCGCCTATACAACGAATTCTGGCTTTATTGCCAGTGAGGGTGCACTTTTTCATTTTCACTGGTTTTCAGTATTGACGTTTGATTCCAGTAAAAATGGCATCCTGTGCCGGATGGTGCGTGGAGCTTCACTGGGGGCGTGGCTTCCGGGCGGGCCGCGGGCACACCTGGAG
>NZ_JAAIYB010000407.1 GCF_010894475.1 Myxococcus vastator
GGATGGCCCCGCCCGTGTCCTGGTTGAGCACGAAGCGCGACAGCGGCTTCCACTGCACGGAGCCATCCGCCATGCGCACCGGGCGCTCGGTGTGGATGAAGGCCAGGCCGCCCTTGGGGAACAGCCGCGCGTCCGTCGCGATGGAGCGCCCCGCCGTCACCGGCCGCCCGAGCGAACCCACCGACGCGGTGTCGAGGAAGCGGAAGAACACGTAGGACTCGTTGTGGTCGAGCACCCGGTGGCGCTGCTGGGGGTTCGCCGCCAGCCACGCGCGCAGCGCCTGCATCGACATCTCCTCCTTGGGGATGGCGCCCTCCTGGATGAGCAGCGAGCCGATGCTGCGGTAGGGCTTCCCATTCGACGCGGCGTAACCAACGCGGCGCCGGCTGCCGTCCGGCAGCAGCAGCGAGCCGCTGCCCTGCACCTCCAGGAAGAAGAGCGCCACCGGGTCCCTGGCCCAGGCCAGCTCCAGCTTCCGCCCGCTGAGCCGTCCCCCACGGATGTCCCCGCGCGACCAGTACGGCACCACCTTCCGCCCGTCGAGCCGGCCAAAGACGCGCTCTGACTTGAAGCGCTCCGCGAAGGGCTCCAGCGGGACTTCAATCAAGTCGGACGGCGGCCCGTGGATGGGCACGTTGTACACGTCCGTGCGCGTCAGGCTCGCCTCGATGGTGGGCTCATAGTACCCGGTGAAGAGCACCTGGCCGTCCTCGCCTCCGGCGGCCTCCATCGGCTCGAAGTCCTCCAGGACCAGGGCCCACAGCGCCTCCTGTGTGAGGTCCTCGCGAAGGCGCGCGTGCAGGCGCTCCAGGGCGGTCCGCAGCTCGGCGAGGGAGACCTGCCGCGCGCCGTAGATGAAGCGGTGGTCGGACGGACGGCTCCGCAGCCACACGAGGCTCTCGGCGACGGCGGTCCGCAGGGACGCGACGTCACCGTCGTCCCGGGGCGCCATCTCCCGGGACAGCCCGAGGAGCGCGTCCTCGGGCCGGGTGACGGGGGCGCGGGTGGGGCTCGGACAAGCCGAGGCGAGGAGCCCCAGCGCCGACAGCAGGAGGATTCGGAGATGCCGCAAGTCCATGTGGCGCTCCTACTATCGCACCTGCCCTGGTGGGCGCCCCTGACAAGGGCCGTGAGCATGCCACGCCCTCGCGCGGGCTCCAGCGACTCCACGCGCGAGGACGGGCTGGGGCGATGCGGACTCAGATGAAGTAGTCGGGGAGCAGCTCCGCCCCGGGCACCAGCTGGTACTTGTCGAAGTCCGTCACGCCCACGCCGCGGAGGACCTCCTCGTCGATGCAGAAGTTGCCGGTGAACTCGCGGCTCGGCTTGGTGAGGATGGCGTAGGCCGCGTCCGCCATGATTTCCGGCGTCCGGCAGCCGCGGATGGTCTCATCCCCGCCCAGCAGGTTCTGCACCGCCGCGGTGGCGATGACGGTGCGCGGCCAGATGGCGTTCACCGCGATGCCGTCCGAGCGCAGCTCCTCCGCCATGCCCAGCACGCACATGCTCATGCCGAACTTCGCCATGGTGTACGCGACGTGGGGCGCGAACCAGCGCGCCTCCATGTTGAGCGGCGGCGAGTTGTTGAGGATGTGCGGGTTGCTGGCCTTCTTCAGGTACGGGATGCACGCCTGAGAACACGCATACGTGCCACGCGTGTTGATGCCGTGCATCAGGTCAAAGCGCTTCATCGGCGTCTCGAGCGTGCCCGTGAGGCTGATGGCGCTGGCGTTGTTCACCAGGATGTCGATGCCGCCGAAGGTCTCCACCGCCTTGGCCACGGCGGCGGCAATCTGCTGCTCGTCGCGGATGTCCACGACACAGGGCAGCGCCTTGCCACCCGCCTTCTCGATTTCCTCCGCCGCCGTGTAGATGGTGCCGGGGAGCTTGGGGTGCGGCTCCGTCGTCTTGGCGGCGATGATGATGTTGGCGCCATCCCGGGCAGCGCGGAGGGCAATGGCCTTGCCGATGCCACGGCTGGCACCGGAGATGAACAGCGTCTTTCCCTGGAGATTGGACATGGGATGTCTTCCTATCACGCCGCGCCCTCGGGGAAGGCGCGCTCGATGAGCATCTGCATGGGCGCGTGGGCCGGGAGCGTGCCGAACGTCTGCCCATGCGCCCCGCCCAGGCGGGACTCGCAGAAGGCATCCGACACGGCGGTGTTGCCCGCGCGAATCAGCAGCGACGCCTGGAGCGCCAGCGCCAGCCCCTCCACGATGGAGCGCGAGCGCGCCTCCAGCGAGTCCGTGTTGGCCAGCGCCTTGCCCAGCCGCGCGGTGGCCTCGTCATACGCGGCGTGCCCGCCCTGCGCGGCCAGCAGCTCGGCGAAGAGGGCCTCCCGGCTGGCCGGCTCGCGTGACGCCGCGCGCAGCACGTCCAGGCACTGGATGTTGCCGCTGCCCTCCCAGATGGAGTTGAGCGGCGCCTGCCGGTACAGGCGCGGCAGGTTCGTCTCCTCCACGTAGCCCGCGCCGCCCAGGCACTCCTGCGCCTCGTTGACGAAGGGCGGCGTGCGCTTGCACACCCAGTACTTCCCCACCGCCGTGGCGATGCGGCAGAACGCGGCCTCCTTTTCATCCCGAGGCGTGGCGTCCACCGCGCGGGAGACGCGCCCGGTGAGCGCGACATGGGCCTCCAGCTCCAGCGCCAGGTCCGCCAGCACGTTGCGCATCAGCGGCTGGTCGATGAGCCGCTTGCCAAAGGCGACGCGGTGCCGCGTGTGGTGGAGGGCCTGCACCAGCGCCTGTCGCATCTGCCCGCTGGAGCCAATCATGCAGTCCTGCCGCGTCAGCGCGACCATCTCCAGGATGGTGGGGACGCCGCGGCCCTCCGCGCCCACCATCACCGAGTAGGCCCCGTGCAGCTCCACCTCCGAGCTGGCGTTGCTCCAGTCGCCCAGCTTGTCCTTCAGTCGCTGGACGCGAATGGCATTGAGCGCGCCGTCCGGCGTGAAGCGCGGCATCAGGAAGCACGACAGGCCCCCCTCCGCGTGCGCCAGCACCAGGAACGCGTCGCTCATGGGCGCGGAGAAGAACCACTTGTGGCCCACCAGCGCGTAGGGCTGACCGGGCCCGCGGCCTTCACCCAGGCGGTGCGCCTGGGTGGTGTTGGTGCGCACGTCGGAGCCACCCTGCTTCTCCGTCATGCCCATGCCAATGGTGGCGCCCGACTTCCGCGCGGCGGGGATGAAGCGGCTGTCGTAGGCCGCCGAGCTCACGCGCGGCAGCCACTCCAGCGCCACCTCCGGCTGGTGGCGCAGCGCCGGCACCGACGCGTACGTCATCGTGAGCGGGCAGCTCGTCCCGTTGTCCGCCTGGTTGTGCAGATAGAACAGGGCCATGCGCGCGACATGGGCGCCGGGCGTGCCCTCGTTGCGCCACGCGAAGCCCGACACGCCGTGGGCCATGCCCAGCTCCATCAGCCGGTGATACGCGGGATGGAACTCCACCTCGTCGCGGCGGTGGCCATAGCGGTCGAAGGGCCGGAACCGGGGCTTGTTCTCGTTGGCGAGGAACGCCAGCTGCTGCATCTCCCCGCCCACCACGGGGCCGTACTTCGCCAGGTCGGCCTCCGCCCAGCCGCCGCCCTCGCGGGCCACCACCTCGCGGAGCACGGTGTCCGTCGTCCACGCGTCGTACTCGAGCGGCGGCGGCTGGTTCGTGACTTCGTGCGTGAGGAAACCGGCGGCAATGGCGTTGCGTTCAGTCATGGTGAAGGTCCTCCTGGGGACGGTACCCGGTGCCCATGGAGTACCGTGAACACGCGCGGCGGGCCACCGCAACCCGAGGGACGGCGGCGGCGGCGTGTCACCGCTTCTTCGCCTGCTCCAGCTCCTCGACCAGCAGCTCCGAGACCTTCCGCACCCGCGGGATGTCGAGCGCGGACTTCGCGCACACCAGGTGGTACGTGGTGGTGGCGAAGGGCCCCAGGTCCACGTCGAGCGGCACGAGGCTCCGCTCGCGCATGAAGCGGTGGCGCACGTCGCACAGCACCATGGCCCCCACGCCCGCCTCGGCCGCCGCCAGCATCACCAGGTAGTTGTCGGCGGTGAACACGGGCGAGAAGCCGGGGATGATGGACGCCAGCTGGGGATTGGGCGGCACCGCGTCGAACGGCGGCGCCCAGGCGACCCACGGGAGCGCCTGGAGCGACGGCCGCTTGGGCAGCCGGGCCTTGAGGGACTTCGCGGCGAAGACGGCGTTGGGGACCGTCAGCGAGGAGAGGAGCTTCAAGTCCGCGTTCATCGGACCCCGGGCTCGCAGCGCGAGGTCCGCCTCGCCGCGCCCCAAATCCAGGTACTGAATCCCGGACAGCACCTCCAGCCGCAGGCCCTCGTGCTTCTTCATCATCGCCCCGGCGAAGGGCGCGAGGAAGCCGAAGCTCATGTAGGGCGACGCCGTCACCCGCACCAGCCCCCGCGGCGACGTGTCCGACGACTCGGCCGCGCGGTGCAGCTCACCGGCCCACTCCGCCATCTTCTTCGCGGGCTGCACCAGCCGCTCACCCGCGGCCGTCAGCACCGCGCCATCCACCCCGCGGCGGAACAGCGCCATGCCCACCGCGTACTCCAGCGCCGCCAGCCGCCGGCTCACCGTGGGCTGGCCCATCCGGAGCCGCCGCGCCGCGCCACTGAAGCTGCCCGCCTCGGCGATGGCCAGGAACAGCCGCGCGTCATCCCAGGAGATATCCATGAATGCATGACCTCATGCCTGAATCGTCATTTCCCATCAATTCTCGCATCGTTAGCTTCCGCGTGTCTCGACGTGAAGGAGCTCCATCCATGCGGACCCGTTCCATTGTCCTCTCCATCGCCGCCGCGCTCGGCGGCACCCTCGCCGTCACCGGCTTCGTGGGCTGCGCCACCACCTCACACGGCGTCCAGCCCTCCGCGCTCGGCAAGGCGCGGCCCTCCTCGGAGCTGCTGCCGCTGCTGGCGCAGCCCGGCCCGGTGGAGCTGGAGACCGTGGTCTCCTGCGACTGGGCGGTGGAGCGCGGCGGCCTCATCAACCTGGCCCACCCCACCGCGAAGGCCGCCGGGCTGAAGGACGGCGCGGAGCCCGCGCAAATCTTCTTCCACGCCCTCCGCCACCCGGCCAAGGGCCTCTTCATCGTCGACACGGGCGTGGAGACGGCAATGCGGGACGCGCCGGAGCAGGCCGCCATGCGCGGGCTCATCGCCAGCGCCATGAACATGGGGAGCATGAAGGTGCACGCGCCGCTGGGCGAGTGGCTGGCGAAGCAGCAGCAGCCGCTGGCGGGCGTGTTCCTCACGCACCTGCACCCGGACCACGTCACCGGCATGGCGGACGTGCCCGCGGGCACGCCCGTCTACTCCGGGCCGGGCGAGGCCTCCGAGCGCGCCCTCATGAACCTCGTCGTCCAGGCCAACGTCGACCGCGCCCTGGCCGGCAAGCCGCCGCTGTCGGAGTGGACCTACGCGCGGGAGGACGCCGGCCTGTTCGACGGCGCGGTGGACATCTTCGGGGACGGCTCCGTGTGGGCGCTCTGGCTGCCCGGCCACACGCCCGGCACCACCGCGTACCTGGTGCGCTCCACGAAGGGCCCGGTGCTGCTCGCGGGGGACATCAGCCACACCCGCTGGGGCTGGGAGCACGACGTGGAGCCCGGCTCGTACAACAACGACGCGGACGGGGCCACGGCGAGCTTCAAGAGGCTGCGCGCGTTCGCCCAGGCCCACCCCGAGGTCGAGGTGCGCCTGGGCCACCAACACTGACGCGCGGGTGCCTCAGTTCCGGGTGTGCCGCCGGAAGAAGTCCCACATGATGCTGGTGCCGTCCGGTCCGGACGGGTCGGCGAAGGGATAGCGCGAATCTCCACCAGGCCAGGCGTGGTCCATGCCCTGGATTTCGATGTGCCGCGCCACCAGCGCGCCGCCGTAGACGTAGTCCTCCACGGTGTACGCGCGCCCGCCGGGCACACTCGCGCGCGTCACCTGCGTGGCCACCGGACGGATGCTGTCGTTGGCCACGCCGTCATCGCCATAGTCGCTGGTCTGCAGGAACTGCCGCGTCGCCTGCCGGCCGTTGACGATGTCGACCACGCTGTCCTTCGTCCCGTGCACCACGAGCACCGGCACCGTGTGGCGCGGGCGGCCCGAGCACCCCCACGCGTCCCGGCCCCGGTCATCCGGGTGGTAGATGCTGCCGAAGAGCATCGCGAAGCCCGTGCCCGAAATCGTGGTGGCCGCCTTGTACATGGCCCCCGCGCCAATCATCCCCGCGGCGAACACGTCCGAGTAGCAGGCCAGCAGCGTGCCCGTGAGCACCGCGCCGGAGCTGACGCCGCCCACGTAGATGCGGCGCGCGTCCACCGCGTAGTGCCGCTGGACCTGCGCCACCATGTCCACGATGAGCGCGGGCTCGCCGTGGCCTCGCGTCTGGTTGAGCACCAGCATGAAGTTCCAGCACTGCGTGGGGTTCGCGAACGTCGCCTGGTTCGGGTACAGCACCAGGAACTTCTCGGCGTCCGCCTTCTCGTTGAGGCGCGAGAGGCCGGCGAACTGGGTCGGGTTCTGGAAGCAGCCGTGCAGCGCCACCACCAGGGGCAGCGGCGTGTCCGCCTGGTAGCCCGTGGGCACCCAGAGCTGGAAGCCACGCGTCCCTTCAACGCCATGGACCCAGGCGCCGGCGCGCGCGGGCGCGGCGGCGGTGAGCGTGAGGACGGCGAGCAGCAACAACCACGTGCGCGCGCACGCGACAGTGTTCCGCTTCATTGGCTGACTCCTTCGGGGTGGGGGACCGCGCTCAGCCCGGCTGCCGCGCGTCCGCCGCGGCGTCCTCGACTCCGGCCAGGAAGGCCGCCACGGCTTCGGCGACCTGGTCGGGCTGGTCATACGGTGACGCATGGCCGGAATCACGCAACACCTGGAGCCGCGCGTTCGGCAGCAGGTCCACGTAGGCCTGCTTCGTGGACACGGGCGTGTAGTCCCTGTCGGACGCGAGCACCAGCACCGGGCAGGTGACGCCGCCCAGGTGCCGCATGACGCTCCACCCCACCAACCCCTTCGTCGCGCGCAGGTACGCGTCCGCGTCATTGGCGCTGAACAGCTCCAGCGCGCGCTGACGAAGCGCCTCCTGCTCGGGCTTGGGAAAGAGCCTGCGCGCCAGGACCTTCGCCAGCGCCGCGGGCCCCAGCAGCTTCAGCAGCGACAGGCGCAGGCCGAACTCGAGCTTGAGGCGCAGCGTGCGCGCCACCAGCTCCGGCCCGCTGTTGACGATGACCAGGCTGCGCACCAGCTCCGGCCGGTCCACCACGAGCTGGAACCCCATCATCCCACCCAGGGACAGGCCCACCACGTGGACGCCGGTGAGGCCCAGCGCGTCACACAGCCCGGCGATGTCCCGGGCGAAGCGCGGCACGCCATAGGCGCCCGGCGGCTTTCCGCTGCGACCATGGCCTCGCGCATCCGGAATGATGACGCGATGGCGGCCCGTCAGTCTGGGTGCCACGGACTCCCAGTCCCGGCCAGAGGAGCCAAGCCCGTGAAGCAGCAGCACGGGGCTGCCCGCACCCGATTCCTCGAAGTAGAGGGAGAGCTCCTCGAACTGGAGCAACGGCATGTTCGGACCCCAGATTCAGGTAGGAAGCGTGTCGAACCGCAGGCCCGAAGTTACATGAACGAACGTTCGTTTTTCAAGAGCCCCTCATGAGCACCTCCCCCC
>NZ_JAAIYB010000408.1 GCF_010894475.1 Myxococcus vastator
GGCGGACCGGGTGGTGCCCATCGACACGGCGCTGGACCGCTTCGCCGTGCAGTTCCTCGATGGAGGCGCGCACCGCAAGCTGCTGGTGCTGCTGCTCGACGGCATGGCGTGGGCCAACGCGGTGGAGCTGATGATGGACCTGGAGTCACACCAGGTGGCCCCGGTCCGCTGGCGGCCCAAGGGGGCTGCTGCACGGGCATTGCTTCCGCCCATGATTGCTGCGCTCCCCACCGTGACGGAGGTCAGTCGCTCTGCATTCTTCGCGGGTCGGCTGTTGGCCCCAGGGGAGTCGGCGGACACCGGAAGAGACCCGAATCGCTTCGCTGAGCACCCCGGGTTGAGCCGTCTCATCGGCGTGTTGCCCCGGCTGCTCCTGCGCCAGGACGTCCAGTTGCCGAATGGCGCGGTGTCCGAGCAGGCGCGCAAGCTGGTGCTGACGGAGGAGCGCGTGGTTGCGCTGGTGGTCAACGCCATCGATGAGCAGCTCAAGGGCGGCCGTCAGATGCGGGTGGAGTACCGGCTCCAGACCATCAAGCCGCTGAAGGACCTGCTGGACGCAGCGGCGGATGCGGGACGCGCCGTCCTGATGGTGGCGGACCACGGGCATGTGCCGGGCTCGCGGATGTCGCGCGTCGCCGTTCCTGTCGAGGCGGGAGGGGCGCGCTGGCGCACCCTGCGCGAGGAGGAATCGGCGCACCCGAACGAGGTGGTGTTCTCGGAGGACGCGGTGTGGCGCCCCAAAGGCAAGAAGCGGGTGGCGCTGCTCTTCCGGGAGGCGGACAGCTACGGCGCCACGTCTCACGAGGGGGAGCACGGAGGTGCGTCCCTGGCTGAGGTCGTCGCTCCCGCGCTCCTGGTGGCGTCCGAGTCCCTGGCGCGCAAGTACGAGGCCGAGGGCCACGAGGACCGCGAGGTGGAGGTCGTCTCCTTCCCGCGTCCGCGCTGGTGGGACTACGAGGTGCGTCCCGTCCAGAGCCCGCTCCCGGTGCCTGTTCCGGCGCCCATGCCGCTGCCCGCGGTTCCCAACCAGGAGACCTTCGCCTTCCAGGTGCCGCCCGTTCCGGGCCCGCGTGCCCACGAGGCGCCGGCCTCCCGTGCGCAGCCGCAACGTGCGCCCGCGAAGCAGAAGGCGCCGTCTACTCCCGAGGGCGCCCTGCTGCGCAAGTCGCCGCTCTTCAAGGACGTGGCGGGGAAGAAGCGTGAGGAGCTGGAGGAGAAGATCATCCCGTGGGTGGAGGTGCTGGTGGAGCACGAGGGGCGCATGCCTCCGGACGTGTTCGCGCAGCGCACGGGCGAGCTGCCTTTCCGGGTGCGCGGTGCGGTGACGAAGCTCGCGGAGTGGCTCAACCTGGACGGGCAGCCGGTGGCCTTCTTCGATGAGGCGGAGAAGCTCGTCCGGTTGGACGTGGAGGCCTTGAAGCAGATGTTCGGGGGTGGCAAGTGAGCGAGCTCACGTTGGTCCGGCGCCGGGAGATCGTCTCCGCGCTGCGCAATGGCACGGTGCCCCGGCGCGGCATCGAGACGCTAGCGGTGGGGTTGGAGCGGTACGTCGCGGCCATCGATGAGGAACTCAACCGGGCCGCGCTCGGGCATGGCGTGTTCAAGGCCGTGCGGGGGGACTACGGCACGGGAAAGACGTTCTTCGCCCGCTGGGTGCAGCACCGGGCCCAAGCCGCCGGGTTCGCCACCGCCGAGGTGCAGATCTCCGAGACCGAGACGCCGCTGCACCGCATGGAGACGGTGTACCGCCGGGCCCTGGAGTCGTTGCGGACCCGCGAGTGGGAGGAGGGGGCCTTTCGCTCGCTCGTGGACCGCTGGTTCTACGCCCTGGAGGAGGAGGTGCTTGCCCGGCCGGGGTTCCCGGCGGAGGACGCCTCGGCCGTCGCGACCGCCGTGGGTGAGCTGCTCGAGCAGCGGTTAAGCAAGGTGAGCGCCACCCAGCCGCAGTTCGCCGCCGCCCTCCGCGCCTGCCACCGGGCGCGGGTGGAGGGGGATGCCGCGGTCGCCGAGGGACTGCTGGCGTGGTTGATGGGGCAGCCCAACGTCAGCGCCGACATCAAGCGCAAGGCGGGGCTGAAGGGGGAGATCGATCACTTCGGCGCCGGAGGCTTCCTCCGGGGACTGCTGTCCCTGTTGCAGCAGACGGGGCGCCGGGGCCTGTTTCTCGTGCTGGACGAGGTGGAGACCATCCAGCGCATGCGTGGGGATGTGCGCGAGAAGAGTCTCAACGCCATGCGGCAGCTCCTGGATGAGGTGGACAGTGGCCGCTACCCGGGCCTGTACCTGATGGTGACGGGCACGCCGGCCTTCTTCGAGGGGCCGCAGGGGGCGCGGCGCCTGCCCCCGCTGGAGCAGCGGCTGCACGTGGACTTCGCGGCGGAGCCTCGCTTCGACTCGAGCCGGGCGGTGCAGATCCGCCTCCTACCCTTTGACGAGGACCGCCTGATAGAGGTGGGGAGGCGCATCCGCGACCTGTACCCCACGGCCTCGCCGGAGG
Organism: Myxococcus vastator; assembly: GCF_010894475.1. Classification (GTDB taxonomy): domain Bacteria; phylum Myxococcota; class Myxococcia; order Myxococcales; family Myxococcaceae; genus Myxococcus; species Myxococcus vastator. Next base: position 2,498 of record NZ_JAAIYB010000408.1, read on the forward strand.
GCGTTGCCGCGCGCATCCCGGACGCACTCATCGCCGCGCTGGCCCGGAAGACCGCGGGGAAGCTCGGTGGCAAGGTGGGGATCGCGCCCCGGCTCTTCCTCAAGAAGCTGGTGGGCGACGTGCTCGACCGGGTCGAGGAGCATCCGGACTTCGACCCCGCCGTGCACTACGAGCTGCAGCTCGCCGCCAACGAGATGAGCGCGGACGAGCGGGCCGCCGCGGGCATCGAGCGCAGTGCCGACGACATCGCGCTCGACCTGGACGCCGCGGGGACGGAGTAGGGCGGCGTGAGCGAGGCCTTCTCGCGGCTCAGCCCCGCGGTCCAGTACCAGATTGTCAACGGGCTCGGCTTCCAGTCGCTGCGCCCGGTGCAGGAGCTCACCATCGGGCCCGTGCTCGACGGGAAGAACTGCGTCGTGCTCGCGCCCACGGCTGGAGGAAAGACGGAGGCCGCCTTCTTCCCGCTGCTCTCCCGGATGGACGCGGAGGACTGGCGGGAGGTCTCCGTCATCTATGTGGCGCCCATTCGCGCGTTGCTGAACAACCAGGAGGAGCGTATCTCCTCCTATGCGAGGCTCATCGGCCGGCGCGCGGCGGTCTGGCATGGGGACACCACCGAGTCCCAGCGTCGGGCCTTCATCCAGGAACCCGCGGACATCCTGCTCACCACGCCGGAGTCGCTGGAGGTGATGCTGATGAGCCGCAAGGTGCCGGCCCGGCGGCTCTTCCAGAACCTGCGCGCGGTGGTCATCGATGAAATCCACGCCTTCGTGGCGGATGACCGGGGGGGGCACCTGTCCGCGCTCCTGGAGCGGCTCTCCAGGTTCTGCGGCAAGGACATCCAGCGCATCGGGCTGTCGGCGACGGTGGGAAATCCGGAGGAAATCCTCGCCTGGGCTGCGGGCTCCTCGGAGCGGAAGGGGGCGCTGGTTCGCGCGCCGGGCCTCAACCGCGAGCCCCAGCTGATGCTCGACTTCGTGGGGAGCCGCGAGAATGCGGCGCGGGTCATCGCCGGGCTCCATCCGGGAAAGAAGCGGCTCGTCTTCGTGGACAGCCGGCGCGGGGTGGAGGCCGTGGGCACCGCGTTGCGCGGGTTGGGCGTCGAGACGCACGTCACCCACTCCTCGTTGTCGGTGGCGGAGCGCCGGAGGTCCGAGGATGCGTTCGCCCAGGGGAAGAACTGCGTCATCGTCGCCACGAGCGCCTTGGAACTGGGCATCGACATTGGCGACCTCGACCACGTTCTCCAGGTGGGGTGCCCGTCCACCGTCGCGAGCTTCCTGCAACGGATGGGGCGCTCCGGACGCCGACCAGGGACAAACCCGAACTGCACCTTCCTTGCGACGGATGAGGAATCGCTCGTCCAGACCGCGGCGCTGCTGCGCCTCTACAAGGCCGGCTTCGTGGAGCCCGTGCGCCCTCGGCGGTACGCCGCGCACCTGCTTGCCCATCAGTTGCTGGCGCTCTGCATCCAGGAGGAGGGCCTCCCGGAAAGCGACTGGTGGGGGTGGGTTTCCCAGGCGACGCCGTTCAGCGGGCTGACGCCCGAGGACCGGCGGGAACTCTTGGAGCACATGCTCGCCGAGGGCATCCTGTTCCGTGACGGCGGCCGGCTGGGGCTGGGGCTGAAGGGCGAGAAGCTCTATGGCGCGCGCAACTTCACCGAGCTGTATGCCGTCTTCTCCACGCCCTCCGTGCTGCGGGTGCTGTGGGGCCAGGAGGAGGTGGGGACCATCGACGCCTACTTCGCCGAGCAGGAGACGCCGGAGAAGCTCGTCTTCACCCTCGGAGCCCGCTCCTGGCGGGCGACGGCCGTGGAGTGGAACCGGGGCATCGTCTACGTCCAGCCGGCGGAACACGGGGCTCCGGCGCGTTGGCAGGGGATGGGGACCGTGCTCCACCGCGAGCTGTGCCTCGCCATTCGGGATGTGCTGACGAGCCGGGAGGAGGACCCTTGGTGGTCGCGGCGGGCACGGGAGCGGCTCCAGCAGGCGCGGGAGGGTTACGGCTTTCTCGAGGGGGACCCGCTTCCGCTGGAAGCCGAGCCGGGTGGGATGCGGCTGTGGACCTTTGGAGGACTGAAGGCGAACCTTTTGTTGGGGCGGGTCCTGGAGTCCGTCCTGGGCGAGCGGGTAACGGCCAACAACCTGTCGCTCGGGCTCAAGGGTCGGGCTGGCGAGAGCGAGGTCGCTGTTCGAGAGGCGCTGGCCCGACTGCGCCAGGAGGGCAGGCCCACGCGCGAGGACGCCATCGCATTGGGGTCCGCCCCCCGGGGAATGCGCCTATCCAAGTTCGAGCCCTGCCTGCCGCCCAGGCTGGAGGCCATCTTCACCGCGAGCGTATTGACTGATGCCCCGTCTGTCAGGGATATCCTGAAAAGCTGAATGAGCGGCTTTGTTGGATGTAGGGCAGTAGGGGCTGCCTGGATGGAGCCGACGACGATATCAAGCGACGCTGCCGTCATCCATCAAGAGGGCACCTGATGACTCCTGTAATTCCTTGTCACGATTCCGAGACGTTGAGCTGGTTCCTTGAGCGGACCGATTTCAGCTTCGTCTATGCGGACGTCGTCCCTGTCGCGGAACGGTTTCCTTCTGAGCTGAAAGAGGTTGCCGCAGCGGAGAAGGTGGTCGTCATCGATCTCGCCGTTACATCGGCCAAGCTTCTGAACGAGTTCATCGGCGAGCAGGTGAATCCGGGGGCGACGGCGCTCTTCAAAGGGATTGAGCTTGTTGTCGTGCTTCCCAGCTTGCTGGGGACTCAAGAGGCGTTGCTTCTCGATCTGCTGCTGTCGCAGGTCCCCGAGATCAAGCAAATGAAGCAAGAGGGCAGAACGGCGGCCGTGACTGCACTTCTACGTGCGGCGGTGAACCCGGTTGCCATGGGCCAGGAAGACGGGGGGATGGTGAAGCACAAGTGGACCGATGCCGAGATGAACCAGACCATCGAACTGCACCTCGCTCACCGCTCAGATAGGTCTGGTCGGGCTGATGCCATCAAGGAACTCGCCCGGAACCTGAAGCTCGGCGTCGGGCAGGTCTCGATGGCCGTCGATGCGGTAGGAACGCTCGATTCTCAGGACCCTCGCCGCTATCCCAGGCCCAGCAAGAAGCTTGCGAAGCTCTGGGGCAAACGGGGATTCGAGAACAAGCTCGGCAGTAGCGAGTGAGTTTGACGCCCTCCTTGCGGCCGGCTTGCTGCGCAGTGGAGAGGCGGGTGGTTGGGGTTGGGCGATGACGCGGAGGGTTGATTGTGTCCCTTCGCGTCCGTCGATGACGTTCACCACCGGATTCATCGTCCCTGCCTGCCGCGCCCTCCACACTAAACTACCGAGTATGAACTGTCTCACTCACGTTGGCAGAGAGGGCCCGCGGGAATCAGACGGAGTGGGCCTTGTCACGCAGCACCTCCGTGATTTTCAACAACCCCTCTTTGTCCGTTGAGGCGACCACTACGATGAGCCCACCCCGGGGCGGGCGGGTGCGTAGATTGCGGCGTCCTCGCAGTCAAGCAGCAGGCAGGAGGGGCCTGTTTGTGCAAGGAACTCGAACCCCAGCTTCAGAGCGACCTGCTTCAGTTCCTCAAGCTGCTCCGCATCAGGAGGACTGTCGGTGGGCTGCTTGGTGAAGGAGCGCATCAGCGTCGTCTGGAGGGGCAGGGGCTTCAACCGCTTGGACATGAAACCGAGGGAGAAACAGCATGTCCCTGAGCGAGTGGTAGCTTGGGTGGACGCGCCCCTCGAACGCTGCGTCGCCGCCGGTCTCGAACCGGACCACCCCAAAGTCATCCTCGTTGGGCGAGTCGAGGTCGAGGTAGTAGTCGAGGTAGGGGTCTTTCAATTCCAGCGCCACCAAGACGTAGCGCGGAGGCGGACGCCACGCCTTCGATTCAAGGCATTCGATGAGCGCGTCGAGGTCGAAGCTCACGGAGAGAAGCTCAAGGCTTCCCATCTTCCGCAAGAACTCCACATACCGTGGCGGCAGTTCGCGGCCGACGAGGTTCGTGAAATGCGCGATCCGCTCCCTGGAGGACGCCTGGATGGTTGCTGAGCCATCCGGGCCGTACCGGCGAAGGATCGCGATGAAATCATCCATCATGAAGCAATCCCCTCATGACTCGGGGCAGGAGTGTGGAGAGGGCAGAGCATGGGCGTCAACTGGACCTGGCACATGTCGCAGAATGGCACGACTTCACCCTGCCGGACCTCCCGGGAGACACCCGCTGGGGCACTTCACCGACGGAGGGTGTATAGGTGGCCTCGACGGCAGGCCTGATGCGTACTTGGGTGTCTGCGATTTCGTGAGGAGGGCGCGTGAGAGTGAGGCGCAGTGCGGCAAAGCTTCGCTGTTCGTCCGAGGCGCTTTGCGCACCAGAGCGGGGGAGTGGCGGTCATGCTGTCAGGCCGCGCGCGGCCCTGGACTCCACCGGCTCATCTCCTGCTCCTTGAATATTCGGCTGCTCCCAGCGCTGCTCCTGGCCGCGGAGCTCCCAAACGCCGGTCCTCGATGACCAGAACCCCGCGCTTCCTGATGACCATCAACACCACAGCCTGCTCGATTGGAACGGGCGAGGCCACCTCCGCGAGAGCGATCAACATGTGTGCCTTCTTGGACGTCCGAACCACTGCCGGGCACTGATGAGCCCTTCCATCAGTCATTCCCATTTCATGCGTTTGGAATCGTGTGCGGAGCCGGAACGCCCTGGCGTCTCTCACGTGACACGTCTGTCCACCCCTGGGGCGGCCAACCCGCGGCCCGACGCCCCTGTCGGACCGAACGGGGAACCTGTGTCCCTATCGCCCCTGCCGGGGCCTTTCACAGGAGGCGTTGATGTTCATCCGTTGGCGCTGGGCCGTCGTGTTGCTGTGGCTGTTGCCCGGGGCGGGGTGGGCGCAGGAGGTCGTCGCTCCGGAGGACTTCGACGCCACCGTCCGCAGGCTGGAGGAGGCCATCTCGTCCGAGTCTTCCGGCGAGGAAGAAGCGGGAGCGGCGCTGCCCGAGGAGGCGCCATCGCCGCCCGCCCCGTCCGACTCGACGCCGCCATGGACGAACCTGCTGCGAATGGACGCGGCGACACTGACGCTGCTGCCGCGAAGAGGCACGGGCAACGACGAAGGCTTCGTGCAATTGGAGCCCATGGTGGCCTTGGGGAAAGGG
>NZ_JAAIYB010000409.1 GCF_010894475.1 Myxococcus vastator
GGACATGGGCGGGTGGCGGGTGAATGAGCGGACGAGGCGGAACCTGCTCGTCGCAATCTTGATGGGCATGCCGGCGTGGGCTGTCGCCAAGACACCTGGCCCGCGGACCGAAGCAGTTGCCGCGCCCGTGAAGGATGATCCGCTGTCAGGTGGCGTGGTGGACGGTGTGGAGCCTCCGGAGCTGCTGCCGGAGGAGGACGGCGCCCCGCAGGCGCAGCTCGAGGGCGCCATGGCCCAGGCCCTGCCGCCGCCATCGCGGACGCCTCCCGGCGCGCAGCCCCCCTCCGTGACGCCCCTCCCGGGAGCGGATGACGGGGCGAAGGCCGAGCAGGACGCGAACCAGCGCAAGCCGAAGCAGCGGCCCGGTCAGCCGCAGGACGACTCGCTGGGCGAGAATCCGGACGCGATTGACGACAAGCCCAAGGGCGAGGCGCAGGCCATCCGCGTCATCGGACGCGTGTCCGCGCGGGCCCGCGCGGACGAGCGCAACCAGTACCAGCGCAACCTCTCCATCGCGGACGCTCGCGTGGGCGTGCGCACGTCGCTGGCCAACCTGGAAGCCGAAGTGACGGCGGACCTGGCGGACTCGCAGATGCTCAAGGACGCCTTCGTGCGGCTGGCGGATGACCGCAAGCGCTTCCGCCTCTACGGCGGCCAGTTCAAGACGCCCTTCCTTCAGCGCTCGCTGGAGTCGTCGTGGGACCTGCCCATCCAGGCCCGCGGACTGGTGGAGGAGTACATCACGGAGACCCATCAGATGGGCGGCCGTCGCATGGGGCTGATGGGCGAGGTCCGGCTGAAGCAGGTCTGGGGGCTCAAGGTCTCCGCGGGCTTCTTCCAAGGGGCCATCGACGAGGCGGGCGTGCGGTTGAAGGAGGACGCCGCCGCGCGCGTGAGCGTGCGGCCCTTCAACTTCAAGCCGCTCACCGTGGGCGTCAGCACCTACGTCTCTGAAGCCATGGACCTAGCGCGCAAGCACGCGGTGGCCGCGGACGCGGAGCTGAAGTTGGCGGGCTTCGTCTTCACCGGCGAGGCCATTTCCGGGCGGCTGCCCCTGGGTCCCTTCACGGCGCAGATGCTGCTGGCCCAGTACCTCATCCACGTGGGCGACGAATGGGCCATCCAGCCCGTCGCGGGCGTGGAGGCCCTGCAGCTTCGCGGCGACACGGTGCGGGGGGACGGGCATTCGCTGGTGGGCGGCTTCAACGTGCTGCTCGGCACTCGCTTCCGGGCCCAGTTCCAGACGGAGCGCGCGCTGCGCCCCGGCGATGAATTCCCAGGGTTGCAGCACTCCATCGAACTCGGCGCACGCTTCTGAGCACGGAGACCCAAACGATGCTGTCGTTCGCGGAAGGTGAAGTCACCAGGCTCCGGCGGGAATTCAAGCTGGTGCTGGAGGAGAAGACGGCCGCGGCCCTGGGCACGCGCCTGTCGCTGGAGCTGGAGGGGCATCTGCCGCCTCCCACGCACATCGTGTCCGTGTACTTCGACCGGCCCGGTGGCCCGCTGGCGGCGCGAGCCCTGCTGACACCAGACGACTGCCTCAAGGTCCGGACGAAGGAGTACGCACCGGACCTGGGCGCGGACGGCGAGGCGCGCGTGGTGCTGGAGGTGAAACGGGAGCGCCGCGGCCTCACGCAGAAGCGCCGCGTCTGGGTGCCGCGCTCGGACCTGGGCCGCGTCCTGCGCGGCGGGGCCAGCCTGCTGCCGCTCATCGCCGGAGGCAGCCTCAGCCCGGTGCTGGCGGTGACGTACACGCGCCACGTGTACCAGTCGTCGCAGGCGTGGCGGGTGACGGTGGATCGGGACATTCGCTACCACCGGATTGCGCCGGAGCAGGCGCTGTCCCAGCTTGCGTTGTCGGTGGAGCGGCTGGAGCCCGCGCAGTGGGTGGAGCCGCGAGTGGTGGTGGAGGTGAAGCACCTCGGGCAGGAGCTGCCCGAGTGGCTGGCGTCGCTCAATCCGGGCGGAGCGCCGGCCTACAGCAAGTTCGCAGAGGGAATGGCGAAGGTCCACGCTTTCGCCTCGGACGGCGTCGCAGGGGGATAGGGCACAGTGTTCATCGACTTCGAGGGAATTGACGGAAGCGGCAAGACGACGCTCTCCAACCTGCTGGCCGCGAAGCTGAAGCGGCTGGGCTACCGGGTGTCGCATGCGCGGGAGGGCGGCGAGCTGCAGGCGCCCGCGGCGCGGCGCATCCGGGAGCTGACGCGAGACTCCCGGCTGCTGGAGATGTCTCCACGCACGGAGTTCTTCCTCAACCTGGCGCGGGACGCCCAGCAGCTGGATGAAGTGGTGGCGCCCGCGCTGTCCCGGGGCGAGGTGTGCATCACCGACCGCTACCTGTACTCACAACTGGCGCTCAGCGGCGGAGGCCGCGGGCTGCCCATGGACGAGCTGCGGCCCGCGTGCGAGCTGGCCTCGCAGGGGCTGTGGCCGGACCTGGTCATCCTGGTGGACGTGGATCCGGACCTCGCCCGGCTGCGCAAGCGCCTGGGCAAGCTCCAGAGCAAGCGCGCCAGTGACGGGGACAGCCGGAAGGGGCTGGTGGGCGCGGGCCTGGCGGTGCGCGTGCGCGAGTCCTTCCTGGAGATGGCGCGCAAGGACCCGCAGCGGTGGCTCATCCTGGAGAACAACGACGTCCCCCTGCGCGTGCTGGAGCAGCGGCTGGTGGACGCCGTCGTCGCCCGGCTGGAGGGGCGCGAGCAGCAAGTGCAGCGCATCGTCCCGGCGCCGGCCCGGCCGCCACATGCCAGCCCCACCACGCTCCAGAACCTGGAGGAGCGCTTCTTCCAGACGCTGGACACCGTGGAGCAGCGCGAACCGGCGCTCGCGGTGTGGATGTTGAGCGGAATCCCGGGCCTGGCCGCGCACCAGCAGCGCCTGGCCTTCGCGGAGCGCTTCCCGGGCCTCACCGCGCGCGGCATGGCGGGCCTGGATGACGTACCGGCCATGGACCTGCGCGAGCTGCTGTCGAACCTGGCGCCCGCGGAGGTGGCCTTCAGCCTCACGGGCCGCACGGACTCGCGCGCGGCCATGCTGCGTCAGCGGCTGTACGCGCAGGCCCCGACGGAGGTGCTGGCCAGCCTCAAGCAGGACGGCTCGGCCCCGGCGTGGGCCCTGCGCGAGCGCGCCATGCGGGACGGGCGGCTGGCGGACGTGCTCGCGGGGCTCGCGGGCCAGGACTGCGAGGAGTCCTGGGTGGTGCGCGAGGCGGGCATGCAGCGCAAGCTGTTCGCGGAGGTGGCGCGCAGCCTCACCGGTGTTCCGGGGGCGCGGGCGGATGCGCTGCGCGAAGTCCTGCTGCCGCATGACCGGCTGGCGGTGCTGCGCAGCACCCAGGGCCTGGACACGCCGGTGGCCCGGGGCCTGCGGGAGGCCCTGGAGGGCAAGGCGCTGAAGCTGGTGCTCCGCTCGCTGACGGGCCTGGACACCGAGGAAGCCTGGGCGCTGCGCGAGCGCGGCGCGCCGCAGACGAAGGAGGCGCTGGATTCGGTGGACGGCATGGATGCCTCGCGGGCCTGGAAGCTGCGTGTGGACCATCTGGGCCGGTGGCCCACCACCGCGCTGTCCTCCTTGAAGGGACTGCCCATGGGGCCTCACGCGCAGGCGCTCGTCGAACGCTTGCTGGCGGAGCATCCAGACCGGCTGCCGGTGCTGCGCAACGCCTACGCCGTGGCCGCCACCGCACGGACGCTCTCGCAGCAGCCCGCGCGCACGCCCCGCGTGGACACCTCTTCCCGGGTGGAGGCCTAGGTCACCGACATGGACGCACCATTCTCAGCCCTGTTCGAAGGCGCGAAAGCGGAGTTCAGCGCGCTGTCCGTCACCGCGATTCTGCCGCGGATGCTGGCCGCGGCGATCATTGGCACCCTGCTGTCGCTGCGGCCCTGGCGCCTGCTCATGAAGCGGGCGCTGCCCAAGGCGGACATGATTCAGGCGCAGGTGCTGCTGTGCGCCGCGGCGGCGGTCATCACCGCCGTCATCGGCGACAGCCTGGCGAAGGCCTTCGGGCTGGTGGGCCTGGGCGGCTTCGTGCGGTTCCGCTCGGGACTGAAGGACCCGCGTGACGCGGCCATCCTCTTCCTGATGATTGGCCTGGGCATGGCGTGCGGCCACGGCAGCCTGGGGCTGGCCTCCGTCGGGATGCTGTTCGTGATGGCCCTGCTCTTCGTGCTGGATTGCTTCAACCGCGAGGAGGCGCCCCCCGCCACGGCGAAGCAGCGGCTGGTGCTGTCGGCGCAGTCGGATGACCTGGTGGGCGCGGAGGCCACGCTGCGCCGGGTCCTGGGTGAGCGGAACGTGATGGTGAAGAGCTGCGCGCTCGACTTCGACGGGCGGCGGCTGGAGCTGGAAGTCGAGGAGCCGGAGCCGGGCTCCCTCGCCGCGGCGCTGGGCCGCACGGAGGGAGCGGCCCTGCGGGGCTTGCGGTGGACGGCGGTGAATCCGAGGAGCACACGGGAGGAGCGGGTATGAGGCGCAGCTGGGTGGCCGTGTTCGCGGCGGGGTGGTTGGTGGCGTGTGGCGGCAACAGCCTGCCCGCGGGAGATTCGCAGGGTCCGACGCCCGGCGGTGGACTGCCGGGAGAGCCGGTGGTGCCGGGGGGACCGGATGGACAGGGCAACGGAGAGGAGCCCACCGGGTCGCAGTCGCTGTGGCCGCTGACCGCGGGCAGCACCTGGACCTATGACATCCAGGACCCCGTCGAGGGCAACTTCCAGAAGCAGGTGACGGTGGTGGGCCCTGGCGAGGTCCCCGGCCAGGCGGGCATCAACGCCGTCCAGGTGCACAGCCGCCAGGACCGCGTGCTCAACGGCACCCTCTATGAGGAGTACTCGTGGCAGGTGGAGCTCACCAACGGGCTCGTCGTGCGCCTGCGCGAGGATGACTACCGCGACGGCCAGCAGGTCCGCTCCACCACCTGGTCTCCGGCCACGGTGAAGTCCGTGGCGCGCGTCCCGGACGCCCTGCCCTGGACGTACAAGAGCGACGTGCTCGAGCACATCACCATGGGCGACGGCTCGAAGGACCAGAAGGACCCGACGTACATCTGGAAGGTGCTCGAATCCGGCGTGACGGTGACGACGCGCGCCGGAACCTTCACCAACGCCGTCAAGATTCAGCGCGACAAGGTCAACAACAGCGGCGAGGTGAAGCAGGACAAGACGCGCCTCTACTGGCTCGTCCCGGGCATCGGCAAGGTGCGTGAAGAAGGCGAACGCACCGAGGACCTGGCGTCCTACGACATCAAGCCCTGACGCCTGACCGGGGAGGCGGCGGACACACGGGGCCCTGCCCCGCCGCCTCCTCCTCCGGGTGGGGGCAGGATGAAGGTCAGCGGTTGAACGGTTGCGCCTCTACCCCGAGCTTGTTCGGGAGGAGGCCCCATGCACCGGAAGACCCCCTTTCACCTTGCTCCCTGGGTGGCCGCGCTGCTGTTGGCGGCGAGCACCGCGGGTGCAGGGACGCTGTATCGGGACCCGTATCTGCAGAAGGTGGGGCCAGACACGGCGACGATTGCCTTCCGGCTCGCCGCCAACTGCCAGGCGGAGGTGCGCTACGGCGAGGGAGCAGCCAACCAGGCCGCTGTCTCCCAGGACGCTGGGAAGGTACACGCGGTGGTGCTGACCGGGCTGAAGCCGGGCACCGAGTACACGTACGAGGTGTCGGCCTGTGGCCTGCGCACGCCGCTCAATCGCTTCCGCACCGCGCCGGTGCCAGGAACCCGCAGCGTGCACTTCGTGGCGGTGGGCGACTTCGGCACGGGCGGCTCGAACCAGAGGAAGGTCGCCGCGGCCCTCGTCAAACGGGAGGCGGAGCTGTTCGTCGCGCTGGGGGACAACGCCTACGCCGATGGCACCGAGGCGGAGATCCAGAACAACCTCTTCGTGCCCATGGAGGCCCTGCTGGCCCGGGTGCCGTTCTTCGCGGCCATCGGCAACCATGAGTACGTGACGAACCAGGGGCAGCCCTACCTGGACAACCTCTACCTGCCCTCCAACAACCCCGAGGGCACGGAGCGCTACTACTCGTTCGACTGGGGCCACGTGCACTTCGTGGCGCTCGACTCCAACTGCGCCGTGGGGCTGGCGTCGGCGGACCGTTGCACGCGGGATGCGCAGAAAGCGTGGCTGGAGCGGGACCTCGCGGGGTCGACGCAGCCGTGGAAGATTGTCTTCTTCCACCACCCGCCCTGGTCCAGCGGCGAGCACGGCTCGCAGCTCTCCATGCGCCGTCACTTCGGTCCCATCATGGAGAAGTACGGCGTGGACCTGGTGCTCACCGGTCACGACCACAACTACGAGCGCAGCAAGCCCATGAAGGGTGACGCCGTCGCCGGGGCCGGCGAAAAGGGCATCCCCTACCTCGTGGTGGGCGGCGGCGGCGCGACGCTGCGGAAGCTCCCCGGCAGCCAGCCGGACTGGAGCGTCATCCGCGACAACCAGGCCTATGGCTTCCTCGACGTGACGGTGGTCGACGGCACACTCACCGCGCAGCTGCTCGGAGTGAACGGAGACACCGTGGACCGCTTCACGCTGCAGAAGGAGCTGCCGCCCCAGGAGCAGCTTCCGGAGGGGGAGCTGACGCTCGTCGTGGAGGGGGAGCGCGGCGTGGTGCCTCACCGCGCCTTCTTCCGGGCCACGCCGTCCTTCGAGGCCGCAACGGTGACCTGGGATTTCGGTGACGGCGGCGCGGCCGAGGGAGAAGTCGCCGAGCACGTCTTCGCCATTCCCGGGCAATACACGGTGACGGCCACCGCCACCCAGGGCTCGATGTTGCAGACGGCCACCACCCTGGTCCAGGTGGCGGCGACACAGACGCCCGGTGAGGCCCCCCAGACGCCGGACTCCGGCACGACGGACCCGAGCGCACCGGAGCCCCGCCCGGGGCTTCCGGACTCGCCCGGCCCCCCGGATGACGGCCTGAGCGGAGGCTGCGCCGCGGGCCCCACCGCCACGCTCCTCCCGGCGGCCCTGGCCCTGCTGGCCGCGGGGCTGCTCCGCCAGCGCCGCAAGTAGGGCCTCCCCATCCTGGTCGCCCGCTCCCCTCCTCCTGACGTCACGTGGAGGTGGGGCGGGCGTCCGCCAGGGCGGATTTGCTTTCCGCGCTTGTCAACCCGGCCCGAGGAATGCAAAGCCGCATTCCGTCATGGCCACCCAACGCAAGTCCCGCCCGCACTCGCGGTCGGCCCCGAAGAAGTCCGGCGCCCCGTCCAGGAAGAAACTCGCCCCCTCCGAGCGGCCCGAGCGGCCCCTGCGAGAAGACCTGGTCCTCCAGGCCTGCCTGGAGGCGTACGCCTCGGTCCGGCACGAGGGCCGCATGGCCGACCGCGCGCTGGACTTCACCCTGCGCCGCAAGGCCAACCTCTACTCCAACGAGCGCCGCGCCGTGGCCGAGCGCGTCTACGGCCTGCTGCGCCGCCAGCGGACGGTGGACTTCCTGCTGTCCCGCGCCCACCCGCGCTTCGACAGCCTGGAGACGTCGCGTCAGGACGTGCTCCGGCTGGCCGCCTCGCGCGTCCTCTACGGCGAGCCCCACGGCCTGGTGGCCCGCCAGTCCGCGCTGGCGCCCCCGGATGCCCAGGCCCTGAGCGCCCTCCC
>NZ_JAAIYB010000040.1 GCF_010894475.1 Myxococcus vastator
TCCCTGCCTGGAGCGTCGCGCCCCCCTCACGCCGCTGACTTCCACCCCGAACGGCTGGGCGGCGCTCCGGGGCCGGGGTCCGTGAAGCGCTGCATGCGCTGGATGCCGTTGCGGTCCAGCACCAGGCGCACGAACTGGACGGAGTCCTGACGGCGGTCCGTCTCCTCCTCCACCACCGTGAAGCGGAACACCATGTCCACCGGGTAGCGCTTGGTGCCACGGATGTGCCCCACCGACATGTCCGCCAGGTCCACGTACTCCAGCGCCAGCTCCGGCTCATCCATGTCGCGCAGGAAGCGCTCCACGTTGAGGCGGAGGATGTCCGTCACGCCCGTCAAGCCCCGCTGCGTGCGCGGCAGGTGCCGGGCATCCAGCACGATCTGCTTCTGGTAGCGGATGACCGTCTCGGACAGCTCGCCCTGCGTCGCGGTGAGGAAGTCGTCGCGCTGACGCAGCGCCGAAACCGTATCCGGCACCTTCAGCGCGGGCCCGTAATCCACCCGCTCCTCACACGCGCCAATGACGCGGCCGGTGACCGGGTCCACCAGGTCCGTGGTCCGGTCCGCCAGGTGCATGGCCGCCACCCGGCTGAGCATCCGGCGCAGGCCCTCCTTGATGCGGTCCTTCACCATGTACCCCACCACGAGGATGAGGAAGAAGTTGAGGCTGGCCTGCGCGTAGCGCTCCTGCGCCCAGAAGGCCACCGCGGTGGCGACCGCCATCGCCACGCCCGCGGCCAGCGCGAAGAGCATCTCCTCCCAGCCCTGCCGCTTCTGCCGCCGCTTCGACGACAGGAACAGCACGTTCATGCAGAACTTCTTCAGGAAGCCCAGCCGGAGAATGTACTCCTCGTTGTCCCCCGTGGGGCTGAGCACGCTGCGCAGCCGGTGCTCCTTGCGGTACGCCTCCTCCCGCAGCACCGCCTCCATCAGGCCCTTGCGCAGCCCATGCCACGGCTCGCCGCGGGGCAGCGCCTTCATGTCCGCCACCGAGCGCCGGAAGCCGCCCTCCACCAGGAGGCTGACGTATTCATCCACCAGCCGCAGCGATGCCCGCGTGCGCTCCCGCAGGTGCAGCTCCCCCACCGCGCGCAGCCACATGCGGAAGCGCTCCAGCACCCGCGTCACGCCAGCCTGCATGGCGATGACGTCGGACTCCAGCACCGCGCACGCGTCCGTGGGCAGCTCCACCGGCCCCTCGCACCGCGACTCCACTCCGGTGGCGAAGCGGCGCAGCGCCCCGCGCAGCACGCAGGACAGGAGCTTGGCCTGGTACACGACGTCCTTCTCGGACCCCATCCCCGTGCGCAGCCACGCCTCCAGGCGCACCAGCGGCGAGGTGTCCGAGGTCAGCAGCTCGTTCACCGCCATCACCGGCGTCTTGAAGCGCACGTAGTTGTGGATGTCCGCGTAGAAGTCCGCGCGCGGGTACGTCTCCGCGTCGATGTTCAGGCTCCCGGGCAGGAAGAGATACGCCTCCACGAGGTAGCGCGTCTCTTCCACCCCGGAGGGCTGGTACTCGAGCTTGATTTCGAACTGCTTCCGGTCGTGGACCTCAAAGCGGCTCTGCAGGGGTGCGGGTAACTGGGACACACCTGGAGTCTACGTTACATCCCTGTCACGCGGGAGTGACCCCGACGTCACACCTCGTTGGGGCCACAGGGATATCACCCGCCAGTGCCGGTCCGGTTCGCTGGCGCCGCCGGAGGCACCGGCAGGGTGGCCGGCACGGGCGTGGACTTCGGCTGGGGCCGGGCGTTCCACACCTGGGTGGCCAGCAGCAGCCCCAGGAAGGACAGCGGCAGCATGGCGTAGGGCCAGTTGCCCCAGTTGGCGGCCGTCTTCGCCTCGTCGCCCATGGGCAGGATGGACCCCAGCAGGATGGACTGCAGCGCGGTGCCCGCGTACACGGCGCCGTCGATGATGCCCACCGCGAGGCCGGCGTTCTTCTTGCCCCCGAAGTCCATGCTGGCCGTGCCGGACAACATGCCGTGCACGCCGATGACACACAGGGACATGAAGATGACCGTCCAGCCCAGGGCGACGCTCTCCAGGACGAACAAGGAGATGACGGCGCCCACCGACATGCCGGCGTACAGCACGGCGGACACCGGGCCGCGGCGCGAGTCGAAGACGCGGTCGCTGATGATGCCGGCGAACATGCCGCCGGTGATGCCCGCCACGCACAGCAGCATGCCCCAGTTGGCCGCGACGAACGTCTCGCCGATGCCCGTCGCCTTCGCGAACTTGGGGTACCACTGCATGATGGCGTTGCGCATGAAGCCGCTGCAGAACTCGATGCAGAGGATGATGATGATGGCGCGGTTGGTCAGCATGCGCTTCAGCACGCCCGCCACGCCCAGCGCGGGCCCCGTCTCTCCGGAGGACGCGTCCGCGGTGTCGAAGTCCGGGTGCCCCGCGTGGCCGGGCGTGTCGCGGATGACGAAGAAGTCCAACACCAGGAACACGGCGAGGATGGCCGCGGGCACGAAGAACGCCCAGTAGGTGGGCGCCGCCTTCACGATGAGCCGGCTCCAGTCGTAGGCGAAGTAGACGCCCAGCGAGATGAGGATGCCGAACACGCCGCCCAGCAGGCCGCGCTCGCGCACGTGGAACCAGGCCGCGTTCACCTTGACGATGGAGACCGCGCCGAAGCTCTGGAAGTACATGTTGACGGCGTAGAGGAACGACAGCGTCGCCACCAGGCCGCCCGGCGGCGCCCAGTCCCGCGTCAGCACCGCGTACACCACGCCGCCCATGGCCAGGTTCGCCACCGCCGAGCCCGCGGCCGACATCAGGATGGTCTTCCGGCCCCCCAGCCTGTCCGTCAGCGGGCCGTTGAGGAGGAAGGCCACGCCGTAGACGGCGGTGCCCCATGCGAAGATGGTGCCGAAGTCCGCGTTGGAGGTGCGGTCCCCCATGGCGCTGGTGGCCACGTTGAGGTTGTAGCGCCCCATATAGAGGAACGCGTACGTCATGCCTAACGGGAACCAGTTGAAGAGCCGGCGGCGCTTGAACGCCTCCGAGTGTCCCAGTTCCACCTTGGGCAGGCGCGCGAGGACGAGGCCGATGGCCCCCAGGAGGATGAGGATGGGCAGGAACTGGGCCAGCCAGGGGGGCAGCGACGACATGCAGCGACCTCTGCGGTGGATTTCGGAACGCCGCGCACCCTACCCCGGCACGCGGCGGCGCGAAACCAATGCACGCCCGTCAGGACGGGAGGGCGAGCAGCCGCGTCAAGGCGACCTCCGTCTTCGCATCCGGGATGTCACCGCGCCGGCACGCGTCCAACACCTCCTGGATGGGGCGCCAGTGCAACTGCGTGCCCTCCTCCAGCGGCGACCCATCCCCTTCGGGCTCCTCGGGTGAAAGGTCGGTGACATCCACCGCGGCGGGGAACACCTTTTCGGACAGGATGCCCGGCGCCAGGAAGAAGGCGCCGCCCAGCAGCCGGATGTCCTCCGGCTTCACGCTGAAACCGGCCTCCTCATGGACCTCTGCCGCGGCGCGGCGACGCAGGCCTTCCTCGCCCTTGTCCTCCGGCTCCAGCAGTCCCGCGACGATTTCTTCCACGCGCAAGTAGCCAGACGCGGGGTCTGGAACCGTCATGGCGCCGCGGTTGTCCTTCCGGAAATACGCCGCGGGCCGGAGGTTCATCCGCGTCAGGACCTCCAGACCTGACGCGCCGCGGCGGTACACGAGCACCGCCACCGCGTCCAACCGGGGCCGGTCCACCACGTCCACCCGGTAGACGGGAGAGGAGGAGCCGTCCGCGCGCCGGTTGCGGCAGCGCAGCCGCCGAACCCGGAGAAAGCCCTCGTCGCATCTCGCGGTAGACGAGAAATCCTCGATGATCTCGATGTCAGTCACACTGGAATGACGCTGCCGCATGTCCGCCTGCTCTCCTGAGGAGTAGGAACGCCAATGGCCGGAACCTGGCCCGCCATGGTGGCGTTGCTTGCTCGACAAAGCTCGATCCCGTACCTTGCGCCCGCTTTACCGCTGTCTCCCCCCCGAAACACGGAATTCTCTTGATGCGTCGCCTCCTGCTCGGCCTCTGCTGCGCCCTGGCCTCTGCTTCGTGCATGCCGGTGCTGGAAGGCCAGGACTACAACCTCGAGGGGCAGGAGGTGCGTCTGACGCTCCTTCATACCTCGGACATCCATTCGCGCCTCATCCCCTACGACTTCACGCCGTTGAAGACGGACGTGGACCTGGGAACCATCCCGGAAGCGGGCCCCTTCGGTGGCGCCACGCGCATGGGGGCGCTGCTCAAGCGCGAGCGCTCCCGGGGCGAGCGTGTGCTGCACGTGGACTCGGGCGACTGCTTCCAGGGCGCGCCCATCTTCAACCTCAACACCGGCGAGGTGGAGTTCAAGTTCCTCTCCGAGGCGCGGCTCGACGCGGCCGTCGTGGGCAACCACGAGTTCGACGCGGGCCTGCTCAACTTCACCCAGATGGCGCAGCAGCACGCGGTGTTCCCGCTGCTGGCGGCCAACTACTTCTGGGACGACTGGCGGGCGAACGGCAACCACCAGACGGCCCTGGAAGTGGAGCCGTACACCATCCGCAACGTGAAGGGCCTCCGGGTGGCCATCATCGGCATGGCCAACATCTCCTCGCTCAACTCCATCGTCGAAGGTGGCAACAGCCTCCAGGTGACGCCGCTGGAGCAGAACGAGGCGGCGCGCGCCTACGTGGACCTGCTGCGCCCCGTCACGGACCTCATCGTCCTGGTCAGCCACCTGGGTCTCCACGAGGACCAGGACGTCATCCAGGGCTACGAGGCCTATTACGAGTTCGGCCGCGCCAAGGCCTACGTGCAGCGCCAGAAGGAGCCCTGGGAGGTCCTGGAGTGGTTCGGCCCCGAAGGGGACGACAAGTCCGTGGTGCGCGTGCGCATCCCCGGCGTGGTGGGCGTGGACGCGGTGATGGGCGGCCACCTGCACGTCGTGCTCAACCCGCCGCAGCTGCTCACCGACCCCGCGGGCCGCAAGGTGGTGCTCGCGCACTCCGGCGCGTTCGCCAAGTACGTGGGCCGGCTGGATCTGGTGGTGAAGATGCCGGAGGTGCTCGGCGCCGGCGAGGGCGGCGAAATCATCAGCCAGGACTTCCGCGTGTTCCCCATGGACGCCCTGTGGTGCGACGACGCCATGCGCCGCTTCCGCCACGACAGCAGCGTGTTCTGGGAGGAGGGCCAGTTCCTCCGCGACGAGCGCGTCCGTCAGGCCATCCAGGCGTGCAGGAACCAGGAGGACCGGATGACCACGCACCTGCTCCAGCCGTACATCCTGGGCATGGACTTCAACCTGCAGTTGACGTCCATCTTCTCCTACGCGCCGCGCGACGTGCAGCGCCGCAACAACTCCACGGGGGGTGACTCGCCGCTGGGCAACATCGCCGCGGACTCCATGCGCAAGCGCCGCCGCGTCGAGGCGGAGATGGCGCTCACCAACTCGCTGGGCATCCGCGACAACCTCTACGCGGGCGTGGTGAGCCAGGAGTCGATGTTCAACGTGTTCCCGTTCGAGAACACCATCAACATCATGTACCTCTCCGGCAAGGAGATGCAGGAGCTGTTCGACTTCGTCACCGAGCGCTCCGCGGAGCGCGGCTGCGTCAGCCAGGCGCAGATCTCCGGCGCCCGGTTCACCATGGACTGCGCCCAGGTGCAGGTGAACGACCTGCAGACCGCCTGCAACCCAGCGCTCAACGGCACGGACTGCCCCAACCAGGACCGCCAGGGCCACGCGCCGTGGCAGTGCCTGGTGGACCAGAGCACCGACTCCAGCGTGGGCCGCTGCTACGCGCACCCCGGCACCGACATCCAGATCAACGGCAAGCCGCTGGACATCACCGGCACGTACAAGATCGCCGTCAACGACTACATCGCCAAGGGTGGCTCGGGCTTCAACATCCTCAAGCGCAACACCACCCGCATCGAGACGGGCATCTCGCTGCGCGACTCGCTCATCGGCTACATGCAGGACTTCTGCACCTGTGAGGACATCCTCGCGGGCAACCAGACGTCCAAGGCGGGCCACTACTGCGGCAACCTCATCAACGGCCGCTGGACGGTGAACGAACAGGTGGTGGGCTCCTGCCGCGCCGCCTCCGACTTCAAGGCCGCGCTGAACAAGCAGGTGGGCAGCTGCGCCTGCAAGGACCTGCTGTCGCTCCCCTCGGACGCCGCGGAGCGCTGCGGCGTGCCGGGCCTGACGGCCGAGGACATCCAGAGCCAGTGCGACGTGCCCGAAGGCCCGTACACCGGCCGCTGCAACTGCCGGGATGTGCTGGCGGGCAACAACCCCATCTGCGGCACGGTGACGAACCAGCTGCGGAACTTCTGTGAGAACCCCACCTCCGTGTCCATCGCGGACGCGGTTGAGGATTCCCGTATCGGCCGGAGGGTGAAGTAAATGAAGCGCCTGCTCTTCCTGTCGGCCCTGGCGGCGGCCGGCTGTTACACCCAGGAAACGCCTCAGCCAGAGGGCGTCGCCTCGTTCCGGGTCAACCTCACGGGCATCTACACCGGCGGCACGCGGACGCCGCTGCCGGTGGTGAACGAGTGCGCCACCGCGCACGGCGGCCAGGACCAGGTGCCGCTGGAGGTCCGCGGCACGGCGGACTGCCGGCTGTCCCTGCCCCTCACGCCGGTGGACTTCGACGTGGAAATCACCGCCCTGGACGCGAAGGGCCAGCCCATGGAGTCGTTCAACGGGCCTGTGTCCTTCCGCACGGTGCCGGGCAACCTGACCGGTGAGTACCGCTACCGCTGGACCCAGCTCACCAACGGCCGGGGCACCGGCACGGTGCGCTCCGGCCAGCTCTACGGCGACGCCCACGTCTGGGTGCAGGACGAGGCGCCCCAGGTGGATTACGCCGACGGGCAGGTCATCCCCGGCGAGCTGCCCCAGGAGCCGGCGACCCGCACCAACTCCACCGGCCTGTCGCGGCTGATGAAGTTCGAGGAGCCGACCATCCCCACGGTCCAGGTTCCGCAGAACAGCGATCAGCTCACCGCGTACGCCGGGACGTACATGCGCATCGGGCGCAACCCGGAGGCCGGACCGCCGCTGCTGCAGAACTGCCCCGAGGGCGACCCGAACGACAAGCAGCCGGTCACGCTGCTGGTGACGGGCACGGACCCGGGCGGCTTCTTCGTCACGGACATGACGGCCTGCCGCGTGGGTGAGACCAGCGTCCCGGGCGCCAACATCCAGACGGGTGAGCCGGACGGCTACTACCCCGGCCGCTTCAACTCGCTCTACATCTACAACTACTCCTTCCCCGAAGGGCTCGACCCGGGCGACCTGCTGTGGTCGGTGTCCGGCTCCGTGCAGGAGTTCACCGCCACCACGCAGCTCACCTTCCCCGCCTGGACGGTGCGCGAGCGCGTCCGGCTGCTGCCCCAGACGGAGTGGGACAAGTACCTGAAGCTGTCGCCGCCGGTGGAGATCAACGGCCGGCTGTGCGGCTACAGCGGCTCGCTCTACATGACGGACCCGCTGTGTGGTTACAGCTACGGCAACTACAAGATGGAGAGCCTGGAGTCGTCGCTGGTGAAGCTCAGCCGGGTGAAGTTCCCGCGCGTCTTCCACAACTGTGACGCCAACGGCAACGGCACCGTCCCCTTCTTCTGTCCCAACACCCGCGCGGGCACGTGGGGAAGCTGCGGCACGGACAACCCGAGCGACCCGGACATCGCCGAGCGGCAGTGCAACATCGACTGCACCATGGGCATTGGCCAGTTCGCCGGCGTCCACTGCGCCGAGCGCAACACGTACAACGGCTTCGGCCAGTTCGTGGTGGAGATGAACCCCACCGGCGCCGCGGAGGCGGGCCTGGACGAGTCCGTCCCCGGCCGCATCCAGACCTTCACCGCCACCGTCAACGCGGACCCCACCGTCGTCAACTGGGCCCAGTCGGACACGTTCAGCACGGACCTGCGCATCAACGTGTCCTGCGACAAGCCGGCCAACGTGCGCTTCGGCGCCAGCGGCACGCCGGTGGCGCTGGCGGCCCAGACGCCGCTGCAGCACACCATGGCGGCGGGTGAGGGCACCGTGTACGCCTCCGTCCAGAACCGCGAGGACGGCACCCTCACCTGCAAGGTGGCGGCGGACGCGCGCACGCGCATCAACCTGGTCACCAAGGACGCGGTGCCGGACCTGGCGCCCGACTGCAGCGAGGATGACCCGAACGCCGAGGCGGCCCAGCAGTGCCGCAATCTGCGCGCGGCCAGCTTCGACGTCGTGGGCCACCTGCGGCAGGTGAGCGCCGCCCGCCCGCGGTGGAACGTGCTGCCTCGCGACCTGGACGACATCTGCTGCTACCCCGGCCCGGGCATGGAGTGCCCGCGGCCCATCCGGCCTTGCGTCAATCCGTAGTCTTCTGATGATTCTCGCGACCCGGTGACGGGAAGCAGGGAGGAGCGGTCCCCCCGGACCGCTCCGTGGAGAGGGACATTGAAAACGCTGCAGAAGCTGGCCCTGACCGGCCTGATTTCCCTGAGTGCGCCCGCGTGGGCCAGTGACTTCGTGGACACCCGTCTGTCGTTCGTCTTCGCGGACGACAACGTGCTCGCGGGCTCTGGTGAGACGACGCCGAACAGCCCCAATGCGCGGTTCGGCGCCGGCAACCAGAACACGCAGTTCTACGACAACTTCAACACCCGGTTCTCCGGCTTCGAGTCCCTGTCGAACGTGGTGCTCTACAAGCGGGCACCGGCCTTCTTCGAGGGTTTGACGACTGAAGCGGCGCTGACGCTGCTGGTGCTGGAGCGGCCGTCGGGCGGCGTCGACATCCGCGACAACTCCAGCTACATCCGCCTCAACTACCAGCCGCCGGGCTGGAGCGAGAAGGAAGGCATCTCGCTCGTCGGCTTCCCGGTGTCCGCGGACCGCTTCCGCCTGGGCTATGCGTACCGCATCTCCTGGGGTGGCAGCGGCGTGTTCACCACGCGCGCCGTCACCAACGGCGTGCCCGGCGGCAAGCTGCAGATCACCCGCGACAACTGGTACGCGTACGTCGGCGGCAAGACGGCGCTGATGCAGAACGAGCTCATCCGCGAGGAAGAGACCAAGTACGGCCTCATGGCCGGCGCGGGCTGGGACATCCTGGAGACGCTGCGCGTCGAGGCGGGCGGCGGCTACTTCCAGAAGGGCCTGGTGCCCGGCCTGGCGACGCTCGGCGTGGAGGCCCCGGTGAACGCCGCGGGCGTGTCCGGCCAGGTCGTCTACCACGTGGGTGTGCCCGTCGGCACCAGCGTGGACTTCCGGCTCTACAAGAACGACCCGGACATCTATCAGCGCTTCTTCGCACCGGAGCAGTACCCGGGTGGCCTGTCGTACACCGTGTCGCTGGAAGGCAGCTACCTGTCGCAGACGCTGGAGAAGCCCAACGACTTCGGCGCCACCCAGCCGCAGGGCGCCACCGCCGTGGCCCTCCAGGCGCGCGCGAAGTACGACCTGCTCCGCGTCAGCCTCCTCGGCCTGTACCGCAGCCTGTCCTTCATCCAGTTCGAGGTGCCGGGCTTCCCCCCGTTCCAGGACTTCCCGGAGGGCACGGAGCTGAAGCCGGAGATGTTCCTCGCGGTGGGCGCGGACTACCACCTGCCGAAGCTGCACATCACGCCGGGCTTCATCCTCGGTGTGCAGCAGCCGGCCTCGTTCCGCAGCCCCTCGCCGGTGCTGGGCGGCAATGACCCGCCGCCGAGCCTCATCGGCACGCGCACCGTCGTGGTGCGTGACGTGAATCAGCTCAGCATCCTTCCGGAGACGTGCGGCCGCGGCAACGCGGCGTGCAGGGCGGAGCCCATCTACTCCGCGAAGGCCACCTTCCGCTGGGACCTGTCGGACTCCGTCGCCGCCGTCGGTGAGGTCTATTACACCTACGACACCAACCGGACCACGTTCCGGGACGACGTGACGGGCGTGGCGCAGCCGAGCTTCGAGCGCCCGCACGCGCTGGGCTTCAACACGCTGCTCCAGGCGCGCTTCTAGTCCGCCGCCCTGCCCCACCGGGGCAGCCGCAAGGCCTTGCGCGGCCCGGTCTCTCCTCGTGGGAGGCCGGGCCGTCGCGCGTCAGACGGTCGTCATCCGCACCACCTCGTCGAAGGCGGTGAAGCCCTGCGCCAGCTTGCGCACGGCGGCCTCGCGAAGCGTCCTCATGCCGGAGCGCCGGGCCGCGTCCACCATCTGCGCATAGGGGGCCTCCCGGGCGATGAGGTCCCTCAGCTCGCCCGCGCTGGTGACGATTTCGAAGACACCCGTGCGCCCCACGAAGCCGGTGCCACGGCAACGCACACAGCCCGCGCCCTTGAGCAGGCGCACGCCGCCGGGCAGCAGCGGCAGGGGGGCCTGGAGCGCGAGCAGCTCGTCGGGCGTCAGCGTCGTCTCCTGCGCGCAATGGCTGCACACCCGGCGCAGCAGGCGCTGGGCCATGACGCCCAGGAGGCTCTGCGCCAGGAGGAAGGACGGCACGCCCAGGTCCCGCATGCGCGCCACCGCGCCCAGCGCGTCGTTGGTGTGCAGCGTGGACAGCACCAGGTGGCCGGTGAGCGCGGATTGAATCGCGTTCTCCGCCGTCTCCGGGTCGCGAATCTCGCCCACCATGATGACGTCCGGGTCCTGGCGGAGGATGTGGCGCAGCGCCCCGGCGAAGTCGAGCCCCACCTTGGGCTGCACCTGCACCTGGTTGAAGGCGTCCCACACCATTTCGATGGGGTCCTCAATCGTCGTGACGTTGACGTCGGGGCCCGCCAGCGCCTTGAGCGCGGAGTAGAGCGTCGTCGTCTTCCCGCTGCCCGTGGGGCCCGTGACGAGGATGAGGCCGTGCGGCTGGTCAATCCAGGACTCGAAGGCGCTCTTCTCGTCCGGCTCGAAGCCCAGCTGGGCGATGTCCTGCACCAGCGTCTCCGGGTCGAAGATACGGATGACCACCTTCTCGCCGAAGGCGGTGGGCAGCGTGGACACGCGGAGCTCGACTTCGCGGCCATCACGCTCCGTCTTGATGCGGCCGTCCTGCGGCTTGCGGCGCTCGGAGATGTCGATGCGCGCCAGCATCTTCACGCGCGAGACGATGGGCGGGTGCACCGGCGCCGGCAGCGTGTGCACCGGGTGCAGCACACCGTCGATGCGCAGACGCACCACGCTGGTGGTGCGCTTGGGCTCGATGTGGATGTCCGAGGCGCGGTTGTCGAACGCGTAGCGCAGCAGGTAGTCCACCGCCTGCACCACGGGCCGGTCCGACGCCTCCAGCTCCTGGGTGCCACTGAGCGAGACGAGCTGCTCGAAGTTGGCGACCTGGGCTCCGGCGGCGGCGCTGAAGTCGTCGGCGGCGCGCGCCAGCGTCTTCTTGAAGCCGTAGATGTCGCTGATGGACTTGAGGATGTCCGCCTTGGCGCTGAGGACGGGCTCCACGGGCATCCCTGTCAGGCGGTGGAAGCTCTCGAAGAGCTCCCCGTCGAAGGGGTTGGCCACCGCCACCAGCAGCCGGCCCTGCGGGGTGCGCTCCAGGGGAAGCAGCACGTGCTTCTGCGCGTAGGGCCTGGACACGGTGCGCGTGGCCAGCGCCATGTCGAGCTTGAGCGGGTCAATCTTCCGGTAGCTCATGCCGGCGGCGCGCGCGGCGGCCTCCGTGACGCGGTCCTCGTCCAGCACGCCCCGGCCGCTGGACAGCGGCACCTGGAACGCCGCCACGACCTCCACCGGAGACACGTCGTACCGCGCGGCCTCCTTGCCGCCCGGGGTCCCCTGGTGCGCCTTGAGCACCCGGGCGCGCGCGGCGCCCTCGCGGGCCAGCACCTCCTGGGCCTGCTGGGGTTGCAGCAGCCCCTGGGCCACCAGCGCCTCCAGGACGAACAGCGTGGTGAAGTCATCCCGGCTCTTCGGAGCAGTGCTCCCCACGCCACCCACAGGCAGTACCAAGCGCGTCTCCTTTCACCCCGGCCGCCCGCCGGAGCGCGACCCCACAGCGTACCAGACGGACTTCGGCCCACGGCGGTGCGCCGAGCGGAAAACACCCGCGGCGCCCCGCGCGCCACCAGCCAGGCATGGAGCCGCCGTCAGGGCCGCCCTGCGGCCGGGCGGGCACGGCGCCGCGCCACCGTCAGTGCACGGTGCTCGTCACCGCGAGCACGGCGGCATCCACCAGGGACTCTGGCGTCGGCCGCTCCGCCACGGCCGCCGCGGGCACGCCCAGCCGCTCCAGGGCGGACGCCGTCGTCGGCCCAATCGCCACCACCCGCGCGGTGGCCAGGCGCTCGCGTCCGGCCTCCTCCACGAAGGCCTCGGCCGTGCGCGGCGAAGCGAAGAGCACGACGTCCGGCGGTGAGGCATCCAGCAGGGCCAAGGACTCCGGTGGAAGGGGCGCGGACGTGGCGCGATACGCCGTCACCCGCGTCACCAGGACGCCGCGCTCCCGCAGCCCGTCCTCCAGCTCGCGCCGGCCTTCCTCGGCGGCGGGGAGCAGGACTTCGTCACCCGGTTGCAGCGCGTCCTTGATGAGGTTGAACAGGGCCTCGCCCGTGCCCTCCGAAGGCTCGGCCACCACGTCCAGGCCGTAGCCCTCCGCGGCGCGCGTCGTGCGCGGCCCCACGGTGGCCACCTTCACCCGCTGTATCCGGTCCTGGGTGCCCGCCTCGCGCAGCGCCTCCATCAGCGCCTCCACGCCCGAGGGGCTCGCGAACACCACCCAGGTGTAGCGCTGGATGTGCTCGGCCGCTGACGCCAGCGGACGGGGGTCCTCCGGAGGATGCAGCTCCAGCAGGGGCACGCTCAGCACCTCGGCGCCCTCATCCTCCAGGAGGAAGCACAGCTCCTCGGCCCGCTCACGCGGGCGCGTCACCAAGACTCTCTTGCCTTCCAGTCGCCGTTCCACGCGCGCGGCAGTCTAGGACTCCCGCGCCTCGGAGCGGCGCGCGAAATCACGCAAGATGTCCGCCGCCCCACGCGACAGCAGGTCCTCCGCCAGGGCTTCACCCAGCGCATGGGCCCGCGACACGGGGCCGCGCACCTCGCCCCGCACCACGTGTGTGCCATCCGGACGGCCCACGAGGCCGCGCAGGAAGACGGTGTCACCCGACACGGTGGCATGCCCGGCCAGGGGCACGGTGCAGCCCCCCTCCAGCTTCGCCAGCAGCGCGCGCTCGGCGGTGACGGCGATGCGCGTGGTGGCGTGCTCCAGCGGAGCCAGCAGCGCGCGCACGCGGGCATCGTCCGTGCGGCACTGGATGGCCAGCACGCCCTGCCCCACCGCGGGCAGGCTCACCTCGGGCGACAGCACCTGGGTGATGACGTCCTCCAGGCCCAGGCGCTTGAGTCCGGCAGCGGCCAGGAGCGCGCCCGCCAGCCCCTGCTCCCGCGTCCTCGCCAGGCGCGTCTGCACGTTGCCGCGCACGCTGACGATGTCCACGTCCGGCCGGCGCGAGCGCAGGATGCAGCTGCGGCGCAGCGACGACGTGCCCACACGCGCGCCCTGGGGGAGCGCGTCCAGCGTCAGCCCGCCCAGGCCACAGAAGGCGTCGCGCGGGTCCTCCCGCTCCGGCACCGCGGCGAGCATCAGCCCTTCCGGGAACACGGACGTCATGTCCTTGAGGCTGTGCACGGCGATGTCCGCGCGGCCGTCGAGCAGCGCCTGCTCGATTTCCTTCACGAACAGGCCCTTGCCGCCCACCGCGGACAGCGGCGCGGACAGGAAGCGGTCTCCCTCGGTGGTCATCTCCACCAGGGTCACCTCCAGCCCGGGATGATGCGCGCTCAGCAGCGCGCCCACGTGACGCGCCTGCCAGAGCGCCAGGGGACTCTGCCGGGTGGCGATGCGCACGTGCGGCATCATTTGCCCCCCGTGGCGGCCTGGACCGGCGCGGCCATGACGGAGGGCGCGGCGGCGGCGGTGCCCACCTCCTCCTCCAGCAGCCCGAACAGCTCGGCGGCGGCGCCGGCCAACCGGTTGCCCTCCCCCTCCGGCCCCACGGCGCGCAGCCGCGCGGTGGGCTCATGCAGCAATTTGTTGACGATGGCTCGGCCCATGGCCTCGATGCTCTTGCGTTGCTTGTCGTTGAGTCCGTCGCCCAGGGCGCCCAGCGTGCGCTCCACCTCGGAGCGGGCAATGGCCTCCGCGCGCTGACGCAGTCGCGCCAGCACCGGCGTGCCCTCACGCAGCGCGCGCTCCTTGACGAACCGCGCCACTTCCTGCGCGACGAGCACGCCCGCCTTCTGCGCCTCTTCCGCGCGCGCCGCGGCGTTGTCCGCGACGAACTTCTGGATGTCATCCACGTCGTAGGCGTGCACCCAGTCCAGCGTGCCCACGGCCGGGTCGATGTCGCGCGGCACCGCCAGGTCCACCATGAACAGCGGCCGGCTCCGGCGCCCACGCCCCAGGGCGCCCACGTTGTCCCGCGTGAAGAGCGGCACCGGCGACGCCGTGCTGCACACCACGATGTCCGCCGCGGCCACCAGGCCGAGCAGCTCCTCGAAGGGCCGCGCCTGTCCGCCCACCTCCGCCGCCAGCGCCTCCGCGCGCGACAGGGTGCGGTTGGTGACGTAGAGCTTCAACGCACCCGCCTGCTTCAGGTGGCGCGCCGCCAGCTCGCCCATCTCTCCCGCGCCCACCACCAGCACCGTCTTTCCCGCGAGCCCGTCGAACACCTTGCTGGCCAGCTGCACCGCCGCCGCCGCCATGGACGTGGCCGCGCGGCCAATGGCCGTCTCCGTGCGCACGCGCTTGGCGCAGCTGAAGGCGGCCGCGCACGCGCGCATCAGCTCACCGCGCACCGCGCCCGCGCCCTGGCCCCGCTCGAAGGCGTCCTTCACCTGGCCCAGAATCTGGGCCTCGCCCAGCACCATGGAGTCCAGGCTGCACGCCACGCGGAACAGGTGCACCAGCGCCGCCTCGCCCTGGTGCTCGTAGAGGTGCTCCAGGGCCTCCACGCCGCCCAGCAACTGCAGCTCCGTCAACGCGCGCTGCCGCGCCAGCGCCGCGTTCGGCGCGAACAGGTACACCTCCACGCGGTTGCAGGTGGACACCCAGAGGGCCTCCACGGGCGCCTGGGCCAGCCGCTGGAGCACGTCCACCTGACGCGACTCCGGCAAGGCCAGCCGCTCCCGGACGGTGAGGGGCGCCGTCCGGTGGGACAGGCCAATGCAGATGAGCTCCATACTCAGGGCATCCTCATGGCCGCCGAGGGCGCTGGCACGTCATACGAAGACAGGAAGGACACCATGACCAGACAGAACCCCGCCATGGTGAGGAAGGCCACCCGCCGCCCCTGCCAGCCCGCGACGGAGCGCGCCACCAGCAGCGCGGCGAAGACGGCCCACGCGACCAGGGTGGCCAGCGTCTTCCCATCCACCGTCCAGGGGCCCGGCGCGGTGCCCACGAAGAAGGCCCCCGTGGCCAGGGTGATGGACAGCGCCAGGAAGCCCCACAGCACCAGGCGCCGGTTCAGCGTGTCCAGGAACTCCAGGGAGGGCAGGCGGGAGAACAAGAGCCCGAAGCGCTTCGCCTTCACCTGCCGCTCCATGAGCACGTACATGACGCCCACGCCCGCGGCGACCGCGAACGCGGCCAGCCCCAGCAGCGCCAGGGTGATGTGCAGCGGCAACAACGGCTGACGCACCCCGGGGGGCAGCGGCGCCTGCCCGCCCTGCATCAGCAGCCCGGGCAGCAGCGCGGCCAGCGCCAGCGGCGTGAGGAAGGCGCCGATGACGGGCCGGCGGTAGCGCACGTCCAGGAACAGGAAGATGGCCAGCAGCAGGAAGGCCAGCGCGGAGAAGCCCTGCGCCAGGCCCACCGGCCGCCCGCTCTGCACCCCGAGCAGCTCGAAGAGCGCCACGCCATGCAGCGCCAGCCCACCGCCCACCAGCACGCGCCCGGCCGTGGCCAGGGCGTCCGACTGGCGGACCAGGTAGGCCAGGTAGACGACAGCGGCGATGCCATAGGCGTGGCAGGCGAGCGAGACGAGCGTGTGGCTCATAGGGGCAGGCTCATAACCACGGAAGAGGGGCGAATCAGCCCATCTTGTTGAGGATGAAGGCGGCCAGAAGGTCTGCTTCAGAGTCCGGCTTCGAGTCCGCGCCCTCTGGCCTGGGCGCGCCGGCGGCGACCTCCGCTACATACCCCGGAACGACCTCATAGGCGTTGTCCCCCACCAGCACCGAGTCGGCCATCTGCTCGGCACCCAGTCGGGCAAGTTGCTCCTCGGTCTTCACCCGGGCCACCAACCCCTGGGTGTCTTCGCCCGACACGAGCTGGACGAAGTGGACCGCGGGCGTGACGGGAAAGGCCACACCGCCCTCCGCCATCACCACCAGCCGGCCTTCGCGCAGGTCTGCTTTGTCCGCCAGCGCCCACTCCTCGAGCTGGGCCTGGGGCAGGAAGAGCTTCGTCACGCCCGCCAGCTTACACCAGCCACCCCGCCCCCGGGGGGACGCTTGGGGGAAATGGTTGAAACAGGCGCCATCCCTGCGCATCCAAGCCGCCAGATTGGCTGATGGTCGGCCGATCCTTGCAGGCCCACCGGACGCGTACTACAGGACGCGGCGGCGGTGCCCGGACAGGGCACGAGGAGACACCATGTCAGGCGCGGACGTGACGAACATCGGGGATGGCGACTTCAAGCAGCAGGTCCTGGACTCCCAGGAGCCGGTGCTGGTGGATTTCTGGGCGACGTGGTGCGCGCCGTGCCGCGCCATCGCGCCCTCCATCGAAGCGCTGGCCTCGCAGTACAAGGGGCAGGTGAAGTTCGCCAAGCTCAACATCGATGAGAACCAGGACACGCCGCAGGAGTACGGCATCCGCTCCATCCCCACCCTGCTCCTGTTCAAGGGCGGCCGCGTGGTGGAGCAGATTGTCGGCGCGGTGCCCAAGGCCCGCATCGAAGACGCCGTGAAGAAGGCCCTGACGTAGCCTCGCCGCCGCGGGGCCGGGCGAAAGCGCGCGCCTGCCGCGCGCTTCGCGCCCCCCCCCCCGCGGCCGCCTGTCTCAGCCCAGCAGCTCCACGCAGCGGCGGAGCACCTCCAACCGCGCGTAGCGCTTGTCGTTTCCCGGCACCACGTGCCACGGCGCGTCGGGGCGGTGCGTGCGGTCCAGCATCTCCTGGATGGCCGCTTCGTACTTCTTCCACTTCGCCCGGTTCCGCCAGTCCTCCGCCCCCAGCTTGTAGCGCTTGGCCGGGTCCGCCTCGCGCTCGCGGAACCGCTGGAGCTGCGTCTTCTTGTCGATGTGGATGAAGAACTTCACCATCCGCACACCGTCCGCGGTGAGCATGTGTTCAAAAGCGTTGATTTCATCGTAGGCGCGCCGCCACTCCGCCGGCTTCGCGAAGCCCTCCACCCGCTCCACCAGCACCCGGCCGTACCAGCTCCGGTCGAACATGCAGACCTCGCCCGCGCCCGGCGTCTTGCGCCAGAAGCGCCACAGGTAATGGTGTCTGCGCTCTTCCTCTGACGGCGCGGAGATGGGCCAGACCTTGTAGCCACGCGGGTCCATCAGCGTGGTGAGCCTGCGGATGGCGCCGCCCTTGCCAGAGGCATCCCAGCCCTCGAAGACGACGACGGCCTTCCGCCCCGCCAGGTAGTTCTGGATCTGCAGCGCGAAGACGCGCTCCTGGAGCGTCTTGAGCGTCTTCTCATACTTCGCGGATTCACCCGCCGAGACAGACGGGTCGACCGCTGCGAGTGTCACAGTGCCGTGAGGACATACGGGAAATACGTATCCATTTGCAGTCTTGTCATCAATTTTTTGAGATCGTTTACGAGTCAAGACAGACCCTCCAAGGTTGTATTGACAGCGATGACTTCAACCGCCAAATAGGCACATAGCAGTGTCTGTGTTGGCTGACTGTTTTCGCTTGGAGTATTCATGGCACGTCCACGAAAAGAATTGTCCACCGTCCCGCTGACGCCGGCCATGGTGAACTGGGCCGAAGCCTTGGGAGACGCCATTGGACGCGGCATGCTGCGCGCGCTCAACGACGGGATGCCCAGGCTGGGCAGCAGCGCGCCCAGCTCCACCGCGCTCACCGCGGGCCGGCGCCGCGGCCGTCCGCCGAAGGTGATGGCGGGCGCCAGCCTGGTTTCAATGGATCGCCGTTGCACGATGGAGGGCTGTACTCGCGAGCAGCGCTCGAAGGGGCTGTGCTCCGCGCATTATCAGGCCGAGCGCCGCCGCCAGATTTCGGGCGGCAAGTCGGCCTGAGTGCCTGCCCGCCGGACACCCGCCCACGGCCCTGGGCGATGACCGGTCCAACGCCTCAGCCCTGCCAGGGGTCGGAAACGGACGACGTCGCCTTGAGCAGCTCCCAGGCCGCCAGCACGTCCACCACGCGCTCCACCTCATTGGGCAGGGAGCGAGCCCGCTGGGACTGGAGATAGTCCTCCGCGAAGGCCCTCAGCCGCATCCCCACGAAGAGCCGCGCCAGCGCCACCTCCGTCTGTCCGCTGAAGTCGAGGAAGCGCACGCCAAAGCCGCTGCGGCCCTCCGGCCCGTTCTCCCGCTCCTCCCGCACGATTTCCGCGCGCGCCTGCACGGGCGCGGCGCCCGGCTCCAGCGCGAAGCGCACGTCGAGCACGGTGCCCAGCGGCAGGTAGAAGGTGCTCTCCAGGAACGCCCCGCTGACGCTGACGTTGACGGACACGAGGCTCGCCTCGAAGCGGCGCTCGCCCGCCGCGTCATCCACCCAGACCTCGAAGCGCGTGGCGAGCTGGGCGCGGGGAAAGTGACGGTGCTCGGCCTCGCCCTGATTCATCTCAATCAACGGCGAGAAGGCCGGCCTCGGCGCCGGGCTCACCGCCGCCACGTGGCCACCAGGACGCGCCGGAACCACCGCGGGGCGGACCTCCTTCGCCGGCGCCGCGGCCGGCGCTGACGCTCGCGCGGGCGCGCGCACCGGCGCCTCCACCCGCGTGCTCCCGACTGCCTTCTGGCCACCCTTCCTCTGCATGACGCGTCCTCATCTGCCCGGGAGGACTCGCCCTCCACGTGTGTTGGTGGGGTGATTCATACACCACCCCATGCCGCGCGCCGAGAAACGCTTGCGCCCGGCCCGCGAGGATAAATCCGGAAATTCTCAGAACATGTGACGGCGCATGCTGATGTTCACCAACAAGCCGATGCTGAGCATCACGGAAAGCAGGGATGAGCCGCCATAACTCATCAACGGCAGGGTGATTCCCGTCACCGGCAGCAGGCCAATCACCATGCCGATGTTCTCGAACACCTGCCAGAAGAGCATCGCCACGACGCCCACGGCGACGAAGGCGCCGAACCTGTCACGCGCGTTGAAACCCACGCCCAGGCCGAAGATGAAGATGGCGCCGTAGAGCACCAGCAGGACGAGGCACATGACGAAGCCATGCTCCTCCGCCCACACGGAGAAGATGAAGTCGGTGTGCTGCTCGGGCAGGAAGCGCAGGCCCGTCTGGGTGCCCTCGCGCCAGCCCTTGCCGGACACGCCGCCGCTGCCCACCGCGATTTTCGACTGCGCCGCGTGATAGCCGCTGCCGCGCAGGTCCGCCTCGGGGTCCAGCCAGCCGGAGATGCGCTGGCTCTGGTGCTTCTTCAGGTGGTGCCGGACGATGGTGGGCCGAGGCTCCGGCACGTCGCGGATGTAGTCGTTCCAGATGACGATGCCCGCGGCCAGCACGGCCGTCACCAGCGTGGCCACCAGGTACCAGCGCACCTTGCCGAAGAGGATGATGGTGAGCGACGACAGGCCAATCATCAGCGCGGTGCCCAGGTCCGGCTGCACCAGCACCAGCGCGAAGGGGACGAAGACGACGAGCAGCGGCTTCCACAGCCGCGTCAGGCCATAGGAGGGCTCATTGGGCTGGAAGTCGTCGTGGTAGACCTTGGCCAGCATCAGCACGACGCCAATCTTCATGAACTCCGCGGGCTGCATGCGGAACGGGCCAATGGCGAACCAGCTCTCTGCCCCCTTGGCCGTGTGCCCGAAGAACCGCAACGCGATGAGCAGGAGGATGTTGGTGACGTAGATGGGCGCCGCCATGCGCTGAATCCACCGGTAGTCCACCAGGCACACCACCAGCACGGCGGTGATGCTCACCCCCAGGTACAGCATCTGCGAACCCCACACGGGCGAATGCGGGGGCCGCGACGCCGAGGCCAGGTTCCAGATGCCCAGCGCGCACACCGCCAGCACGGAGAAGATGAGGCCCCAGGGGATGTGGGGCACCATCCGCCGCTCAATCCGCAGTTGCACGCGTGCGTTCCTCGTCGTCGCCCGGCAGCCGGGCCGGTGGCCGTACCCCCCGCGTCAGCGCCGCCTCGTCAGGACCGGGCGCGCGCGTCACGGAGGACGGCGTGTAGGGCTGGTTGGGACGCGGCGGCGGCGCCGTGGCGTCCAGCTTCTTCAAGTCGAAGTACTTCTGGAACACCGCCATCGCGGTGGGCGCCGCGTCCGAACCGCCGTGGCCGCCGTGCTCGTTGAGCACGACGATGGCAATCTCCGGCTTGTCCGCTGGCGCGAAGCCCGCGAACCAGGCGTGGTCGCGCTCGAAGAAGCTCATCTGGTGCGTCTTCAGGCGAATCGCGCCCAGGCGGGCCACCTGCGCGGTGCCCGTCTTGGACGCCACCAGGATGTCCTTGTCCCGCATGTGATTCATCCGCGCGCGGTAGGCGGTGCCGCCCGGCTCGTGCGCCACCTTCACCAGTCCCTCCACCACCGCCTTGAGGTGCGCGGGCGAAAGGTCCACCTTGCGCACCACCTCCCGCTGGAACGATTCAATGGTCTGCCCGTCCAGGTTCTCCAGGCGGTTCACCATCTGCGGCTTGTAGAGCGTGCCGCCGTTCGCGATGGCCGCGTACACCAGCGCCAACTGGAGCGGGGTGACGTTGTTGTCGCCCTGGCCAATGGAGCTGTTGAGCGCCATGCCCTTGGTGTAGCCGCCGGGCGACGCCTTGTCGTGGTAGGCGCTGGTCGGCATGATGCCGGGGACCTCGGCCACCACGTTGACGCCCGTGGGGCTGCCCAAGCCCAGGGCCTTGCCCATCTCTCCAATGGGGTCCAGGCCAATGGTGTCCGCCACCTTGTAGAACCAGGTGTCGCACGACGTCTTCATGGCGGCGAGCCCATCCATGTGCCCGTGCCCGGCGTCCTTGTGGCAACGCCAGGTGCGCGCGCCCAGGCGGTAGCCCCCCGGGCAGTTCACCACCGTCTCCGGACGGAAGGCGCCCGACTTGAACGCCGCCAGGGCGGTGATGACTTTGAAGGTGGAGCCCGGGCTGTAGTGTTCGGCGGCCACGCGGTTGATCATCGGGTCCAGCGGATCTCGCGACAGCAGCGCCATCTGCGCGGGCGTCACGCGGCCGGTGAGCAGGTTGGGGTCGAAGCCCGGGCGCGACACCAGCGCGCGGATGAAGCCCGTGTTGACGTCGATGGCGACCACCGCGCCCGTCACACCGGGGAAGGCCCGCTCCGCCTCCTCCTGCAGCCGCATGTCGATGGACAGCACCAGGTTGTTGCCCGGACGCGGCGCCACCACGGCGTTGTCCCCCAGCTTGTCGTTCAGCTCCTCAATGGTCTGTCCGCGCGCGTTCACCACTTCCTTGCGCACGCCGTCGGTGCCGCGCAGCCGCTGCTCGAAGTAGCGCTCCAGCCCGCGCCGGCCAATGTAGTCCCCCAGGGCGTAGCGGGCGCCGTCGCCGTTGAGGCGCTCCAGCTCCTCCTGGGTGATTTCGTTCATGTAGCCCAGCACGTGCGACAGCACGGAGTTGGTGCGGTAGTGCCGGTGCGGCACGGGCGCCACCTCCACGCCGTCCAGGATGTCCCGGCGCGCGGCCAGCCTGTCGTACTCGTCGCGCGACAGGTCCACGCGCACCGGCACCGGCTGGAAGGGGGCATTGCGCCGCCCCATGCGCACCAGGTCCTCCACCTTCTTGCGCTGGTCCGGGTCCCACTGGAGCAGCTCCGCCAGGCGAGGGATGACCTGCTCGTAGCAGTCGGTGCAGAAGGCCGGGGTGATGAAGGCGTCGAAGGACGGACGGCTGTCCACCAGGATGGTGCCACGCGCGTCCTTGATGACGCCGCGGTCGGCGCGCAGCCGCACCTCCTTGACGAAGTTGGCCACGCTCTTGGCGGCGTACTCCTCGCCCCGGGTGATTTGCAGCCGGTAGAGCTGGATGGAAAGCAGCCCCAGGCCCAGCACCATGGCCAGGCCCAGCCACAGGAAGCGCCGCTTGAGCTCGCGCCCCGGCGTCGTGTTGCCCAAGGTGGGCGGCGTCACCGCAGCAACCCCGCGGGCCGCTCCTGAGACGCCTCGAAGCGCCGCAGCAACGGATAGAGCGCCAGCGCCGCGATGCCCGTGAGCGCCACCTGCAGCGGCAGCTCCGCCAGCAGCGCGCCCGGACCGTCCTCCTTCACCGTCAGCCAGGTGAAGAAGGTGGCCAGCAGCGAATGGCCCACGTCCGCGCCCATGGCGAACAAGGCGAAGGCCAGCGGGCCCCGGACCTCCACGAAGGTCGGCACCAGCCGGCCCACCAGGAAGATGAACACGGCCAGGAAGGTGTAGAGCCAGGTGGGCTGCCCGCTCATCAGGTCCAGCAGGTACCCCACCGAGAAGGCGGAGAAGGCCCCTTCCAACAGCGAGGCCCGCAGGGCCAGGAACGCCACCAGCACCACGGTGACGTCAATCCGGCCGAGCTCCAGGCCGGCCTGCTTCACCAGGACCGATTCCAGCGTGAGCAACGCCAGCGCCAGTGCGACAGACACCAGGAACTTCATTTCGACGCGCCCTCCGCGGTGCTGCCTGGCGCCATGGCGCTGTAGGGGCTGCCCACCACCAACACCTCTTCCAGCTTGCTCGTATCCACCGCCGGAACGATGTCCGCGCCCTGGAACATGCCGTGCTCCTTCTTCTCCAGGTTCGTCACGCGTCCAACCACCACGCCGGGCGGGTAGATGCCGTCCGTGCCCGCGGTGATGATGAGGTCACCGTCCTCCACATCCTCGGTGCGCAGCATGTTCTCCAACTTCAGGGGCCCGCCTCCGGTTCCCGCCGCCGTGCCCCGGGCCCGCGAGCGCTGCACCCGCACCGCCACCCGGCTCTGAGGGTCCGTCACCAGCGCCACATCCGCATACCCGCCCGTCGCCCGGATGACCTGTCCCACGATTCCGTCCGGCGTCACCACGGACATGCCGCGGAAGACACCCTGCTGCTCCCCGCTGCTGATGCGGACCGACAGCAGCTTCGCCACCGGATTGACGCCCACCACCCGCGCGGGGATCTCCGGCCCGGCCTCCGCCTCCGCGTAGTTGAGCAGCTTGCGCAGCCGCTCGTTCTCCATCCGCGACTCCCCCAGGGCCTGCACCGCCGCGCGCAGCTGGAGGTTCTCCAGTCGCAACGCGTCATTCTCCTGCCGCACGCCCCGGAGGTCCAGGTAGTTCTGGACCCCGGCGCCTCCGCCTTCGATGAGGGCCGTCAGCCCCTGTTGCACGGGGGACGCCACGGCGATGACCGCCCGGTCGACGAAGTTGGGTTCCCTGGCCTTGCGGCCACCGAGCAGGAAGGCCACCAGCGGCGAAAGGAGCAGGAAGCCCACGATGAGGGGGCGGTAGTACCGCTTCAGGAGCGACCACACAGGCAGGAGTTTCCGGGGGTGTGACGGGGGAGCAGGGGCTGGCTAAGGGCTCTAAATCGCTTGCATTTTCCGGTGCGTTATCCTAGGCAGTCAAGGCCTGCATGGGGGGCGGTTCCTGGTCCACCACCCACCGGCCGGGCTACCAACAACACCGCGTCGCGAGTCCTTCCGCACGGCTTTTCTCGGCGCGTTTGCCCCAGAAGTGACGACAATGGACGGTCTGAATCCCCGGAAGGTTGCCTCGCTCCTGTTCATCATCGGCATCGCGGTGGTGTTCACGCTCAGTTTCGGCCCGGGCAGTACCGGCTTCAGCGCCACGGGTGGGACGACGGCGCCTGGTTCGGTGGCCTCGGTGAACGGCAAGGAAATCCCGCTGCGTGACTTCGCGGCGGCCTGGGCCCAGCAGATGAGCTTCCTGCGCTCGCAGGGCAGCCCGGTCCCCGAGTCGCTCGCCCGCCAGTTCGGCATGCACAACCAGGTGCTCGACCGCCTGGTGAACACGGAGCTGCTGGCCCAGGCGGCCGAGCGCCACGGCATCACCCCGTCCGACGAAGAGCTGCGCAAGCTCATCCACCAGAACGCGGACTTCCAGAAGGAGGGCCAGTTCGACTTCGAGCGCTACCAGCAGGTGCTGCGCGACTTCTACCGGAAGACCCCGCAGGACTTCGAGGTGGAGCTGCGCCGCCAGCTGGCGGCCCAGAAGATGATGGGCGTGGTGCGCGCCAACGCGGTGGTGTCGGACGACGAGGTCCGCGCCCGCTTCGAGAAGGAAGGCAACCAGGCGAAGGTCGTCTTCGCGCGCTTCCTGCCGGCCATGTACGCCGACACCGTCCCCGCCCCCACCGCGGCGCAGCTGACGGAGTGGAAGAAGGCGCACGAGAAGGAGATCAAGGAGTACTTCGAGGCCAACCGCTTCGTGTACCAGCAGCCGGAGCGCATCCGTGCGCGGCAGGTGCTGGTGAAGCTGCCCCCGGAGGCCACCGACGACCAGAAGAAGGCGGCCCTGGAGAAGGCGCAGGCGCTGCGCAAGGAAATCGAGGGCGGCAAGGACTTCGCCCAGGTGGCGCGTGACAGCAGCGAGGACCCGGGCAGCAAGGCGCGCGGTGGCGACCTGGGCTGGGTGGAGCGCGGCAGCTGGGAGCCGGCGCTGGCGGACGCGGCCTTCGCGCTGAAGCAGGGCGAGGTGACGCAGCCGGTGGAGACGAAGTTCGGCGTGCACCTGGTGAAGGTGGATGAGAAGCAGGCCGCCCAGGACAAGAAGCTCGAGGACGTCCAGGACGAGATCGCCACCACGCTCTACAAGCAGGACCGCGCCAAGCAGCAGGCCCGCGCCGAGGCGGAGAAGGCGCTGGCCTCCGTCAAGTCGGGGCAGGCGATGAAGACGCTCTTCCCGCCGGAGAAGGAGCAGCCCGCGCTGCTGCGCTTCGAGACGGAGACGCGCCCGGAGGCCGTGGAGACGGACAGCTTCACCGCCGAGGGTGAGGCGGTGCCGCACCTGGGCCCCGCGCCGGAGCTGGTGAAGGCGGCCTTCGCCGTCGGCGCCCCGCAGCCGCTCGACAGCGTGTTCCCCATGGGCGAGGGCTTCGTGGTGGCGCAGGTGGTGGAGCGCCAGAAGCCGGACACCGAGGGCTTCGAGAAGCGCAAGGAGGCGCTGCGCACCCAGGCCCGTCAGGCCAAGCAGATTGAGGTGACGGAGTCGTTCCTCAAGGCGCTGCGGGAGCAGGGCACGGTGAACACGAACACCGCCGCCATCGACTCCGTGGTGGGCACCGGGTGAGTCCCGGCGTCCAACCGTGACGCCCCCGAGGGCCGGGCCGAGGGGACTCCCCTCCCCGGCCCTTGTTCATTGCGGGCTCGGCGGCCACACGGGCCGGGGCACCGGCTACCGCTCGGGGAACTCGTGGGAGCCCGTGCCGCCGCTGGGCGCCATGGGCTGAGCGACGCAGAGCGCGTCCCGGCCGCGTCCCTTGGCCGCGTACATGGCGAAGTCCGCCGCGCGGATGAGGTCCAACGCGGACGCGGCATGGTCCGGGTAGGTGGCCACGCCCACGCTGGCGGTGAGGCGCACGTCCAGGCCCTGCTCGTGGAGGAAGCCCTGCCCCCGAAAGGCCTCGCAGACGCGCTGGCCGATGATGGCCGCCCCCGCCTGGTCCGTCTCCACCAGCAGCATGGCGAACTCGTCGCCGCCATAGCGGAAGACGGCGTCCAGGTCCTGCCGGCCCAACGTCATCAGCAGGTCCCCCACCTCCTTCAAGGTGGCGCTGCCCACCAGGTGCCCGTGGGTGTCGTTGACGCTCTTGAAGTGGTCCAGGTCCAGGAAGACGAGCGACAGCGGGTGGCTGAAGCGCTCCGAGCGCTTCACCTCCTGGTCCAGCAGGGCGCGCAGGTGCCGGGCGTTGTAGCAGCCGGTGTGCTCGTCCGTAATCGTCAGCTCCTGCACCCGCCGGAAGTTGCGCGCGTTCTCAATGGCGATGGCCGCGTAGTCCGCGATGGCGGTGAGGATGGTGAGGTCCTCGTTGGTGAAGGGCGGGTCCATGGGCCCGTTCACCAGCTCAATGATGCCCAGCACCCGGCCCCGGGCCAGCAGCGGCACCGCGAGGATGGAGCGGGTGTGGAAGGCGGAGGCTTCATCGAAGCGGGGTGAGAAGCTGGGGTCCCCGCCCACGTCATGGACGAGCCGCGCCGCGCCGGACGTGAAGACGGCGCCGGCGATGCCCTCGCCCGGGTTGAGCTGGAGGCCCTTGAGCACGTCCGCGCCGTCACCCACCGCGATTTCGAAGTAGAGCTTTCCGGTGCGCTCGTCCTGGAGGATGAGCGACCAGTTGCGAGGCAGCAGCAGGCTGCTGACCTTCTGCATCACCAGCGCCAGCACCTCGCGGAGCTCGAGCGTGGACGTCAGGGCCTTGGCCATCTCGTTGAAGGCGGCCAGCTGCTCCACTGTCCGCTTCATGGCCGACAGGAGGTCCGCGGGATTCATCCGTAGAGTCCACTCCGGGGCACAAGTCTGGTAAGGCCGGGCCGAGCCGTAACATGCACATGAACGCAGATCAAACGTTGCTCGTCCTGGCCTCGGCGTCGCCGCGACGCAGGGAACTTCTGTCACAGCTGGACCTCCGTTTCACCGTCTCCGCGGCGGACATCGACGAAACGCCCCATGCCGGCGAGGCGGCGGAGGCCTACGTCGGGCGGCTCGCCCGGGAGAAGGCCCGCGTGGTGGCCTCCCGCCACCCGGGCGCCTGGGTGCTGGCCGCCGACACCACCGTCGCCCTGGGCGCCGAGCTGCTGGGCAAGCCCCGCGACGCCGAGGAAGCCCAGGCCATGCTCACGCGCCTGTCCGGGCGGACGCATGACGTCTACACGGGCGTGGCCCTGGCCGGCCGGCATGAGGAGACGCTGGTGGTCCGCACCCGCGTCACCTTCCGCGCGCTCAGCGCCGGGGAGCTGTCCTGGTACGCGCACAGCGGCGAGCCCCTGGACAAGGCGGGCGCCTACGCCATCCAGGGCCGGGGCGGCTTCCTGGTGGCCAGCGTGGAGGGCAGCACCTCCAACGTCGTGGGCCTGCCGCTGGGCGAGACGGTGGCCCTGCTGGAGCGGGCCGGCGTGCCCCTGCCCTGGAGGGCCTCATGAGTGGGAGCGTGGCGGAGCGGCTGGCGTCGGTGCGGGAGCGGGTGGCGGCGGCCTGTGCCCGCGCGGGGCGGCCCGTGGAGTCGGTGACCCTGGTGGCGGTGTCCAAGCTGAAGCCCGCGGACCTCATCCGCGAGGCCTACGCCGCCGGCCAGCGCGACTTCGGGGAGAACTACGCGCAGGAGCTGCGGGACAAGGCCGCGGAGCTGGCGGACCTGGACGGCCTGCGCTGGCATGCCATTGGCGCGCTCCAGACGAACAAGGTGAAGTACGTGGCGCGTGCGGCCGGGGCCTTCCACGCCCTGGACCGGCTGGAGGTCGCCCGCGAGCTGTCGAAGCGCCGCGAAAGCGCCCCGCCCCTGCCCGTCTACATCGAGGTCAACGTGGGCGGCGAGGCCACCAAGAGCGGCCTGGCACCCGGCGCGCTCGGCGCCTTCCTGGACGGGGTCCGCGCCCTGCCCGGCCTCCAGGCGGTGGGGCTGATGGCGCTGCCGCCCCCCACGGAGGACGAGGCCCGGGCCCGCGCGGACTTCCAGGCGCTGCGCGAGCTGGCCCGTGGCCACGGGCTGCCGGGCCTGTCCATGGGCACCACGCATGACTTCGAGTGGGCCATTGAAGAAGGGGCCACCGTCGTCCGCGTGGGCACCGCCATCTTCGGCGAGCGCGCGCTCAAATCTCCTTGAGCTTCACCCGCCCCTCCGAGTTCACGCTGACCTTGAACTCGGAGCCGCAGTAGTGGCAGCGCACCTCGTCCCCATGGGCGAGCGGCTCATCCACGGGGTTGTTGGCGTTGCACGAAGGACAGTCGAAGTCCTTGTGCGCCTTGCCACCTCCGCGCGCGAACTCCTTCTCGTCGTCATCGAAGTCGAAAGAACCGCCACCACCAGACATGGACCCCTCCTGCGGGATGGCGCCCGACACCGCGGGCTGCCCCGCGCGAAGGCTACCAGCGGTGTCGTCGAGTGGACACGCCGCCGCGCGGCACTCCCGCCTGCCGGGCGGACAGGCCCCGGCCGGGAAGAGGCGCGCGGGAGCATGACGTGGGAAAGTGTGCCTCCCCGTGCAGGGAGCGGCCCTCATTTGAATGGCGG
Source organism: Myxococcus vastator (assembly GCF_010894475.1). Taxonomy (GTDB): domain Bacteria; phylum Myxococcota; class Myxococcia; order Myxococcales; family Myxococcaceae; genus Myxococcus; species Myxococcus vastator. Next base: position 28,316 of record NZ_JAAIYB010000040.1, read on the forward strand.
GCCCACCACCGCGTCCGTGGAAATGGGCGGTGGCGGGAATGGTTCCAAGCCGGGTCTGGCGCGGTGCGGCCAGGCTACCTAACTTCCAAGCGAGGGAGCTCACCCGATGCAAACGCAGTCCAAGTGGGGGTTCGCGGCGGCGTTCGCGGGTCTGGTCTGGTCGGCGACGGCCATGGCCCAGGAAGCCGTGAACCCGGCGTTCGGCCCCGGGGAGCAGAGCTCTTACCGCGTCAGGTACCTGGGCATCACCGCGGGCACCGCGCAGGTGACGGTGGGCGCCCACATGAAGCAGTGGGGCCAGGACGTGTGGCCCATCGTCGCGGTGGCACGCTCCAACGACATGCTGGGCGTGTGGCCCATCAAGGACAAGTTCGTGTCCTACTGGCAGCCGGAGCGCCAGCTCGTGGTGGGCAGTGACTTGCACGCGGATGAGAACGGCTCACGCCGCCGGCAGCGCATCAAGATGGAGCCGGATGGCAAGACGGCCTTCGTGGTGAAGCAGAAGGAAGGCGAGTCCCCGTACGAGTCCACCCGCGAGGTGACGGAGGGCTCGCTGGATGTGACGGGCGCGACGTTCGCATTGCGCAACCTGGAGCTGGCCGTGGGGCAGGAGTATGCCTATCCCGTCTTCACCGGCAGCAAGCAGTTCACCCTCCGCGCGAAGGTGGAAGGGCGTGAAGTCCTGGACACGGCGCTGGGCGACAAAGAGGTCTTCAAGCTCAGCGTGAAGACGGAGTTCGGCGGCAACCTCGCCTCGAAGCGGGACATGTTCGTCTACTTCACCACGGACCCCAGCCACGTGCCGGTGCGGGTGGAGGCGGAGTTCGCGCTGGGCACCATCGTCGCGGAGATAACCGACTACAAGCCGGGCCGGAGCATGGCGGTGGCCCGCGCCGAGAATGGCGGGTAGCACCCGCCGGAGAGTGAAGGGGGCGGATGGGCGCAGGATGGGCGTGGGCGGTGGTGGCGGCGGCGATGTCCGCCACGCAGGAGCCTCAGGTGGTGTCGCCCCTGGTCAAGGTCCGGCCGGGCGAAGCAGTGAAGGGACGCAAGGAGGCGCGCCTCAGCCTCGCGCGCGGTGAGTGCGAGGCCGTGCAGGTGGCGCTTCCCGGCCGGGTGGAGCGCCCCGCCGTGGAGAAGCTGACGCTGAAGGGGCCGGGCGCGGCGCTGAAGGCCAGCGTCTGGCGCGAGGCCTTCATCGACGTGAAGACGCCGTCCAACGGCCAGGGCCGCACGGGCCCGTGGCCGGACGCGCTGGTTCCAGTGGACGCGCCGGGGCATGACTCGAAGCTGCCCACCGTCTTCTACGTGGAGGTGTGCGCCCCGGAGAAGCAGGAGCCGGGGACGTACCGGGGACAGCTGCTCGTGAAGGTGGGTGGCGCGAAGGTCCGGCCGGTGCCGTTCACCGCCGAGGTGCAGCCCTTCGCCCTGCCCGCCACGTCCTCGCTGCCCAACAGCTTCGGGGTGTCGCTGTACAGCATCGCCCGGGGCCACGGCGTGAAGCCGGAGTCTGCGGAGGCGCGCAAGCTGCTGCGGGACTATGGGCGCGCGCTCCTGGAGCACCGGGTGAGCGCCCACGGCATGAGCATGACGCCGCCCCCGGTGCGCTTCGAGAAGGGCCGCGCGGTGCTGGACTGGCGCGCGTACGACGCGGAGCTGGCGCCCTTCCTGGACGGCAGCCTGCTGCCCTCCGGCGCGCGCTTCACCAGCACCGACGTGCGCGACAGCAAGCACGCGAAGACGGACGCGGAGAAGACGGCGTACTACCGCGCCTTCGCCGAACACTTCCGCGAGAAGGGCTGGCCCGCGCAGCTCTTCTTCTACGCCAAGGACGAACCCAAGCCCGAGGACGTGCCGCTGGTGAAGGCCCAGTCCACGCGGGTGCGCGCGGCGGGCGCGATTCCCGTGCTCGTCACCAGCCCGCTGGATGACGCGCTGAACGGCTCGGCGGACATCCTCACGCCCACGCTCAACTGCTTCTATCCACGGCCCGGGCCGCAGACGTGCCGCAGCGTGGTGGAGGCGAGCGCGCTGCGCAAACGGCTGGCAGGTGACACCCGGGTGTGGTGGTACCAGAGCTGCAATTCGCACGGCTGCAACGGCGGCCCCCCGGCGGACAAGGCGGTGGACAGGGCCTACAGCGGCTGGGCCTCGTACATGGTGGACCACCCCGCCCCGCTCAACCGGGCCATGGGCGCGCTCGCCTTCTCCTCTGGCGTGGACGGCGAGCTCTATTTCGACACCGTCTTCGCCTACAACACGAAGAAGGACTCCTGGAAGGACGTCTTCGAGTTCGGCGGCAACGGCGACGGCACCCTCTTCTACCCGGGGACACCCGCCAGGGTGGGTCCTTCCGGCCACCAGCCCATCCTCACGCTGCGGCTGAAGCACATCCGGGACGGGTTGGAGGACTACGAGTACCTCCGGCTGCTCGCCGAGCTGGGTGACGCCGCCTTCGCCCGGACGGCCGCGCGCAAGCTGGCGCGCACCGGTTGGGACATCAACGCGGATGCGGGAGAATGGGAGGCGGTCCGCGAGGAAGTCACCGCCCGGCTCCGGAAGCGGTGGGCGGAATCGGAATATGCGAAGCGCCCGGACCGTCAGACGCCGCAGAGCACCCCGTAGTCCCTGGAAGGAAAAGGATGAGCCCCCTGCGCACCCTCTTCGCGGCCCTGTTGTCACTGTCCAGCGCAAGCGCCTGGGCCCAGCTGCCAGACGCGGAGACGGACGCGCCGGAGGCCGAAAGCGCCAAGGCCGAGGAACCCACGGCGCCCCTCACCGTGGCGCCGTGCAACGCCGCGCTGCCGGCGCTGCGCACGCCCATGGCGTTCATGCCGGGTGAGGTGCTCGAGTTCGACCTCGACGCCATGGGCGCGCAGGCGGGCACCATGACGATGCGCGTCCACAAGCAGAAGGACGGGCACCTGCCCATCCAGGTGGAGGCGCAGACCAACACCTTCTTCTCCAAGGTGCGGCGCGTGCGCGGCAGCGCCACCGCGTACCTCCACCCTCGCACGCTGCGCCCCAAGCGCTACGTCGAGGACACCCTGGAGAACGAACAGCGCCGCAAGGTGGAGGTCGCGTTCGGCCAGAAGGAGCGCACCGTCAAGGTGGACTACCAGTACGGCAAGCGCCCCAAGGGGCAGTTCAACTACACCTTCGACAAGGACGGCCTGGACGTGGCCGGGGCCATCTACCTGCTGCGCCAACTGCCGCTCAAGGACAACCTCCAGGTGTGCTTCGATGTCTACGGCGTGCGTCGCATGTGGCGCATGCAGGGCACGGTGGTGAAGCGCGAACAGGTGACGACGCCGCTGGGCCAGTTCAAGGCCTGGCACATGACGGGCACCGCCGTGCGCCTGGACCGGCCCAAGCAGAAGCGTGAAGTCCACGTCTGGATTTCAGACGACGCGCGCCGACTGCCGCTGGCCGCCGTGGGCACCATCGACCTGGGCGCCGTGCGCGCCACCCTCACCTCCGTGTCGCGCCCGGGGGAGAAACCCCAGAAGAGTGAAGGTCAGGAAACGATGAAGTGGTGAGCGCGGCGGACGCCTCACCCCGTCGCAACACCCAAGGCCCGTGGCCAGGTGCCGCGGGCCCGCGCAGGTGCCGGTGCGCCGGGCTTCGGGCCTGACTGGAAAATTGACGGAGTGCTACCTGCCTGTAGCGTCGAGGCCATGCCCCCTCCGGCCCTGACCCTCGTCGCCCCTCCGCCGTCGCGCCGTGCAGACCCGGTCCGGGTGGCGGTGGAGCAGCTCGCCCGCGCACTGCCCGCGCGCACCGACGCGGCGGTGCTCGTGGACCTGCTGGAGGATGACCTCCGCGAGGGGCTGGACGCGCTCGGCGAGGTGGAAGCCCACTTCACGGACCTGCTCGACACGCTTCGCACGGAAGCGCTGACACCGGCCGCGCTGGTGGACTCGGGTGATGACCTGCGCGTCCTTCAGCAGCTGGATTCACTCCACGACGCCGTCGTGCGGCTGCGCAAGCGCCTGTCCCAGGCCGCGGGCATGAGCCGGCTCGCACAGGCGCCGGTGGTCCGCGGCCGCTGACAGCCGCGTCGGTTCGGCGGTCCCCACCCCGCCGCGAACGCCTGTCCACTGCCTCATGGGGCTGCCCCCGAGCCAGGGCGTGGCCGCGCCAACCTGATGGGCGAAGCCTTGTCGCTCCGCCCATCCGCGCTCAAGGCCCAGGCGCGGCGGGCGCGGGCGCGGCGGGAGCACCGGTCGTCGCGGGAGCGGCGGGAGCCCCGGTCGTCGCGGGCCCCGACACGGGAGATGGCGTCGTCGGCAGCGGGAGCGCCGGCGCGGCGTTGAGCGGCGCGGGCGTCCCCAGCAACGGCGCCGGAGGTCCGGCATTCAGCGGCGCGGGCGTGGTCAGCAGCCCCGGCAGCGGCACGGCCGGATTCGAGTTGAGTGGCGGCTCGGTGGCGATGATTCCCGCGCTGGACTGCCCCGTGCCGACAAACGCATCGAACGAGCCCGGCGCCAGCGGCTGCACGGTGAATGAACCGAAGGTGGACGTGGGCGGCGTCGCGAACGCCCCGGTCGTCGTGCCACCCCCGGGCGCCCCCACCACCACGGTGGTGGGGGC
>NZ_JAAIYB010000410.1 GCF_010894475.1 Myxococcus vastator
GAACCTGAAACTCGCTGATTCGTTTCCAGTGCTGCCGGCTGCGCTTCTCAGCGCGACCTGGCTGGCACCGTCTTAAGAAATTGACTGCGGTTTCCGCAATCCAGCTTCTTCTTGGGCTTGCTATTTGGTTTTCAAAGAGCGAGTCGCTTGTGATTCCCGCGACTTCTTGCTACTGTCTTCTTCGCTGCTGCCTCGCCGTCTTTTCGTCCGGCGGGGCGTCAGTTTCTATTTCAGTCCGGCGTCTACTGTCAAGCTGCTGTTTTCGCCGTCCTGCTGGCTTCCGGAGTCTTCAGCGCCACCCAGTGGCTTCCGCTGCTTTCTTCCGGAGGGGCGCGGCTTCTACCGCCTTGCCGCCCTCCCTGTCAACCGCTGCTTTCCGTTGACTCCCTCGACTCGTCCGCCCTTCCTTCCGGGCTTCTTCGTCGGGGGCGCGGTTTCTACCACCACCGCGTCTCCTGTCAACTCGCTGCGTTGACCGCCGTATTCCGTATTTTCTTACTGACTCGCTCGAAGTGCCTTCCACGCCAGTGCGTGGGCTTCTTTGCGAGGGGCGCGGCTTCTATCACCGCCGCGTTCAGGGTCAACAAACTTCGTCGACTCTTTTCTTCCTGCTCGTCTCCCGGGTGACGGGCACCGAGGCGGCGAGCAGGGGTCCACTTACTAACGCGCCGCTTCCTGCACGTCAATGGATCTTGATCGGGGCCGTGCTCTGACGCCCGCTCCCACAGGTTCAGCGCACCTTCATGTGTGACTACCCAAGCCGTAACGCAAGCCCTCCCCTGAAATATCAAGGGCTTGCCGCTCGGGAAGCAACCTGCCCTCCAGGCCAGGTCCCACGCTTCGGGTGTTTACGGCTTCTCGCGACGGCCCTCTTCGGGCCGCCATGACGTCCCGAAGAGCCAGTCCGCGAACGGGAACGAGATGTTGAAATTGTGGCGCTGCATCTTCGCAGGGTCGTGATGGGCCTCGTGGTGGCGGCGCAGCTGCCGCATCAGCGCGAGCCGGGCCACCGGGTGCTCGGGCGGCAGGTGGTGGCAGAAGTGCAGCCACTCGTACGTCAGGTAGTACCCGACCGCCGCGGCGACGAAGAGCCAGCCCACGTTCGGCGAGATGAGGACGAAGCACAGGGCGCCCAGTGGCGCGGCGATGGCTCCCAGGAAGAACAGCAGCAATACGGGGGGAAAGAGCACCATCTTCACGTCCCGAGCGGACTCGTAGGCCAGGGCGTCGTGGGTGAAGAAGCGGTGGTGCTGCTCGGTGTGACGCTGGAAGAGCGGGCCCAGCCCCCGCCGGCGGTGGTGCATGGGCCCTCGGTGTCCCAGGAACTCCACCACGTTGCCCAGCAGGAAGACCGCGGGCAGCGTCAGCCATTCCATGGGCCGCCCTCCCTCCAGGTGAGACATGGCGAAGCCGATGACCGCCAGCGAGCCCACGCTCGTGAAGACGAAGTGGGCGCGCCCGGAGTAGCGGGGGCTCACGTGATTGCGCCGGTAGTCCTCGCGGAATCGCGCCACGCGCTCGGGGATGGAGCGCGTGGCCCTGGCGGCTTCAGCCATCCTGTCACCCTGACTAGCCCTTCTGGCGGGCCTTCACTTTCTGGAGCTTCTTCATCCGGTCCAGGATGAGCGTGCGCTTGAGGCTGGACAGGTGGTCCACGAAGACGTGCCCGTCGAGATGGTCGATTTCATGCTGCAGGACGTGCGCGAGCCGGCCTTCCGCCTCGAGTTCGTGCCATTCGGCTGACTTGTCCTGGTAGCGCACCTTCACCTTGTGGAAGCGCGGGCACTTCTCCCACTCGCTCGGGACGGACAGGCAGCCCTCTTCCATCGTCACCGGTTCCTTCTTCTCCAGAATCTGCGGATTGACGATTTCGAAGAAGGTGCCGTCCTCCCGTCCCACCAGCGCCACGCGGAGGGGCTCGCCGACCTGATTGGCGGCGATGCCGATGCCTTCGGCTTCCTTCATGGACTCGGCCATCTGCTCCAAGAGCTTCTCGAGCGGAGGGCCGAAGTCAGTCACGGGCTTGGTGGACGAGGTGAGGACCTTATGGGGCCAGATGACGATGTCGCGAGCCATGGGCCGCAATCTGCCATGCACGCCCCCTCAGCGCCGCCCGATTCGGCATGCCAACGGTCCACCGGTTCACACGACGGCCCTACCCCACCGGGCCCACACTGAGGCTCTGGCCACATGCACCCCAGGGGCGTTTCATCTTCCGCGCGGTGCCCTCCGGACAGTTGGCGCGTCACCCCTGACAGGTCTGCTACACCTGTCCCATGCACCCGCACGCCCAACTCATCACCGACTTCTACTCAGCGTTCCAACGCCGGGACGCCCAGGCCATGGCCGCCTGCTATCACCCGGAGGTGGAGTTCTCTGACGCCGCCTTCGTCGGACTCCGTCACCGGGAGCCCGGTGCCATGTGGCTCATGCTCTGCGAGCGCGGGAAGGACCTGGAGGTCACCTTCCGCGACGTGCAGGCCGATGACCACCAGGGCCGCGCCCACTGGGATGCGCACTACACGTTCAGCGGCACTGGCAGGAAGGTGCTCAACCGCATTGATGCCGAGTTCGAGTTCCGCGACGGGAAGATTGTCCGGCACCGTGACCACTTCGACTTCTGGACCTGGTCCCGCCAGGCGCTGGGTCCCACGGGGCTGGTGCTCGGGTGGACGCCCCTGTTGAAGAAGAAGGTCCAGGCGAAGGCCCGGAAGTCCCTGGACATCTTCATGCGCGAGCGTGGCATCCCCCAGGAGTGAGGAGGACGCATGGCTCCGCCCGATAGTGAGCGCCCGCCCGTGGAGGCCCTGGACCGCTGGCTCCTCGAGGCCGCCATGGAACTGCCCACGCCCCTGCACATGCTCGTGGAGCCGAACCCGCACATCGCGCTCAACATGGCGGACGACCCGCGGTTGTCTCGGGAGGAGCTGTGTGAGCGGCTGTCGCTGCTCGCCGAGCGCGGACTCATCCGCGTCCACATGCTTCCGGATGGACTGCAGGAGCTGTTCTCCCCCGAGGAGATTTCAAACGCCATGGATGCCCGGCAGTCCCGCACCCCCTTCGGCTACTCGCTCACGGCTGCCGGCGGCGCCGTCTGGGAGCACGACGCCAGGCCCGATTGGAGCCGGTTCGTCAACGCGGGGCAGGAGCCCTCCGCCGACGATGCCCAGGACGCCTGGGTCATCGAGGCCGCGAGCCTTGAAGCCGCGGACGCGGAGTTCCGCTTCCATGAGTCACTCGGCGATGTGCATCAGCCGGTCAGCGAGTCGAAACACGGCGAAGTGCTGACGCCGTGGCAGGTGACTTATTGGAAGGCGCTGCCTCACGGATACCGGCTCCGCTACGTCACCGTGCCGCGCCCTTCCAACCCGGCTCGGAGCAGCAGCGTGCCTTCCCGACCACCTTGGTACACGCGCGTCTGGCTGTGACCCCGCGCCCGCGCGTTCACGGCTCCAATTCGGACGCATCGAGGTGCTGGTACGTCAGCGGGCCCTCCCCCTCGCGGGCCAGTCTGGCCGTGCAGCGGACGTTGCCCCTCCAGTCCAGGAACTGGAGTCCCAACGTGCCGTCCTCGTGCAGGAGCAACGAGCCATGGCCGTTGTTGCCCAACTCGGGTCTCAAATCCGTCCACTCGGGGAAGCGCGCGTGCGACTCCAGGAAGCGCACGGGTGCTGGAGACTTCAGGCCCGGCGTCACGGCTCGCACCGGTAGCCCCGCGTGCCCCAGGCTTCCTCCCAGGAATGGGAGCGCGGCGCTCCGGTCGAACAGTGCTCCGTAGGGCGTGGCGCCCCAGAACCACAAATCGACCAGTGCGCGCTCGACCGCCAGTTCCCGGAGGTCTTCCAGCAAACCGGCGTGCGTCGGTTCTCCGTACCGGTAGGGCGCATCGTGGCTCAGGAGGATGTTCGTCGCACCTCGCTGCCGGCCCTCCTCCAGCACCGACTCCAGCCAGCTCAAGAGCGCGGGCTCCTGGTGCCGTCCTGGCTCGAAGTACGCTGTGTCCAGACCGATGAACTGGAAGCGCTCCGAAGCCAGGCAGAAGTAGCTTCCCTCTTGAACCTGCTTCGCTCGTGAGGCGCCTCGCCGCTCGTCCAGGTAGCGGTAGAAGGGGGTGCCTCCAGAACGCATCTCCGGGCCCGCGTTCAGCGTCAGCAGCGTTGTCACGGGCAGCAGCGGTTCGAGCGGCTCGGCCACGTGCGCGTCGAATTCGCCCTGACGGCCCGCGTAGTACACGCCCCCCAGGTGCACCGCGTACTCCAGGCGCTCGCCTCGCATGATGAGCTGACGGGCCACGTAGCGCGCGGGGTACTCGCCCGTGCCAAAGCCGCCGAACAGCGCCACCTCCACCGGCCGTCCCGGCGCGGGCTCGCGGAGCGCGTAGCGGAAGCGGTTGGCGTGATGCGCATCGTCGTGCCAACGGAACTCCGCCCGGTGCCAGCCGCCGTGGAGCCAGGCGCGACCGCTGAACAAAAGCCATCCGCGCAGGTCCGCCACCGGCTCGAAGCGGGTTCGCGCCGGGTCGATGGGAATTTCCTTCGTCATCAGCGGGAAGGTGAAGTCCGGCGGCAGCGACACCGACGCCCGTGCCTGGAATGCCGGTTGCCTCAAGGCCTGGAGCGCGGCTTCGGGCTCGCGCAGGGACTGCTCCAGTTCCTGGAGCACGTGCACCAGGGCTCCCTCCGAAACAGGCGCGCCCAGGTCCTGGCGGATGAGGCTCAGGACTTCTTCCGGCTCGCGCAGGAAGCGCTCGCGCAGCGCGCCCAGTTCGTCCAGACCGAGCGGCGGCAACTCCAATCCGTCGGCGCTCGCGGCTCCAGACGCCCCCAGAGCCGCTGCCGCGGCTGAAGGAGCGCGGTACCCGAGTGCCGTGTAGAACTCCATCCGCTTGCGGTCCATGGGCGCATCATCGCCCGTTGGCCCGACGTGGGGAATGCCGAGCACCGCGTCCCGTGGTTCCGGTCCGGCCGAGTGGCGCCTACTCCCGCGCTTTCGCGGCGGCCGCGGCCTCCTGCGCTTTCTTCACCTGGCTCACGTCTCGCTGGCGGCCATCACGGTAGGCGTAGAGCGTGTAATACGAACCCGTGGCGTAGCCCGGTAGCCTTCGGGGATTGAAGACGCTGGTGCTCGACACCGTTCCACCCACGAAGCCCTTGGGCACGTCCACCAGCCGCATCGCGCAGCCGGCCAGGACCAGCCCCGCCGCTGGCACGTCGTTGCTCACCAGCGTGCACGTGCCTCGCGCCGTGAAGCTCCCCTCCGGCAGGTTGTAGCGCATGTAGACATTCAGCTGCTGCCCGACAGGGAAGGCGTTGTCCGTCACCTGGACACATGCCGTCGCCGTGCCCACGCGACGGCCTCCCCCGTCCACCACCTTGCCGTCCTTGGGATTGTGCTCCGGCACATACACGCTCCCGCCCAGCTTCACGTTCACCTCGAAGGGCGCCGCCGCGCACACCGCCGGGTCCGCGGGGCTCGCCGGGTCCTCCTGCGTGCGGAACTGCATCACCACCTCATTGGCCCCCGCCTGCGCCGACAGCAACAGGCCTCCCAGCATCCCCAACGCACCGCCGAGCCTTCGCGACATGGCGTACCTCCCTCCGGACCTTGGGGGGCTTTTCAGCCCACCTTTTGCGCTCCTTCGACGCGCCAGGCGCTACTGCCACGACAGCGTGTATTCGGTGTCGAGCGGCCCCGTCTGCCGACCGTGCACCTGGACCTGCTTGCCTCCCACCGCCTCGATGACGGCCTGGAGCGTGCCCTCGTGGTAGGCGGGCGGCATGAAGTCCCGCTTCATCGTGAAGATGCCGCTGGTGTCGCCCGTCCACTTCACCGCGCGCTCGCCGTAGCTGACCGCCGCGCGGTAACCCGAGTGCAGGTTGCCCACGAGCCGCTTCGGACTGTCCGACGCCAGCAGCAACAGCGTCTTGCCCGCCGCCGAAGACAGGAAGTCCGTCGTGGCCACCACGCCCATGCGCCGCAGCGCTCCGTCGAAGCCGCCGTGCTCCGGGCCCATCATCTGCGCCGCCGTGAAGGACATCCGCAGGAAGGCGGACACCGGGTAGTTGAAGAAGTCGATGAAGCGCGTCTCGCCACTGGCCGCCAGACAGCGCTCCACCGCCGCGTCCCCGCCCATCGTGCGAACGGCGGACACCACGCCGTTGAAGAAGAGCCCGCGGGCCGTGTCGTCCTTCGTCGCCAGCGCCAAGCGTGCTTCCAACTCCTTGGCGATATTCGGATCCAACTTGTTCATTACAACCTCACGAGTTGCGCGCCGTAGTGGACGTTCGCGCCTACCGCTGCCACCACCACCAGGTCACCACTTCCCAGACACACACGGCCAGCTTCCAGGTCCTCGGCCAGCAGGATGAGCATCCCCGCCGCGGACGTGTTGCCGTAGCGGTCCACGTTGCACGCCACCGCCTCAGGCGGCAGCCCCGCCCGCGCCACGAAGGCGTCCATCACCCGCTTGTTCGGCTGGTGGAAGTAATACCGCTCCACCTTCGAACGGAGCTCCGGACGCGGACCGAGGACGGCGTCGAGGCACTTCTGCATGTACTCCGGATAGCTGCGCGCCACGCGGAAGCCATCCACCACGAAGGCCATGTCCGCCGGGCGCATCCGCCCCGGCTGATAGGGCAGCTTCAACAGGCCGCCACCCTTGCGGATGACCAGGTCTCCGTACGCGTTGCCGGAGAAGGACGCCAGGATGCCCTCCGCCCCAGGCCTGATGCGTTTTCTCGGGGTCGGATTTGAAGAAGGGTCGTCGAGTCGCGGGGTTGCGCGCGGAAGGGGTGACCGGATTCGTGCACCACCTGACGGGTGCCCTGGATGATCGCCCCCTGGCGGGTGGGCTGTGCTCGAAACTGAGCGCCGCAGCCGGAGGCGGAGGGACGGGGCCGGCGAGCCCCATCCCCCCTATGCCCCGCTCCGCGAGACGCGTGGACCGGGGCGAGAAGGAGTCGAGCATGGGTGGACTTCGAGGACAACAGCGGCGCGTGCTGCGGCAGGCGCGCCTGCCGTGGGATGACGCGGTGAGGGACCCGCGAGACTCGCGTGGCACCCGCCATGAGCACCTGGGCCTGTTGGGGCTGGTGGTGGCTGGCTTCGCGGTGGGCAAGAAAGGGTTGAAGCAGGCCGCGCAGCTGGCGGGGGATGTGGGAGCGCGGACGCGCAAGCGACTGGAGTTGCCGCATTCGGTGAAGGGCTCGACGCTCTGGCGTCTGCTGCGCAAGCAGCAGCCGGACGGCCTGCGGGAGACGTTGAGGGCCCAGGCGTGCGAGGTGCTGGAGGATTCGAGCGCCCCCCGCCTGCCATTTCCCTTGGGCGTGGTGAGCGTGGACGGCAAGAGCCTGTGGACGACGCACCAGGGCGAAGTGGAGGGCCTGGAGGCCGTCGCCAACGACGAGGTGGGCCGCGAGTTGTGGCGACTGGGCGCGCTGCGGGCCGTGCACACCAGCGCGCTGGCGGCGCCCTGCCTGGACTTGGAATTCATCGGCGCCAAGGAGGGTGAGTCTCCCGCCTTCCGGCAGTTGCTGCCGCGGGTGGTGGAAGCCTTTGGCGAGCACTTTGGGGTGGTGACAGCCG
>NZ_JAAIYB010000411.1 GCF_010894475.1 Myxococcus vastator
GCCCTGGCGCGCCTGCTGGGCTGGGTGGGCGGGCTGGACGCCGCGTCCGGGCTGCTGAGGCTCCTGGACGGGCCGGACCCGTCCGTGGCGCGCGCGGCGGCCAGCGCGCTGTCGGAGCTGGGCGCGGACGCGGACGCCCAGATTCTCCAGGCGCTGCGCGAGGGCGACAGCGCCCGGCGCCGCGTGCTGCTGCCGCTGGTGGGCCGCAGGACCGCGGCGGTGCCGGACGTCATGTCGTGTCTGGAAGACCGGGACGCGTCGGTGCGCGCGCTGGCGGCTGACACGCTGTCCCGCATTGGCAGCCCGGCCGCGGTGCCGGCCCTGTTCGAGCGGCTGGTGGACGAGGACCTGCGCGTGGTGCAGGCCGCGGTGGGCGCCATCCAGTCCCTGGGGAGCGACGCCACGGAGAAGCTGGCGCTGCAGGCGGCCCATTCACCCGACTCGCGTCTGCGTCGCGCGGCGCTGCGCATCATCTCCTACTTCGGCTATTCGAAGGGGCTGGACGTGCTGCTCCAGGCCATGAGGGACCCGGACGAGCGCCTGCGCGACGCGGCCATCTACGGCCTGCCCTTCATTGATGACCCGCGCGCGGTGGACGCGCTGCTGACGGCCGCCGACCATGAGTCGGAGCGCACGCGCGCGGCGGCGATGCGCGCGCTGGGGCAGACGGAGAAGGAGGCGCGCATCACCTCCACGCTGCTGCGGGGGCTCAATGACCGCGACCCGTGGGTGCGCTACTACGCGTGCCAGGCGCTGGGAAAGCTGAACGAGGAGGCCGCCGCGGACGCCATCGTCGCGCTGGCGGACGACGCCGCGGGCCAGGTGCGCGTGGCGGTGGTGGACGCGCTGGCGCACATGCACACGGAGAGCGCGATGACGGCGCTCCAGCGCGCGGCGGTCAGCGCGGACGCGGACGTGCGGCGCGCCGCCCTGCTGGGGCTGGGCGTGGGCCGGCGGCCGGACGCGCTGCCCGTGCTGCTGGAGGCGGCGAGGTCGGAGGACGCCGCCACCCGGCTGGTCGCGCTGTCCGCGGTGGCGGAGTACGAAGCACCGGAGACGCTGCCCGCGCTGCTGCACGCCGCGGGTGACGGCGACGACAGCGTGCGCAGCGCCGCGGTGGGCTTCATCGCCACGCGCCCCGGCGTGCCCGCCACGCAGGCCCTGGTGTCGCTGCTGGGGGACATGACGCTGCGCGAGCGGGTGGTGAGCGCGCTGGCGCTGCCCCTGGAGGGGCGGTTGCCGGGGCTGCTGGCCGCGCTGGAGGCGGCGGACGAGCTCACCGCGCCGCTGCTGGTGGCGGCGCTGGCCCGCATGCGCCGCTCGGACGCGCAAGCCGCGCTCGTGCAGTTGCTGGGCTCCGCCAGTCCCGCGGGCCGGCGCGCCGCGGTGCCGGCGGTGGCGGCGCTGGGGACGTTGGAGGCCCGGGAGGCGCTGGAGCGCGCCTCCACGCAGGACGAGGACCCCGAAGTCCGCCGGGCCTGCCGGCTGGTGCTGAGCCGCTGACGCCACCGCCATGTTCTCACTGCCCATGTCTCCCCAGGTGTTCGCCATCCTGGCCGCGCTCATCGAGCAGCGCGCCGGGCTGCACTACGGCCCCGAGGACCGGGAGTTGCTCGCCGACAAGGTGGCCGCGCGCGCGCTGGACGCGGGCTTCGACTCGCTGCTCGACTACTACTACTACCTCCGCTACGACCCGGCGGGCTCCGAGGCGCTGGACGCGCTGGTGGACTCGCTGCTGGTCCACGAGACGTACTTCTTCCGGGAGGCCCTGCCGCTGCGGGTGCTGGCCGAGGACCTGCTGGTGCCCGCCGTGCGCGCCGGACAGCGGCCCCGGGTGTGGAGCGCGGCCTGCTCCACCGGAGAGGAGCCCCTCACGCTGGCGATGATGCTCGCGGAGCTGGGCGTGCTCGAAGGGGTGGAGCTGGTGGCCAGCGACCTGAGTGCCCGCGCGCTGGAGCGGGCCCGCACCGGGGAGCACAACCTGCGCTCCCTTCGCGCGCTGCCTCCGGGCGTGGAGGGCCGGTGGCTGGAGACGCGCGAGGGGCGCCCGCGCGTGCGGCCGGAGTTGGTGGACGCGGTGGACTGGCGGCGCGTCAACCTGATGGATGCCGACGCGGTGGCGCGATTGGGCGCCTTCGACGCCATCCTCTGCCGCAACGTCCTCATCTACTTCCAGGACGACACCGCGCGCAGCGTGGTGGAGTCCCTGACGCGCGCGCTCGCTCCGGGGGGACACCTGCTGGTGGGGACCTCCGAATCCCTGATGCGCTTCGGCACCGCGCTCGCCTGCGAGGAGCGGCGCGGCGCCTTCTTCTATACCAAGGCCAGGCCATGACGGCGGTGTCTCCCATTCGCGTGCTGGTGGTGGATGACTCCGCCTTCGCCCGCAAGGTGCTGCGGCAGGTGCTCTCCAGCGCGGAGGGCCTGGACGTGGTGGGCGTCGCGCGCGACGGCCTGGACGCGCTGGAGAAGGTGGCCGAGCTCGCTCCAGACGTGCTCACGCTGGACCTGGTGATGCCGGGCCTGGACGGGCTGGGCGTGCTACGCGCGCTCACCTCCAGTGCCGCCGCGCCCCGCGTGGTGGTGGTGAGCAGCGCGGGCGAGGAGAGCGAGCTGGCGGTGGCCGCGCTCCAGGCCGGCGCGGTGGAGCTGGTGAACAAGCCCACCGCGCTCGCCACCGAGCGGCTGTATGAGCTGGGCGGAGAGCTGGTGGCGAAGGTCCGCACGGCCGCGGGCGCGGTGGCGCGCGCGCCGCGGGAGCCGGCACCGCCGCCCGTGTCCGCCTCCGCGCCGGTGGCGCGCGCGGCCACGAAGAGCCTGGTCGTGGTGGGCACCTCCACCGGCGGGCCGCAGGCGCTCACCCGGCTGCTGTCCGAGCTGCCCGTGGACTTCCCCGCGCCGCTGGCGCTCGCGCTCCACATCCCCACGGGCTACACCGAAGCGGTGGCCCGGCGCCTGGACGCGCACTGCGCGCTGGAGGTGCTGGAGGCGGTGGATGGGCTGGAGCTGCGGCCCGGCCGCGCGGTGCTGGCGCGCTCCGGGCAGCACCTCAAGCTGGAGCGCCACGGCGCGGTGACGCTCGCGCGGTTGGACATGCAGCCGCTGCGCACGCCGCACCACCCCAGCGTGGACGTCCTCTTCGAGAGCGCCGCGCGAAGCTGGGGCTCGGACGCGGTGGGCCTGGTGCTCACCGGCATGGGCGACGACGGCGTCGCGGGCGCCCGGGCCATCCGCGAGGCCGGAGGCACCGTCCTCACGGAGAGCGAGTCCTCCTGTGTGGTTTACGGCATGCCACGCGCCGTGAAGGAGGCCGGGCTGTCGACCGCCAGCGCTCCGCTGGAGGGAATGTTGGCGTTGCTGCGGCGCCACGTGCGCTGAAGTCCACCTGTGTTCGAATCCAGGGGGAGCGGATGGCAGCGGAGCGCCGGCTGGGTCAGGATGGCCGGCATGCTCCGTTACGCCGCTGACCGCCGGACGATGTCGTGGTGTCTGGCCATGCCCGTGGTGGCCCTGTCGATGTACGTGGCGCCCGGATGGATTCCCTATCTCTGCCCACTGGCGTGCTACCTGGCGCTGTCGGCGGGCGTCATCGCGCACAACCACAACCACTGCCCCACCTTCCGCAACCGGAAGCTGAACGAGGCCATGGGCATGTGGCTGTCGCTCTTCTACGGGTACCCCACCTTCGTCTGGATTCCGACGCACAACCTCAACCACCACAAGTTCGTGAACAAGGCGGGCGACGCCACCATCACCTGGCGCTACTCGAAGAAGCACAACTTCCTGGTGGCCTTCCTCTTCCCCTTCGTGTCCACGTACTGGCAGCAGGAGCCGACGAAGGCGTTCATCGACAAGGCCCGCGAGCGCAACCGCCCGCTGTACCGCCAGATTCTCACCCAGTACGCCGTCTGGGGCGGCACGCACGCGGCGCTGCTGGGGCTGGCCATGGCGATGCACGGCGTGGCCGGCGGCGCGCGCATCTGGGCGTTCGCCTTCCTGGTGCCCGCGCTCTTCTCGCTGTGGACCATCATGTTCTTCAACTACATCCAGCACGTCCACACGGACCCCTGGAGCGAGCACGACCACAGCCGCAGCTTCACCGGCCGCCTCATCAACTTCTTCCTCTTCAACAACGGCCTCCACGCCGTGCACCATGAGACGCCGGGCCTGCACTGGAGCCTGCTGCCCGAAGCCCACGCGAAAATCGAGGCAGGCATCACGCCGGCCCTCAAGCCGGTGAGCTTCTTCGGCTGGTGCTTCCGCTCGTACGTGGTGGCGCCCTTCCTGCCCCGCTTCGGCACGGCGCAGGTGGGACGCGCGCCCTATGAGCCCCCGGAGGGGGGCGCGCTGGACGTGCGCTTCGGGGACGACCTGCAGGCCGTCGACTCGGGCGTCAACGTCGCCCGCGTCTGACGCCGCCTCGTGCCGCCGCGGACACCGGCCGCGGCCCCGGTCGGTGGCCTCTGTCCTTTATTCCCCATCTGTCTTCGGAATCTGACCCAGGGGGATTTTCGTCGAGTGGCCGTTTCTCATACTTCAAAGTCGTAGGGTGAGAAGCGCGGTGGGGCGGGCCGGGGCGGATGAAGACCAGGGAGGCTCCGCATGATGACGGCTCCAGGACGCGTGCGTCCTTCACCAGGGCGGGTGGAAGCAACGCCGCGGGTGCTGTGTGTGGGGGCCACGAGCGAATCCTGGTTGGCGCTGTCACGGGCCCTGCGTCCGTTGCGCTGCGTGTCCTCGCAGGTGCCTTCCCTGGAGTCCGCCTTCCTGGAGGTGCGGCACGCGCGGCCTTCCCTGGTGCTGGTGCACTGGCGGCAGCTGGTGGCCGGCGCGGGCATGGGCCTGCGCGCGCTGAAGCTGCGCCTGGGGGTGGACGGTCCGCCGGTGGTGCTGGTGGCGGAGCCGGAGACGCCCGCCGAGGTGCTCGAGGTGGGCGACGCGGAGGGCGTCGAGGACTGCTTGCTGTCGCCCCTGCGCACGCACGAGCTGCGCGCGCGGTTGGCGCTGCTGGCGGGTGAAGGCATCCCGGCCGCGCAGGTGCGTGCGTCCCGTGCGCGTTCGCGCCTGCTGCTGCTGGCCGGCGCCAGTGGCCCCCGGGCGTGGAGCGGGCTGGGCGCCCTGCTGGAGGCGTGTGGCCATCGCATCCTCTACAGCGCCACCGTGGGCGGCGGCGCCGCAAGGGTGGCCGAACACGGCGAGCGGCCCGACCTGATGTTGTCGCGGGAAGGCGCGCCAGGCACGCCGTGGGGCCTGTCCTCCTCGCGGATACAGCCGCTGCTGGCCGGGGTGCCGTCGCTCACGCTGGACGCGACCGTGCCCGTGCGTCCGGCCACGTTGCTGCCCCGTATCCACGCGCTGCTGGGACGGGAGGACGCCTCGCTGCGCGCCGAGGCGCGGGTGCGCTTCTGCTGTCCGGTGTCCTTCGGCGAGGCGGGGCCGCGCGGCGCGGAGTGGCGCTCCGGGGTGTCCAGCGCGCTGAGCCCGGGCGGCCTCCTGGTGCGCACGCTGGTGCCGGCGAAGGCGGGGACGACGGTGGAGCTGCACATCCTGCTGCCCACCCTGGGGGAGCGCCTGGAGACGCACGGCGTGGTGGCCTGGGCCCACGCCTACGCGCCTCGTGGCGGCGTGTCCCACCCCTATGGCATGGGGGTGCGCTTCCTGGGCATGGGGCCCCCGCGCCTCATGCAGTTGCGCCAGCTGTGCCAGGCGGAGGTGCGCCCGTGACAGCGCCGGGCGCACCGAAGCGCAAGAAGGTCCTGCTGGTGGATGACTCGGACACCGTCCTGCTGCTCCAGCGGATGTTGCTGGCGGAGCTGGGCCACGACGCCATCATCGCGCGGGACGGGCTGGAGGCGCTGGCGCGCGCGGAGCAGGAGCGGCCGGACCTGGTCTTCCTCGACGTGCTGATGCCGCACCTGGACGGACTGGAGACGTGCCGGATGCTGCGCGGCCGGGAGCCGACGCGGCGCACGCCCATCATCCTCTGCAGCGCCAGCGCCGAGGCGCGCAGCGTGCGCGCGTGCTTCAACAGCGGCTGCAACGACTTCGTGGCCAAGCCCTTCGACGGCGCCGCGCTGGTGGCCCTGCTGCGGCGCTACCTGGATTAGTCGTGGGGGCTGCCGGTGGGCGGCATGGGCGGCCGGGCCGGCATGGAGCGGCGCGGCAGCGTCACGGTGAAGGTGGTGCCCTCCACTTCGTCGGAGCGGACCTCGATGGTGCCGCCGTGCGCCTGGATGATTTCCCGGACGATGAAGAGCCCCAGCCCATAGCTCATCTTCAGCGTGCGCGAGCTCTGCGGGCCGCCGCGGAAGGGCTCGAAGAGGTGGGGCAGCAGGTGGTCTGGAATGGGGCGGCCGGCGTTGTGCACCTCCAGCACCACCTGGGTGCGCAGCCCTCGCGCCGTCAGCCGCACCGGCGTCTCCGGCGGGCTGTACTTGAGCGCGTTCTCCACCAGGTTGGACGTCACCTGCGCCAGCCGGTCCGGGTCCCAGACGCCCTGGGTGTTGCCCTTGTGGTCCACCTCGACGGTGCGCTGGGGGAAGGCCACGCCGAACTCGTGGGCCACCTTGGCCGCCAGGTCCTTCAGGTCCGCCGGCCGGGGCTCAATGGCCACGCCGCCCATCAGCCGCGTGCGCGTGAAGTCCAGCAGCAGCCGGGTGAGCCGTTCGATGCGCACCGCCGCGGTGGCGATGCGCTGGCTGGTGCGCTGCGCGTCCTCGTCGGTGCCGCCCGCGGCGAGCACGCGCGACCAGTTCATGATGGCGCCCAGCGGGCTGCGGATGTCATGGGTGACGATGCCCATGAGCTGCTCCTGGAACTCGGAGTGTCGCCGGGCCTCCTCTTCCGCCCACTTGCGCTGGGTGATGTCGCGGCTGATGCCGAACAGGCCGAACACCGTGCCCTCGGCGTCACGCAGCACGCCCTTGGTGGACAGCCACACGCGCGGGCCCTCCACGCCCGGCTGCGCGTCCTCGTAGGTGACGGTGCGGCCGAAGGCGAACACCTCGCGGTCGTTCGCCGCGTTGGTGCGCGCCACCGCCGGGTCGAACAGCTCGAGGTCCGTGCGCCCCACCACGTCCTCGGAGCGGTAGCCCACGGCCTTCGCGCCCGCCGCGTTCATCATCGTGAAGCGGCCGTCCAGGTCCTTCGTGTAGACGGCGTCCGTGGTGCCTTCCAGGATGGCGCGGAACACCTCGCCGTTGCGGCGCAGCGCCTCGCGCGCCTGGCGCTCCGCGGTGATGTCACGGCAGTGCACCAGCAGGCCGCCCTCCACCGGGCGCACGCGCACGTCGAGGCACGTCTCCGCTTCCGGCCAGGCGTGCTCGTAGCGGACGGAGGGCTGCTCGGCCACGGGCCGCTCGAAGCGCAGGTGACGGCTCAGCTCCAGCAGCTCCGGGCACACCCGACGCACGTCGTCCCGCAACCGCGCCGCGCCGCCGAGCAGCCGGGCCATGTCTGGGTTCACGTACGCCAGACACCACCGCGCATCGACCAGGAAGAAGGCGTCCGGGAGCGCCTCCAGCAGCGTCTGCAGCAGCTCGGGGGAGGGGGCCTCGGCGGACGGCTCGGCCAGAGGACGCTGG
>NZ_JAAIYB010000412.1 GCF_010894475.1 Myxococcus vastator
TAAGAGACAGGGGCTGGTGCTCGGGCTCGGCAGCTCGCCCTCGAAGGGGCCGTCGTCCTGGCTCTCCAGCAGCCACGCCCCGTCCCGGAAGACGAACTCCGAGGTGACGATGGCGGTGCGCTCGGAGGCCGAGGGCAGGCGCATCCACTGGATGCGGCTCTGCACCGTGGCCCGGTGCCCGTCGTCGGACAGCTTCACGTCCTCGATTTCGTAGTCGGTGATGGACAAATCCTTGTCGTCGTTGAGCGCCAGACGCGACTTCTGGAAGTCCTTGCGCCGCTCGGGGACGAGGATGCGGGTGGCGCTCCGGAAGTCCTTCCACCGGAGGGCCTGGTGGAAGCGCTCCACGGTGGGCTTGAGTGCTTCCAGGTTGGATTTCTTGGACGTGGTTGCGCACGCCCCAAGGACGAGCGCGAGGAGCAGGGCAGGCAGGCGATTCACGACGGGGAGGGTACCACCCGGCAGCAGCCTGGGACGAGAGAGCGGTGGTATGGTCCTTCTCCCCGCCCGAGCACCGGAGTCGCGAGCGCAATGGCCAAGTCGATGGTGGAGCGTTACGAGCAGCTCCTCCGGCAGGACCCCACCTCTTCCGTTTTCGTCGAACTCGCCAAGGCCCTGCTTGAAAAGGGGGACGCCGTGCGTGCCATCGAGGTCTGCGGACAAGGCATCTCCCATCACCCCGCGTCCGTCGTCGGGCGTGTGCTGTGGGGCAAGGCCCTCATCCAGCAGGGCCGGCCCGCGGAGGCGATGGACCAGTTCGAGCAGGCCATCTCCATCGAGAAGGACAACCCCTACGCCTACAACCTGATTGGCGAGGTGCTGCTCCAGCACCGGTTGTACCGGTCCGCGCTGCCCATCCTTCGCAAGGCCCTGGCGCTGCAGCCGAATGATGGCCGCGTGAAGCAGTGGCTGGAGCAGACCGAGCAGGCCTTCGCGGGTGGGCCGGCCCCCGTGTTCGCGAACCTGATGGGGCTGGACAAGCCGTCGTCGGACGAGGACGCGCCGTCGGAGGAGGCGCCGAAGGACGAGGCGCCGAGCCCCACGGTGGCGCCCATGGCGGCGGCCCGGCTGCGCGCCGCCGCGCTGGGGGATGCGGCGAAGCTGAAGCCCGCGAATGCCGGTGCCTCGCCTGCGGGAGGCGCCTCGGGGGCGGCTCGCGGGGAGGTTGCGTCCGGAGCTTCCGAGAAGGACGCGGATGCGGAAGGGAGCACGCAGGCCGGCTCGGACGCTGACGCGGCGGAGCAGGGCGGCGCGGGAGCCTCTTCGGGTGACGCGGCGCCTCGGGAAGGTGCTGACGCGGGCGCCTCACTGGGCTTGTTGAACCGGCCGGTGCCGGTGTCGTCCGTGTTGGGCGCGGAGCTTCCGAGCCTGGACCTGGGGTTGGGGGACGATGACGACGCCCCTCCGGGGGGCGCGGATGGAGCGGCCCCCGAGGCCCAGGCGCCCACGGAGGCATCCGCGCTCGAACAGCGCGCTGACGCTGCGCAGGACTCCGGCGCCGTCGCGGACGCGCCGACGCAGCAGGTGTCCGTCGCGGACGAGCCTGCCCCGGCCTTGGAGTCCGAGGCGGGCAGTGACGCGGAGGAGCAGCACGCCGTGGCCGAGGACCCCGGGGCCTTTGGCGCGGGGGGGCTCCTGGGCGACCTGCCTCCGCCCGAGCCGACGGCGGCGAGGCCCGTCGTGGCGAGCACGCCCGCGACGCCGCGAGGCGCTGGGGGCAAGCGCTCCCTGCTGGAGGACATCCCGGACGCGGCGCCCGCGCCCGTGGCCTCCGCCGCGAAGGCCAAGGCGCGCAAGCCGGACACCGAGGCGCTCACCGCCGAGTACGAGAAGGAGCTGCGGGCGAAGCTGGCGCGCGAGGCCGCGAAGACGTCGTTCATCGCCCGGCACGGCGTGAAGGCCGCTGGGGCCGTGGTGGGCGTGGTGGTGCTGGCCATCGTCGTCTTCAGCTTCATCAACATCCGCGCGAACCAGGGCGGACAGACGCTGAACGAGACGCTGGCCCGGGCCGAGGAGCTCATCATCCAGGACACGGGGGCCTCGTTGGAGGCCGCGCTGGCGCAGCTCCAGAAGGCGCGGGACATGGACGAGAGCAGCAGCCGGGCCTGGGCGCTGACGGCCTGGGCGCACGCGCTGCGCTACGCGGACCATGGGCAGGCTTCCGAGGACCGGCGTCAGGCGCTGGAGGCGCTGGAGCGACCGGGCGTGAAGGACACCGCCCCCGCGCAGGTGCTGGTCACCAACGTGCTGGTGGCGGACGAGCGCGGACGCGCCCTGGCGCGGAGCGCCCTGCTGGGCTCGCAGCAGGACAGCACCGAGGTCCATGCGCTCGCCGGCAGCCTGCTGCTGGAGGCGAAGGACGAGAAGCAGGCGCTCGAGCGCTTCGACCGCGCGCTGCGCGCCTCCGCCGCCAACGTCCGCGCGCTGGTGGCCCTGGGTGATTACTACAAGGCCTCCGAGGACTTTCCGCAGGCCATCGAGATGTACGAGCGCGCGCGCAAGAAATCCCCCGAGCACCCCTCGGCCCGCATCGGCCAGGCGGAGGCCCGGCTCGCGCTATACCAGGACCTGGAGGCCGCGCTGGCGGACGTGGCGAAGCTCGCGGAGGACCCGAAGCTCCCCTCGCCACTGAGGGCGCGCCAGCAGCTGGTGCACGGCGAGCTGCTGTCCGCCCAGGGCAAGCACGCCGAGGCCCGCGCGCTGCTCTCCAAGGGCGCCCAGGGGCCCCTGGCCTTCGAGTTCCAGCTCGCGCTGGGCGCCGCCAGTCGCGCGGCCGGGACGCTGGACGCGGCGCAGGCCGCCTACGAGGCCGCGCTCAAGCTGCGGCCCACGAGCGAAGAGGCCCGCGAAGGACTGGGCCGCACGTTGCTGGACCGCGACCGGGAGCGCGAGGTGCTCACCCGGCTGGACGCCGATGGGGGCCGCAAGGTGTCCCTGGTGCGCGGCGCCGCGTACGCGCGCCTGGGAGACTGGAAGAAGGCCCGCGCGGAGCTGGCGCGCACGCGTGTGAATGACCGGTACCCCCCGGAGGCCGTCTCCTGGCTGGCCCTGGCGGATGCCGCCGAGGGCCACGGCGCCCAGGCGCGGGAGCTGCTGGAGAAGGCCCTGCACGCGGCGAAGCGGCCTCGCAACGACATGCGGCTGGCGCTGGGGCAGCTCTACTGGCGCGAGCGGGCCTACGACAAGGCGCAGGCCCTGTTCGAGGAGGCCCAGAAGGACCCGCGTGACTACGAGGCCGCGTGCTCGCTGGGGCGGTTGATGCTGTCGCGTGGGCTGCCCGACATGGCCCTCAAGCCGCTGACGGAGGCGGTGGAGCGCAACGGGGCGCACGGCGAGGCCCGGGACGCGCTGGGGCGCACGCTGCTGGCCCTGGGGCGGACGCAGGAGGCGCTCAAGCAGTTCGAGGCGTGGCAGCTGGAGAACCCGGGAAGCGCGGCCGCGCACAAGGGCTTCGCGCTGGCGCTGTTCCACGCGGGCCGCCGCAAGGACGCGGAGGGCGCGGTGCAGCGCTCGGTGAAGCTGCTGTCGAATGACGCCGAGGCGCACAAGCTGCGCGCGGCCATCCTCTTCGGCGCGGGAGACGCGCGGGCCGGCTTCTCGGCGCTGGAGCGCGCCAACAAGCTGGACCCGAAGGACGCGGAGACGTTCTGTGAGATTGCCCTCGCCTTCATGCGCCAGGGCAACAGCGGCAACGCGGAGGCGGCCTTCGCCGCGGCCCGGCGGGAAGGGCCTGACGCCACCTGTGGCCGGGTGGGCGAGCTGTACGCGCAGTTGCCGAGCGGTGGGCGGGGCGCCGCGCGGACGCTGGAGGACCTGGCGGCCAGGGCGCCGACTGTCTGGGACAAGGCCTTCGCGCGGGCCACCATGGCGCGCGCGCTGCTGGGGGCGGGGGCCGTGAAGGATGCCCGCGCCGCGGCGGATGAGGCCGTGCGCCTGGCGCCCTTTGATGGGCGCGCCCAGCTCGCGCTGGGAATGGTGGCGCTCAAGCAGCGACAGGAGGACGTGGCCCGGGCCGCGCTGGAGAAGGCCGTGGAGCTGGAGCCGGCGGACGGCCTGGCGCGCCTGGCGCTCGCGGATGCGTTGGTGCGCGAGCCCGGCGCCCTGCCTCGGGCCGTGGAGTCCTATGAGGCGTTCCTGAAGCTGGCCGGTGGCGCGAATGAGGCCGCGCGGGTGAAGAAGGCCCTGCCCAGCCTCAAGAAGAAGGCGGCGAGGTAGCGTGAGGTATTTCTCCTCCCGAACGGATTCTCCCCTGCTGCACATCATGTGGGGCAATGCGTTCCTGCTGTCGCTCGTCTACCTGCTGCTGGGGCTCGGGGTGGAGCTCGCCCTGCGCTACTTCCCCTCGCGCTTCCTCCAGCGGCTGTCGCTGTCGCTGGACTCGCTGCCGGCGCGAGCCCTGGAGCTGACGGGGGCCATGGAGCCCTTGCGAGCGGCCTACTTCTCCGGCCGCATCTCCGAGGTGGGCGTGCGCGTCGTCTTCGGGCTCACCACCATGGTCGTGATTTTCCTGCTCGCGATGGTGGTGGGCACGGTGATGGGCGGCGTCCGGACGCTGCTGGCGCGCCGGGCCCCGCGCGAGGGCGGACGCCGGCACCCCTGAGGGCGGCCGCGACTTCAGCTCCGGCGCCGAAGCGCGGGCTTGCGCGCGCGCACCGCGGCGTCCGGCATGGCCTGGGGCTCATGGCCCGCGGCGCGCGCCATCAGGCAGATTTCCACCACCTTGGGGCCAAAGCGCTCCCAGCGGCTCTCCCCGGTGCCCTTCACCGCGAGGAAGCCCTCCCGGTCCACCGGCAGCGCCGCGGACAGGCCCAGCAGCGTGGCGTCGTTGAAGATGATGAAGGGGGCGACGCCCAAGTCCTTCGACAGCTCCTTGCGCCAGCGCCGCAGCTCCGTGGAGGCCAGCTCACTGTAGTTCGTCACCACCGGCGCCGCCGCGGAGCCCATGCCACGCGAGCGCGACGCGGCCGGCCCGTGGGCCAGCAGCGTGGGCATCTTCTCCGGCGCGCACACGTCACAGTTGCCACACGACGTGTGGGCGTCGCGCTGGCCGAAGTAGTGGAGGATGGCCGAGCGCCGGCACTTCTTGTCCCGGTCCGTATAGGCGTACTCGGTCATCCGTCGCAGCAGCGACAGGTTCTGCCGCTCCTGCTCCCGCACGTGGCTCAGGTCGAGCCCCAGCTCGCGGAAGGGCACCCGCTCCAACGCGCGGATGGAGCGCCCGGCGAAGGGGCGCCGGACCTTGGCCACCTGGGCCTTCTCCAGCAGGCCCAGCGCGTGGCGGACCTCGTCCACCGACAGCCCGATGCGCCGCGCGAGGATGGGCAGCTCCGTGGTGAGCTGCCGGCCCACGGGGGACGTCTCCAGCAGGGACTTGAGCAGCCGCTGCGCGTCCGGCGAGTGCGGCTGCGCGGAGGTGGCCTTCTCCAGCAGGGTGATGCCGTGCTCGCCCTCGCCGCGGCCACCGCGCTCCACCTTGCCCTCGCGTTCGAGGATGCGCAGCGCCGCGCTGACCTCGAACTCGCTGGCGTTCACCGTGCCCGCGAGCGCGTGCACGCCTCGCTCGAACTCCTCCACCGACTGGAGCACGTTCCACACGTCCCCGAAGATGGCCTCGGCCGGGTGGCTGCTCTGGATGAGCCGCTCCTGGGTGAAGACGTCCGAGTGGTTGAAGAGCAGCACCGCGCGCGCGGCCTGTCCGTCGCGGCCCGCGCGGCCAATCTCCTGGTAGTACGCCTCCACCGCCCGGGGGATGTTGGCGTGGCCGACGAAGCGGATGTCCGGCTTGTCGATGCCCATGCCGAACGCGTTGGTGGCCACCGCCACCGCTTCCTTGGCGGCCATGAAGGTGTCCTGGGCGCGGCGCCGGGCGTCGTCATCCATGCCCGCGTGGTAGAGCACCGCCTTCACCCCGCGCCCGTGCAGCTCGGAGAAGATGCCCTCGGCCGCGCGCCGCGTGGAGCAGTACACGATGCCGCTCCCGCCCGTGGACGCCAGCCGCGCGCAGGCCTCGTGCCGGTCCGCGTCGCCGCCCACCTCCTGCTTGCCCAGGAAGAGGTTCGGGCGGTCGAAGCCCATGGCGAACTCCCGCGGGTCCTTCATCAACAGGACGCGCACGATGTCCGCGCGGACCTCCGGCGTGGCCGTGGCGGTGAGCGCCACCGTGCGCGGCGGACGCAGCCGCTTGCGCACCTGTCCGAGCAGCGCGTAGTCCGGCCGGAAGTCGTGCCCCCACTGGGAGATGCAGTGCGCCTCGTCCACGGCGAGCAGGTCCACGCCCAGGGCGGACACCGTCTCCAGGAAGCTCATGCTGCGGAAGCGCTCGGGCGCCACGTACAGCAGCTTGTACTCACGCGCGCGCAGCTTGCGCATCCGCTCCGCGCGCTCCAGGTCGGACAGCGAGGAGTTGATGAACGTCGCCGGAATGCCCCGCGCGGTGAGCTGCTCCACCTGGTCCTTCATCAGGGCAATCAACGGCGACACCACCAGCGTCAGCCCCGGCAGCAGGGTGGCGGGCAGCTGGTAGCACAGGCTCTTGCCCGCGCCGGTGGGCATCACCACCACCGTGTTGCGGCCGCTCAGGACGGAGGAGATGACCTGGTCCTGCCCTGGCCGGAACCGGGACAGGCCGAAGTGGCGGACCAGCCCCTGCTGTGCTTCCTCAAGGTAGGGCAGGTCCACCGGCATCGCGCGCATGTTCATCATCCTGGTCCAGCCGTCAACGGAAACGAGGCCGGCGCGCGGCCTCCACTCACAGGTCGAACTGGGGTGGAACCGGAACAGCCAGCCTCGCCCGTATCCTCGCGACGTCCTGCCGCCGCGCCTCCGTCTGCCCTGGCTCCAGCCGGCCATCCACCACGACGTCACCCTCGCGCACGCCCTTGGGCAGCGACGCGCGCTCCACCGTGCAGGCCTGTCCGGTGTCCAGCCGCACCACCTGCGCCCGGACGTCCTCCAGCAGCTCCACCTGCACCGCGCCCCACAACCCCACCATGCCCACCATCATCCGCCGCCTCCATTCGCGCTCCACGTCCGCCGCTTCTCCTGTGCTTCGTCCGGCATCAGCCCGCGCTCCAGCATCGACACGTAGCCGCCGTCTCCCATCACCACGTGGTCCAGCACCTTGATGTTGAGCAGCTGCGCCCCCGCGACCAGGTGCCGCGTCAGGCCCACGTCCTGGACGCTGGGCTCCGGGTCCCCCGAAGGGTGGTTGTGCGCCAGGACGATGGCCGTGGCGCGCGAGGTGAGCGCCGCGGCGAACACCTCCCGCGGGTCCACCGGGCAGGTGTTCATGGTGCCCTCCGCCACGCGCGCGTCATGCAGCAGCACGTTGCGCGCGTTGAAGCACAGGACGTGGAACACCTCGCGCCGCAGCGCCCCGAGCACCGGCGCCAGGTACGCGGCAATCTCCCTCGGCGTGCGCAGCCTGGGCCTGCGCTCCCCGGCACGCTGCGAGCGGCGGCCCAGCTCCAGCGCGGCCAGCGCCTGCGCCGCCCGGACAGGCCCCACGCCGGGCCGCAGGCTCAGCGCCAGCGGCTCCTGCTGCACCAGGCCCTTCAG
>NZ_JAAIYB010000413.1 GCF_010894475.1 Myxococcus vastator
GCCTGGTATCGCTCCGCCACGGCCTTTTCCGCGTCCATACCCGGCCAACGCGCTCGGCCCCTCTGGCTATTCCCCTATTCGGCTAACTAATTCCTGAGCGGGCCCTAACCGTTCACCGGCTTATGCGGCATCAGCGAACTGAGGGGCTTCAGCCAGAGGTAGTAGCGAGGGTGTTTGAAGGCCGCGGCGGTGCGCCCCCAGCGTGTCCGTCAGGAACTCCAGCACACCTCGGTTCTGCAGCTTGAGCGTCGTCACCGTCGTGAAGATTCGCTCGACGAAACGGCTACCATCGGGGCCCTGCGTCCCGAAGGACGTCTTGCGACACATGACAGCATGGCGGATGCACTGCTCGCCGAAGTTGTTCGTCGGCTCGATGTCGGGCACGTCGACAAAGGTCCAGAGGCACTCCTCCAGCTTGAGGATTTCTCGTGCCATGCCCGCCGTCTTCTTCTCCGCGCGAACCTCGGCCTCACGCAACAGTCGGCCCACCGTGCGTCGTACCTTCTTCATCCGCTGCTCGAAGTCTTCTCGAGCCAGCGTCCCGTCGCGCACCCGGTGCCACCACTTGAAGAAGCGGTGGCGCTCGCGCATCAACCGCTCGCCAATGCGGCAGCCTTCGCCTCCGCGGTCGATGAAGCCTTGAAAGTCGCGCGTTATATGGCTCCAGCAGAGTTGGCGCAGGCCCTTGTCATACCAGTCATACCCAGCCCACCTGTCCGTGGTGAGGATGCCCAGGAAGTCCTCACCCAGCAGGGCCTTGGCCACCTTACCGCCACGGCTTCGCGCGATTTGGAACACCACCACCAGGGCCGTGGCGGCCACCCACAGCCAGGCACGATGGCCCCGGCCCTCCTTGCGCCCCTCCACCCACCCCGTCTCGTCCGCGTGGGCCTTGTCGGCCGCTTGCACGTACGAGAGGGCCTCGGCCGCCGCTGGGGACAGGGCGTCCGTCATCTCCCCTTCGAGATTACTGACGCTGCCCACTGACACCTCCACGCCCAGCATGTCCGAGAGGGCGTCCTTCACCAGCCGCTTGGACAGCCTGTATTTGCCCACCAGAAGGCTGGCCAGCGCGCTCAGCTTGTCCCCGAAGGCGCTGCTGGCGTGCGCGGGCACCGGCTGCCGCGTCACCGTGCCGCACGCGCCGCACGCGCCGCACTCCAAAGCGTGGCTGCGGTACTCGGTGACAATGGCCGACAGCGGCGGAACTTCCACCACCTGATGGCGGCGCGGCTCGGAATCCCTGCCGACCAGCCAACTTCCACAGCCCCTACACTCCTTGGGGACCAACTCGACGAAGTGCTGCACCTCCTCAGGTGGCAGCAACCCTCGCTCATGCTTCTTGTGCCCGGGCTGGCCGCCGGGTCGACGCCCCGTCGGCTTCTTCGGCGGGCGCGGTGTGCCCGGGACGTCCGAGGAGGGCGGCTTCGAGGAGTTGCTCGAATTCTGCCTCAGCCGCGCCTCCAACTCAGCCACGCGCGCCGTGAGGGCTTCCACCTTCGCCATCAGCTCGACGATGACCGCGTCGCGCGCGGCCACCTGCGCTTCCAATTCCGCGATGCGCGCATCCTTGGGGTCGAACTCCGCCACGAGTGGCGGTGTGTCACGCCACGGCCGCCACCGTCGAGCGCCGTCCCGCCCACCGTCCGCTGCCCGGCAGTCCCTTCAAGCAGGCTCCAACCGGTGAACGGTTACTCTCCAAGAAGATGAAGGCCTTGGGCTTGCGGCGGGGAAGTTCAGAGTCGTGATTGCCTGACATTCATTCTCCCTGGCGACCGGCTCCCTCTCATTCCCAGACAGCCTGGGCGAACATCGAGGCGATGCCACCGGACATGAAAAGGCCCGGAGCCTCGGCGTCTGCGCCGCGCTCCGGGCCTCGTTTGAAACAGGCGGCTCAGCTCAGGGTCGCGATGCCCTCGCCCAGCAGGTCCGCCTCGCGACCCCGGCGTGACGGATAGCGGTCACCGAAGTCCTCCAGGTTGGCCTTCGCGTCGTCCCACCGCTGCTCCGTCACCTGCGCGAAGAAGTTGGGCGTGGCCGTCTTCAGCGAGCCGTACTGGAAGCCCACGGAGGCAATCACCGTCTGCATCTCCCGCGGCAGCTCCGCGAACCTCGGCCGGCTGCCACCGTCCGCGGCGTTGAGGCGGTCGACCTCCGTGTTGTACTCATTGACCACGTTGTCCAGCGCCTCGCCCTTCACGGCCCGGTCCAGCTCCTTGACCTCGTCCGCCGTCAGGTTCAGCGGGTTCTCCGCCAGGAAGTCCGCGGCCTCCTGGCCCTGCTTGCCCAGGTAGGGCTCCAGCTTCGTCTTCAGCGCGTCCGACAGGCCGAGCCGGTCCAGGTCGGCCATGTCCCGCGCGCCCAGGTCCACGCCCGTGCCCACGGTGACGCCGCTGTTGCTGCCCGCCGCGTCCGGGACATAGCCGTCCTGTACCGCCCGGCCCTCCTGCTCGGCGATGAAGTCCCAGTCGACGTCAGGCTCCGTCGCGGCGGCAACTTCCCCCTCCGCCAGCACGGGCTGGGCTTCGGCCGCCGGCTGCAGCTGCTTCGCCGCATGGGCGGGCCGCGAATCCCAGCCGTCCTTCACCGAATAGCCCTTGGGCTGGTTCTGCTCCGGCTGCCGCGCGTCCTCCCGCCGGTTCGCCTCGTTCCGGAGGCCCCGAGCGGAGTCCCCTCCAGACACCCGCGAATCCCGCTGGGAGCTTCTCGAAGACGAAGAGCGATCAATTCCAGTCATGGCAAGTCCTCACTGAGTCCGTGGAAAATCCACCTACAGTACGAAGACTGCCACCTACATCCCCCTCCATCAAGCCGCAGTGCGTGATTTCACCTGAATTCGACCTAGAGCAGCGATTCGCAACAGAGCTGTCACAGCCGCCAGCCACCCAGCGGCACATTTCCGCTGCCCGTCACCGCGCAGCGCCGCCCGGGAGTGAAGCGAAGAGCAACCGGGCTTCAAGTGACCCACCCACGTTGGACGCGGGGCGCTTTCAGGGGCTGAACGCGCCGACGGGACGTGGGAGAGTCCGCGGTGATGAGTACGGGCTCCATCCTTGGCATCGACTTCGGGACCACCAACACCGCCGCGGCCTTCTTCGACAAGGCCGGCAAGCTTCGCGTCGTTCCGGTGACGGACAAGAGCGTCACGCTGCCTTCCGTCGTCTGGTTCCACGCGGCGGACAAGGCCATCGTCGGCCACGCCGCGCGGCGGCAAATCATTGACGACCCGCGCCACACCGTCTTCGGCGCCAAGCGCTTCCTGGGCCGCCGCTTCCAGTCCGAGTACGTCACGCAGCACAAGGACAAGTACGCCTTCGAGCTCGTGGAGGCCGAGGACGGCTACACGGCCGTGACGATGTACGGGAAGCAGACGTCGCTGACGGACGTGGCGCACCTCATCATCCAGCAGATTCTCACGCTGGCGAACCACGCCGCCGGAACGCCCTTCCGCGAGTGCGTGCTCACCGTGCCCGCGCATGCCAGCAGCCGCCAGCGCGCGGCGGTCCGCCACGCCGCGGAGCAGGCCGGGCTCCAGGTGCGCGCCATCGTCAACGAGCCGACGGCGGCGGCGCTCTACTACGCCAACCTGCGCAACCCCGAGCAGACGGTGATGGTGTTCGACCTGGGCGGCGGCACCTTCGACGCCACCCTGCTCGCGGTGCAGAACAAGGTGGTGAAGGTGCTGGCCACCGGCGGTGACGCCTTCCTGGGCGGCGCCAACTTCGACGAGCGCATCGTCGAGATGCTGGTGGACGACTTCCAGCAGAAGCACGGCATCGACCTGCGCGGGAACAAGGTGGTGATGCAGCGGCTCGTCTTCGCCGCCGAGTCCGCGAAGATGTCGCTGAGCCAGCGCGACGCCACGGTGCTCCGCGTGCCGTGCATCGCCCAGAAGGACGGCGGCTTCATCGACTTCGACTACACGCTCACCCGCAAGCGCCTGGAGGAGATGGTCTTCCAGCTCATCGAGCGCACCGCCTCCGCCTGCGACGACGTGCTGGAGCGCGCGCAGCTGAAGCCCGACCAGATTGACGAGCTCGTCCTGGTCGGCGGTCAGACGCGCATGCCCGCCATCCGTCAGCGCTTCTCCCACTTCAAGCGCCTGTCCTCCGACAAGGAGGTGCACCCGGAGCTCGGCGTGGCGGTGGGCGCGGCCATCCTCGGCCGGAACCTGGCGCGCGGAATCTCGGGCCTGGCGGACGTGGTGCCCATGCCCATCAGCATCATGGTCCCCGGCGGCGCGCAGCACGAGGTCATCCCCGCCAACACCCCCGTGCCCGCGACGAAGTCCGTGACGCTGGAGCTGCCGATGATTCCCGGGCCGCTCTCCATCGCCCTGTTCGAGGCGCTGGACACCACCACCGTGGACCGCGAGCTGCTGGGCACCGTCCGCGTCGAGCTGGACTGGCGCACCACCCACAAGGGCCCCACCACGCTGGAGCTCCGCATGGGCCAGGACTTCGTCCTCGACGCCGCGCTCGTCTCGCCTCAGGGCGCCCGGCATCCGCTGGCCATCAGCGACATGCGCGCGCCCAAGCGCTCCGCGTAACGCAGCGTGACGCACGCCGCCGTGCGAGGATGCGCGGGCGACCTGGGAGGTCCATGGCATGGTGGGCAAGTCCGCGGTGGGTTTGACGTTGATTCGCGTGGTGTTCGGTCTCTCGCTGGCGCTGGGACACGGCCTGTCCAAGCTCACTGGCGACATGAGCAGGTTCGCGGCGGGCGTGGCGCAGCTCGGCTTCCCGTTCCCGACGTTCTTCGCCTGGTGCGCCACGCTGGCGGAGTTCCTGGGCGGGCTGCTGGTGGCCGTGGGCCTCTTCACGCGCCCGGCGGCGGCGATGGCGGGCTTCACCATGGTGGTGGCGCTCTACCGGCACCGCGCGGACCCCTTCGGCCGCATGGAGCTGGCGCTGCTCTACCTCACCGTCATGGCGGCCATCGCGCTCATCGGCGCGGGGCCGTGGAGCCTCGACGCGAAGGTCCGCCGCCGCGGCTGAGGCGCGCGGCTCAGGCGGCCACGCGCTCCACACACGCCGGGGTGTCGTTCGCCGGGGAGTTCACCACGCGCGACACCTCGTAGGCGTCCAGTGACTCCTCGGAGAAGGGCACCAGCAGCGGGAGCAGCACCGAGGCCTCCTGCGGCTCCGGACGCAGCCACACCTCCTGGGCCGCCGGCTCGAGGATGACGGGCATCCGGTCATGGATGGGCGCCATCAGCGCGTTGGGGCCGGTGGTGATGAGGGTGCAGGTGTTGAGCACCTCGCCCGTGTCGGGCGCGGTCCACTCCTCCCACAGCCCCGCGAGCGTCAGGAGCTGCCCGTCCTTGCGGTGGAAGTGGAACGGCGTCTTCGGCTTCGTGGACTGCTTCCACTCGTACCAGCCATCCACCACGACGAGGCACCGGCGCCGCTTGAGCGCGGAGCGGAAGCTGGGCTTCTCCGCCACCGTTTCGCCTCGGGCGTTGATGAGCTTGTTGCCAATGGCGGGGTCCTTCGCCCAGGACGGCACGAGGCCCCAGCGGAAGGCGTCCAGCATCCGCGCGCCATCATTGGTCACCACGGGCATCAACTGCGTGGGACAGAGATTGAATCGCGGACGCTCCACGGCGGTACGGATGCCCGCGAGGCCCAGCCCGGTGACAATCTGCTCAGGAGAGGTTCGAACGGTGACACGGCCACACATGGGCAGGAAGTATCGCCCTGGCGGGCCGAATGCCCAAGAAGACGCCTTGCCGGTGCAGCCGAACAGGCGGGGGGCCGCTGCGGTAGCATGGGCGGCATGAGCGACGGACCCAAGAAGAGCCCGAAGGTGTTTGGTGTTCCGGTGAAGATAGACCCGTACACGTCAGTCCGGCCCGAACACCCCACCGGCGAGTTCGGGATGCCGACCACGAAGAAGAAGGATGACAAGCCCTTCGACCCCTTCGCCGTCGTCATCGATTCACCCAAAGGCGGCGGCTGAGCAGCGGAATCCGGAGCCTGCCGCCTGTCCGCTGGACTACAACGGGCGGGCCATGAACCGGACTTCACTCATCTCTCTCTGTGTCGTCGCCTCGCTCGTCGCCTGCACCGAGCGGACCTCCAGCCCCGCCGCCGCGCCTGTCGTTCCTGTCGCACCGGACAAGGGGCACCCCTCCGCCCCAAGCACGGAGCCCCAGGGCGCGGGCAGCTCGGATGCCGCGGTGCCGGGCTCGGCAACGGCGGGAGCCGCCAATGCCGACTCGGGCGTCGGCGAGTACACGGGAGCGCCGGCCGCGGAGCAGGGCACCTGCTCAGCGGCGAGCTTGTCTCCGCGCGTGGCGCCAGCCGCTCCGGCGTTGCCAGCGCCCGTGGAGTCGATGCGTCAGCGCATCATCGCCGCGTCGGTGGCCTGTGATTACACGGCGCTCAACACCCTGGCGGACGAGAATGGCAAGGCCGTGCGGTTCACCTTCGGCGACGGCACCGACGCGGGCGAGTACTGGCGTGCAGCGGAGAAGCTGGGCAACCCGGAGCTGGCGCGCATCGTCAAGGTCCTGAACCTGCCCTACGCGAAGCAGGGCAATCTCTACTTCTGGCCTGCCGTCCACGTCACCGGCGCGACGTCCGACAAGGATTGGGGCGCGCTCAAGGGCGTCTACCCGGACGAGGAAATCGAGGGGATGAAGGACCAGGGCAGCTACCTTGGCCTGCGCGTGGGCATCACCCCCGAAGGCGACTGGCAGATTGCCGTTGCTGGGGACTGAAGCCCGCCACGCGAATCACGTCGGCAGCTTGATGCCAGACAGCCGCTGGAACAACTCCACGGCGAAGCCGTCCGTCATGCCGGAGATGTAGTCCGTCACGCACAGCAATCGCTGGTACTTCGACAGCCGGGCCACCGCCTCGGTGATGGCTTCATCCCGGGACGCGGGCGCTTCCGCCGTGTCCCGGGCGTGCTCCGGACGCTGGAAGAGGTCCAGTGGCAGCAATTGCCGCAGCTTCTTCTCCTCGCGGTTCGGCGTGTCGGTGACGACCGCCATCGCGAACATGTCCAGCAGGCCGCCCAGCGTCTTGAAGCCCGCGCTCTCAATCTGGAGCACGCGCTCGCTCTCATAGCCGTAGCGCCGCGTGAGGTGGCGGATGGCCTTCAACGGCTTCGCCACGTCGGCATACGCAGCGGCCAACGGCGTCTCCCACTTCCCCTCCTCCATCGCCTCCACGTTCTCCAGGAACACCTTCACGCACGCCTGGATGAGCTCGCCAATCGCCCGCGCTCGCGCCTGCGCCAGCCGCGTCTCCGGATGCGACGGCGGCGGGCGCACGGGGCCATTCACTGGCTTCGGCAACACCGCGTCCAGCAGCTCACACGCATCCTTGATGGGAATCAGCCCCAGCTTCGCCGAGTCCTCCAGGTCGATGACCGCGTAGCAGATGTCATCCGCCGCCTCGACGAGGAACGCCAGCGGATGGCGAGAGAACACGCCGGGCTCCCGCTCCACCAGGCCCATGGCCTGGTACGCCTCCAGCGCCAGGGCCTCATCGTCCTGGAAGTAACCGAACTTCTTCTCCGATACGCGCGCCTTGTCCCGCGC
>NZ_JAAIYB010000414.1 GCF_010894475.1 Myxococcus vastator
GTGTGCAAGGGGGACGGCTGACGAGGTCCGACGTCGGTCCTGTGGTGGGGGGACGTGAGGCGCCTATGCCGCAGCATGAGGCGCCTTTTCCTCATGCCCTGATGCAGTGACAGTCTTCTCTGGAATTGAGTGAATTCGCTCCTCGGGATGGGGAGCGATGACGCGGAGAAGGACATGACGCTGCGCTGGGGAGCGGTGGTCCTGCTGATGCTGGTGGGCACGGGCTGTGCCACCTCGCGGGTGGTGCGCCTGGACACGGGCGAGGGCCGGCCTGGCATCTACACGCCACGCGCGGATTCGGAGCCCGTCGAGTTGGACGAGGACGAGTTCGCGGAGGCGGTCCAGAAGATGGCTCGCACCGCGTCGCCGTCACCTCGGCCAAGGGAGTCGGCACGGGAGCCATCTACTTCGGATTATGGCTGGTGCCCGAGCCGCTGCTTTCGAAGGGCATCGCCGCGACGCTGACGGTGGCGCTCATCGCCTACTTGGGGTGGGACACGGTGTGGAGCCTCGTCCAGGGCTGGAGGGTGCTGGCGAAGGAGGTGGAGGCGGCGACCACCTTCGATGAGCTTCAGGGCGCGGGAGAGAAGTACGGGAGGGTGATGGGGCAGAACGCGGCGCGGGCGTTCGTCATGCTCGCGATGGCGGCGCTGGGCAGCACGGCGCAGACGTTGGCGACGAGGGTGCCCACGCTCCCCGGCTCCGCGCAAGCCTCGCTGGTGGGCGCTGGGCAGGGCGGCTTCCGGCTGGCGGCGGCGGGACAGGTCACCTCGGTGGCGGTGGCACCGGGAGGCGTCATCACCATCGCACTGGACCCGGAGGCTGTCGCGGAGACGGCACGAGGCACGCGCGCCGTGGCATCCGAGCCGCTGGCGACCGCTGCCCACGAGCACCACATCGCGACGATCAAGTGGTGGGACTCAACCAACAGCGGTGGCCCGTGGTCACCCATTTTCCAGAAGATCTTCGACCGGGCGGGCATGTCACTCGATGACGCTGCCAACAAAGTCCGCGTGCCGGGCCACAAGGGGCCCCACCCCGTGGAGTACCATCGAGAGGTCTTCCGCCGACTGCAGTACGCAACGAGGCGCTGCAGGAGCATCCATCAGTGTCGTGAAAGTTTGACGGCGGAACTGAGGGATTTGGCTGTGCAGGTCTCCAAGCCGGGTACCGAACTCAACATGCTGGTGACGCGGGCTAAGAGGTCCTAACAAAACCGGACCAGCGACCGTAGCAGCATGAGGTCGCAAGCGAGCAGGAGGAACGCTTCGTGAATGTCGGCGCGTCGCTCTTCGCGCATGCGCAGGCGGCGGAACCGGTGGAGGATGGCCAGGCGCTGCTCTACCACCCAGCGGTAGCGCCCCAACCGCTCGGAAGAGTCGATTCCGGGCCGAGCAATACGAGGGGTGATGCCGCGCTCACGCAGGCCTCGGCGATTCGCTGCCGACGCGTAGCCCTTGTCGCCGTGCACCTTGGTCGGCCGTCGTCGAGGCTGGCCTCGGCGCCCACGTATGGGCGGCACCGCGTCGACCAGGGGAAGCAACTCGCGCACATCGGGACGATTGGCCGCCGTCAGGCGCACCGCGAGCGGACGGCCTCGGCGGTCGACGAGAAGATGATGCTTACTGCCCGCCTTCGCTCGGTCCGTCGGGTTGGGGCCCGTTGCAGCCCCCTTTTGAGAGCGCGCACGCTGGAGGAGTCAGCAGAGGCACGGCGGAGGTCGAGCCGTCCTTTCCTGCGCAATTCGGCCAGCAACTCCCGCTGGAGCGCCTGCCACACTCCGGCCTGGTACCAATCGCGCAGTCGGCGCCAGCACGTCATGCCGCTGACGCCGAACACTTCGCGAGGCAGCTCCTCCCACTGGATGCCCGTCTTCAGCACGAAGATGATGCCGCGTAAGCACGCCCTGTCGTCTGCTGGAGGACGTCCACCCTTGGGCTTGGGCGGACGAGCTGGAAGCAGAGGCTGGATGCGGCGCCAGAATGCGTCCGGGACCAGTTCACGGCGAGGCATGCCACGAAGATGGGCATGCCCCTGCCAAGTGGCGAGGTTTTGTTAGGACCTCTAATCCTACAGTTGTAGTTTGAGTCGCGCTCCTCGCGCCCGATAGTGACAGTGCATGGCCACGGCTTGGTGGTGGCGTCGCCAGCGACTCCAGGCCAAGACGTGTGCGAGTGGCACGACGGTCCGCCGGAGGAGAGAAAGCAGGAGCCCTCGCACTTCCTGGACGGAGTAGCGGACGAGGGCCGTCAGTGAAGGCCGCGCCGAGCGAGAAATGCGCGCATTGGGTTTCTTCGCACCGGCAGGCCGAGGGCTTTTGGGGGCAGTCCCTCCTGGGGTGGCAGGTTGGCCATGGCACGTGCAGCGGCGAGGAAGACGTGGGCCACCAGGCACAGCGTCATGTGCCGGTGCCAAGCCGTCCAAGTGCGCACCTCGTAGTCGGCCAGGCCCACTTCGCCCTTGGCGGACTCGAAGTCCTCCTCCACGGCCCACCGACTGCCCGCCGCTTGCACCAGCGACGCCAGGGAGGCATTACGTCGGGCGTGGGCCACGTAGAAGGCTACCTTCCCGTCCGCGAGGCTTCTGCGAAACAGCAGCCACCGCGACAGGCCCAGGTGCCGATTGAGCCGAATGCGCGCCCAGTCGTAGAGGCGCGGCCCCTTGGTGCCCGTCCCCGCGGACAGGCGCACCCAGCCCTCTGGCGCGACTTCCTTCACCATGTCGCCCGGCTTCACTTGGTAGAAGCCGCGCCAGACGTGTGTGTTGGAGGCCACCGCCAGCACGTAGGGCTGGTGCAAGCTTTCGAGGAAGCGGCGCAGGGTGGAGTCGCGCCCGTAGACTTCATCCCCCACCACCCACGCGGGCTTCAGTCCCGCGCCCAGTGCCCGCTGCAGCATGCCTTGCGCGAGGGCCGGCTTGGATTCGAAGCCCACCTCGTCCGGAATGCCTCCCGCTTCGCGGCGCGCCGCGTCCTCCGCCCACGACTCCGGCAGGTACAACTCCCGGTCCACCAGCGCATGCCCACGAGGCGTCACGTACGAGAGGAAGACGCCCACCTGCGCGTTCTCCACTTTGCCCGCAGTGCCAGTGTATTGGCGCGCCACGCCCACGGACTTTTCCCCCTTCTTCAGGAAGCCCGTCTCGTCCACCGCCAGAATGCCGCCTTCGCCCAGTGCCCGGCGCGCGTACTCCAGCACGTCGTCTCGTACCGCATCCACGTCCCACTTCGCACGCAACAGCAGGTGCTGGAAGGCATAGGGCGCTCGGTGTCCCGCGTCCTCCGACAGGCCCCACGCATTCTTGCGCTGCGCCCGTCCCAGCAACGCTTTCACATATTCGACTGCGGTGGCATGCGCCTCGCGTCGGCGGAAGTGCGGCTGCAGCCAGGCGCCCACCGCATCCAACTCCGTCGTGAGACGGCCAACCAGCCGGACTTCCGGCGCCTGCGCTTCTGTGGTCGATGGATGCTGCATGGGAAGTCTCGCTCCTCCCCCTCCTGTTGCTTCAACAGAGGGAAGACTGCGGAGGCTTCCGAACTACAACTGTAGGACTAAGTGAGGCGAGGAAGAACTCATGGCGAAGCGATTTTTTGACCTGGCTGATGACATGGAGCTCCAGGGACGCTGGCTGCTGGGAGACCCCACGACCTCACAGGGGCAGGAGGTGGACGACCCGTGGCAGTTCACGGATGGCTGCCCTGTCCAGGTTGAAGCTCGACTCAAGATCCCCATCGACCATCTTGGGCGTCCCTTGGATTTTTCCCTCGCGGGCGTGGGTGTCACCCCTATTGTTCACAAGAGGGTGGCGCACATCTTCGCGGAGCTGGCGCCAGACGACGTGCAGCTCTTTCCCGTCGACGTTGCCGGACAGGCCGAGCCGTACTTCATCCTCGTCGCGACTCGGCTCATCCGGTGCATCGACGACAGCGCCTCAACGGAGGTTCGGTACTGGCAGCCGGAGGATGGGCGCCCGGAGAAGGTCGGGGAATACCGCGGTGTGTCGGGCATGCGCATCGACCCGGCGAAGGTGGGCGGCGCCAAGGTGTTCCGGACCCGGGGGTGGAGCATCGCGCTGATCGTGTCCGAGGACATCAAGGAGGCGCTGGAACGCGCGGGCGTCACGGGCTGCTATTTCAAGGAGGTCACCGGCCCGAGCGCTATCAGTCCGGAGGAGCACGAACGCAACCGGAGGCTCCTGGCGCTTCGGGATGAAACGGATGCGGCCCGCGAGCCCTTTTGGCGCACTCTGGGGAAGCTGGACGAGGAGGTCATCATCCCCATCGTCGTCGGTGGCGGCTGGCCCGCCCGGCGCCAGGTCTGGCGTGTCATCCACCGCCCGGAAGGGCGGACTCTTTTGGTGACAGACGGGCTGTCGGACTTCTTCGTGGACGAGGTGGCGCCGTCCGTGGGCTTTGGTCTGGAGCTGGCCCTGGAGACGAACGAGCCGCTTGGAGAGGTCGAGAAGAGTTGGCCCCTGCTGCTGCTGGAGCGGGTGGGGGATGAGCTCGCGGAACACGAAAGCGTGCGCGAGAAGTTGCAGGCGGGCTTCCTCTCCATGGAGGTCTCTGGCCAGGACATGCCCGAGCCGCTGCTGACAAAGGAGGGCAGGGTGGGGGTGTTGCTGGGCATGGCGTCGAGCACGCTGCCAGGCCGCTTCGCCATGCCGGCCGGAGAGGTGCGACTGGTCACGGTCAAGGTGCTGATGCCCGTGGAGCTGGCGTACCTGCTGGAGAACGGGAAGCACGGTCGTGACGAGTTGCTGCGGCGCTTCGTCGAGGAAGGTCAGGAGCACCTGTCTCGCGCCTGGCGCCAGCCCGTTGTGTGACAACTTCCCGTGCCCAGCAGGCAGGTCGCGGAGCTCGGGCAGGACGACCTCGTGCTCTCCCGCCGCCTCGTGCGCACCGCGATGCCCCGCACCGACGTCTTTCTGACGGCTGCGCCGCGTCCCGGCTGGGAATGAGTTGTCACCGCGCCCAGGTCACCGGATTCTGCCCGTTCCGCGCGGAGGCCCCTTCCATGTCAGGGCAGTTGGATGTCTGGCCGCTCACAGTCGCGGCGCTCCTGTCGCTGTCATCCCCGGCGCGAGCAGCCCCACCGGGAGCGGCGGATGCGGCGCGGGACGCACCGGAATCCACCTCCCGCCCTGACAAGGGGGCCGCGCCCAACGGCCCTCCGGACGAGGTGTATCGCCCCACCACGACGGGTCCATTCGTCGCCTACACCGCGCCAATCACTGCGCTGGGGCGGATGACGGCCCAGCCCCTGTTGAGCCTCGAGTCCATCCGAGGAGAGTTCGACGAGCGCGGGCGCTATCAATCCTTGGAGCGAGATGAGTCACAGCACAGGGCGGCCCTGCAGCTCTTCCTGGAATATGGGCTGTCCACCCGGTTCGCCGTCGGGGCGGAGCTGGAGTGGCGGCACCAGCGACGCCGCGAAGACTCACAGAGGGCGGCGTCCTCCGGTCTGTCGGATACCCAGCTCTTCGCGCGCGCGGTGCTGCTCAAGGAAACGGTGGGGGGGACTCCCCGAGCTGACGCTGCTGGGCCTGGTGAAGCTCCCCACCGGGCGGGCCGTGAGCGCGGACGCGGCGTTGCTGGACACCGATGTCCGCGGAACGGGCAGCACCGACCTGATGTTGGGCGTCGACCTGACCCGGGGAGTCCGCCCCGTCCTCCTCCACTTGCAGGTGACCTGGTCCCATCCGCTTCCATCCCGGGTGGGTGGAGTCTCCATCTCCGCGGGTGACTCCGTGGCGTGGAGCCTCGCTGGCGAGTGGCCCCTGCTGCGAGGCGCGCTCGTCCTGTTACTGGAGGTGAACGGCCTCCACCAGGGACCCCCGCGCCTGGACGGCCTGGAGATACGGGACGTCTCCACGTCGGAAGTCACGCTCGGTGCTGGCGTGGAGTTCATCGCCAGCGAGGACGTGCAGTTCCTCGTGGGCTATCAGCGCCTGCAATGGGGCCGCGACGCCAGCGCTCAGGATGCCTGGGTGATGTCGCTGGTTCCGGTGCTCTTCTGAGGCGAAAGCCCCCCGGCTTGTAGGGGACCCCGCGAAAGGTATGTGATGGCGGGGTGAGCCTTCCCGCCGAGCAGCTCCCTTCCGACACGCCAGCCCCGCGAGGCCCTTCGCCCGTCACCCCGGTCGCCATGCCGCCAGCGCGGGATGCACGCTATGACTGGGCCGCGGAGCGCACGCTGCTGGCCTGGGTACGCACCGGCCTGGCGATGATGGGCTTCGGCTTCGTGGTGGCGCGGTTCGGTGCCTTCCTCCGGGTGCTGGGCAGCTCCGCGCCCGGGGTGGTTCCAGACGCGGGGCACGCCTCCGCGTCCATGGTGGCTGGCGTGCTGATGGTGGCGTTTGGCATGGCCGCCAATGTCGTGGCCGTCCATCGATTCCTGCGCAACCACCGGGCGCTCTCCCGGGGCGAACCCATAGACCCCTCTCCCGGGGGCCCCGCCGCGCTCGCCATCTTCGCCGCGCTCCTGGGGGCCGTCCTGGTGCTCCTGCTGGGCAGCGGACTGCTGCCCTTCCGCTTTGACATAGGCCGGTGATGTCCGTGGCCGCCCTGTGGGAGCGCCTCCTCGCGACGCGGGCACCCGCCGCCACGCTGCTCATCCGGTGGATGGTGGGCGCCGTCTTCGTGTCCGAGGGTCTCCAGAAGTTCCTCGTCCCCGCCGAGGTGGGCGCCGGCAGGTTCGCGCGAATCGGCCTTCCGGCGCCGGAGGTGTTGGGCCCGTTCGTGGGCGCCGTGGAGCTGCTCTGCGGCGCCCTGGTGCTCCTGGGGCTGGTGACGCGGCTGGCTGCAGTGCCGCTCATCCTCACCATGCTGGTGGCCATGGCCACCACCAAGGTGCCCATCCTCCTGGCGAGTGGCTTCTGGAAGATGGCGCATGCGTCCCGCACGGACTTCGCGATGCTGCTCGGCGCGCTCTTCCTCCTCTGGGTGGGCGCCGGCCCCTGGTCGGTGGACACCTGGCTGATGCGGCGGCGCGGGGATGCGCATGTCTGACGAGGCGTCCGAGCAGCCGCGTCACGGCGCGCACGGCTTGAGGGAGGTGGCGCTGCTCTTCCTGCGGCTCGGGTGCACCGCGTTTGGCGGCCCGGCGGCCCACATCGCGATGATGGAGGATGAGGTGGTGCGGCGCCGCCGCTGGCTGACGCGCGAGGAGTTCCTCGACCTGCTCGGGGCAACCCACCTCATTCCGGGACCGAACTCGACGGAGCTGGCCATCCACCTGGGGCACCGGCGGAGCGGATGGCCGGGCCTGCTGGTGGCCGGGGGCTGCTTCATCCTCCCCGCGATGCTCATCACGCTGGCCGCGGCCTGGGCGTATGTGCGCTTCGGGAGCCTGCCCTCGGCGGAGGGCGTGCTGTACGGCGTGAAGCCGGTCATCATCGCCGTGGTGCTCCAGGCGCTCTGGGGGCTGGGCCGGGCCGCGGTGAAGACGCGCGTGCTCGCCGCTGTCGGCGTGGCCGCCGTCATCGCGAGCGCGCTGGGGGTGAACGAGCTGCTCGTCC
>NZ_JAAIYB010000415.1 GCF_010894475.1 Myxococcus vastator
GTCGCGGAGGGCACGCCTCGCGAGGTGGCGAAGCAGAAGACGCCCACCGGCCGGGTGCTCAAGTCGCTCTTTTCAGGCGAGGACACCCGCTCGCGTGCCGCGGCGCGACGTGCGTGAAACGAGGGGGCGACTGGGGCATCCTGGGGAGCGGCATGAAAACCCTCCCCTTGTTGACCCTGGCCTCGGCGCTGGTCCTCTCCCCGGCGCTGGCCGCGGCGCCGAAGCCCGTCCCCGCGAAGTCCGAACCCACGAGTGAGAAGAAGCCCATGTCCTTCCATGACCTCTCCGCAAACCGGCTCGATGGCAAGCCGGAGAAGCTGTCCGGCTACCAGGGCAAGGTCGTCCTGGTGGTGAACACCGCGTCGGAGTGTGGCTACACGCCGCAGTACGCCGGCCTGGAGAAGCTCCACCAGGAATACAAGGACAAGGGCCTGGTGGTGGTGGGCTTCCCGTCCAATGACTTCGGCGGCCAGGAGCCGGGCTCGTCGGAGGACATCAAGAAGTTCTGCGAGCTGCGCTTCAAGGTCACCTTTCCCATGTTCGAGAAGGTGAAGACGAAGGGGGACGGCCAGTCGCCCGTCTACGCGTTCCTGTCTCAGCACCACCCCGCGCCCAAGTGGAACTTCCACAAGTACGTGGTGGGCAAGGACGGTCAGGTGAAGGCCGGATTCCCCAGCGCGGTGACGCCGGACAGCGCCGAGCTGAAGGCGGCCATCGACAGCGCGCTCGCGCAGCCGTAGTCCCTGAGAGGGCGCGTGGGGGCTGGCCCTCTGGTCCCCGCCCTGGTGGCATGCGGCCCTGGCTGGCGCCCTGGCATGGGCGCCGGTGGGGGCTCACCCTGAATGCCGACTCGGCTTGAAGGGAGGCCCCATGGACACCCGGGACACGGCGTGGCCGCCGCTGCCGCTGGAGGCGTGGCAGGACACCTACGCCACGCTGCACCGGTACACGCAGGTCGTCGGCAAGGTGAAGCTGGCGCTGACGCCGCCGCAGAACCACTGGTGGAACGTCGCGTTCCGCGTGACGGCGCGGGGCATGACGACGGGGCTCATCCCCTTCGGAGATGGCGCCTTCGAGGTGGACTTCGACTTCCGCTCGCACGAGCTGCACGTGCACGCCAGCCGTGGGACGTCCCGGGTGATGGCGCTGGAGCCCCGGCCTGTCGCGGAGTTCTACCGGGACTTCATGGCCACGCTGCGCTCCATGGGCATCGAGGTGCGCATCTGGGAGCAGCCTGTCGAGATTCCCGACGACACTACGCCCTTCGGTGAGGACGGGCACCACGCCAGCTATGACGGTAAAGCCGTGGAGCGCTGGTGGCGAGCGCTGCTGCAGGCCACGCTCGTCTTCGAGGAGTTCCGCGCGCGCTTCACCGGCAAGTGCAGCCCGGTTCACTTCTTCTGGGGGAGCTTCGACCTGGCGGTGACGCGCTTCTCCGGCCGTCCCGCGCCGGACCGTCCCGGGGCGGACCCCATCACCCAGGAGGCGTACTGCGAGGAGGTCAGCAGCGCGGGCTTCTGGCCCGGCATGCAGGCCACGGGCGGCGCGGCCTTCTACAGCTATGCGGCCCCGGAGCCGGAGGGCTTCGCGCGCGCCAGTGTGCGCCCGGCCAAGGCCCGGTACGACGCTCACATCAAGGAGTACCTGCTGGCGTACGACGACGTGCGGCGCGCGGAGGACCCGAAGGCGTACCTGCTCGACTTCCTCCAGAGCACCTATGCGGCCTGCGCGGACCTGGGCGGCTGGGAGCGGGAGCGCTTGGAGCGGCCGCTCATCGTCCCCGAGTCCCAGCGCGCGTCCCGCGCCGTGGAGGAGGGGACGGCCGCCGAGCAGCCCGCGCCTTGACGCCTGGCCTCGCGGAGCGCGTCACCGCGAGGCC
This sequence comes from Myxococcus vastator, assembly GCF_010894475.1. Taxonomy (GTDB): domain Bacteria; phylum Myxococcota; class Myxococcia; order Myxococcales; family Myxococcaceae; genus Myxococcus; species Myxococcus vastator. The sequence goes on from NZ_JAAIYB010000415.1 coordinate 1,880, forward strand.
GGTGCGCGTGCGGGGCCTTCACTTCGCCTTGGGCGGGAAGCGCTCCAGCACGTCCTTCACGGACGCATCCAGCCGCTGCTGCTGCTGCTCCGCGCTGGCGTTCTCGTCCAGCTCCGCCTGGGCCGTGCCGCGCCAGACGAGCTGCCTGGACCGCGGGTCGACGATGTCGAGGATGAGCGAGCCCTCCTCGTACTCTCGCAGCTCCGTCTGCGGCATGGTGACGGCGCCGCCCGCGAAGAAGGGGTCCGTGAAGGGGCCGCCCCAGGGGTAGCCGTAGTAGGCGTCCACCGTCTCCGCCTTCAGCGCGTTGTGGATGGCGCCGTGCCAGCCGATGAGGAAGTCCGGGTTGGCGGTGGACGCCATCTTCTGGTAGCCGCGCGCCAGCAGGTAGCGGTCCACCGTCTGCTCGACGCGCGCGCCGACGATGGGGTTGTAGACGCGGTCGTCCTTGCCCGTGGGCTGCGGGAGCCAGGCATAGGTGCGGAACCCCTCCAGCTTCTGCACTGCGGAAGGGTCATAGTGGGTGTTCACGTCGATGCTGGAGCACGCGGCGAAAGCCAGGGCCAGCAACGGCGGGGCGATTCGGGTGAGCAGCCGCAAGGAAGCCTCCTCGGTGGCGGCGCGGTGCGCGCCGCTGCCTCCCTGACGGTAGCCACGGCATGGCGGGGCCCGCCGGGCGGGATGCCCGGTCCTCCCCGGCTTCGGTGCTAATCCCTCCCGGGCGCTCGCTTCATCTTCTGGCGGCCCTCGCCGCGCGCCAGGGTGAGCGCGAGCCGGGCGCGCTTCTCCTGGGGCAGCGTCTTCGCCAGCGTCAGGTACAGCTCCTTGTCGAGCGCCGCGATGCGCTCGCGTGCCTCGAAGGCCCCCAGCGCCGCCGCGTCCACCTGCGCCAGGGCCTCACTGTCGCCTCGCGCCGCCCGGTGGAGGATGCGCGCCGCTTCACGCACCTGCTTGCGCAGCGGGCGCCGGCGCTCGTCGAAGCGCTGCAGCGTCTCCTCCAGCTTCAGCGCCTGCGCGTTGTCCAGCCCCAGGGCCTCCGACAGCGCCAACACCTGCCGCAGCCGATGCCGCTGCTCCGCGCGCTCCAGCCGCTCCTCGAAGCGGGCCTCTCGCCCGGTGGGCGCGGCCACCGCCACCCAGGGCAGCAGGGCCAGCATCATCACCGCCATCCGCGTTCGCACCCTCGTCGTCACAGCGTCTCTCCCACATCGAAGTCGAGCGCTTCGTCCCAGCCCTCGGAGTCCTCGAGCAGCACCGCGTCCAGCGGCTCCAGCCCCGCCCAGGCCTCGATGGCGGCCATCGTCTCCGCGTCCAGCTCCTCGGCGTCGGTGGCGGGCGCCGCCGTCGCCGCCACGGGCGTCTTGGGTCCCAGGCCTGGCAGCCGCCACGCGCCGGGCACCAGCAGCACCACCGTCACCGCCGCGGCGGTGGCCACCAGCGCGCCCAGCGTCTTCAAGCCCAGGCCCTGGCGCCGGGCGCCGCGCCGCCACTCCGACAGCGTGCGCCGGGGCAGCTCCTGGAGCTCCGTCTTCTCCTGCGGCGACAGCGCGGGCAGCGCCACCAGCGAGAGCAGCTCCAGGGAGGACGCGAGCGCCTGCCGGCACCCCTCGCAGCCCTCCAGGTGCTGAATGAGCCCGAGCGCCTCGTCGTCCTCCAACGCCCCCGCGGCGTGCAGGTCCAGCCGCTGCTCCTGGTCAGGGCACGCAGTCATCAGTGCTTCTCCTCGGGCGCGCCCACCCGCGCCCTGAGGCGCTTCATCGCATGGTGGAACTGCACCTTCGCATTGTTCTCCGTGATGCCGAGCGTCTCGGCGATGTCCTTGAACGGCAGCCCGCCGTCCACGCGCAGCGTCAGCACCTCGCGCTGGCGGCGGGGCAGGGCGAGCACCTCGGCGCGCACCTGCCGCTCGCGCTCGGCCCGCTCCAGCCGCTCCTGCGCGGACTCCGACGAATCCTCCACCCCGTCGTCCGGCCCGGAGGCCACCAGCACCGGGCGCCACCGCTGGCCCTGACGGACGTGGTTCTTCGCCAGGTTGAGCGCGATGCGCACCAGCCAGGCCCGGAAGGGCGCCGGCCCCGAAGGCGTGAAGCGCGCGAAGACGCGGCGCGAGGCCTCCAGCGCCCGCAGGAAGGCGCTTTGCACCAGGTCCGCCGCGTCCTCCGGGCGCGTCACGTAGCGGCGCACCAGCGAGAAGACGAGCGAGCGGTGCCGCGTCACCAGCACCTCGAAGGCCGCCGGCTCACCCTCCAGGAAGGCGCGGCAGAGCGCCTCGTCCGGCGCGCGCTCCAGCCCCGCCCGGGCCATGCGCGCGGGGAGGGACACCACCCGGCCGCCTGTCTCCCTGATGCTCACGTGGCTCCAACCCCGGACGGAGATAAAGGTTAATTTCGGCCGATTTCCGACAATGATTTCCGGTTGTCCTTGTATTTCAAGGTATCAATCCAGGAAACATGCCTTCCCGGGTTGATGGCGGGCAGTCCACGCGGGGACAATGGGTGGGCGGTTGTTACCTGGGACGGGGGCATGTTGACCCAAGGAACTGGCTCACGCATCAAGGGCGGCGTGCTCATTTCGCGGCTCAACATGCTGCGCCAGCACGGTGGGCAGGTCGGGGTGGACGCGGTGTTGCGGCGGCTGCCCGCGGAGGACCAGGCGCTGCTGCGGAAGATGTTGCTTCCCGTCGGCTGGTACCCCCTGGAGCTGAACCTGCGGTTGGACGCGGCCATCGCCGGGGTGATGTCGCCCGAGGACAAGGACCGGGCCTTCCTGGAGATGGGGCGCGCTTCCGCCCACGAGGCGCTGCATGGCCCGCAGCACGTCTTCGTCAAGGCGGGCGAACCGCACTTCCTGCTGAGCCAGGCGCCGAAAATCTACCGCTTCTATTACGCGGTGGGCTCGCGCACGTATGAGCAGACAGGCCCCTGTGCGGCGGTGCTGCGGACCTTCGGCGCGGAGAACGTCACCGAGCCGGACTGTCTGACCATCATCGGCTGGCACGAGCGCGCCATCGAGCTGTGTGGCGGCCGAGCCGTGCACGTCACCCACCCCATGTGCCGGGCTCGGGGCGCACCGCACTGCGAGTACCACTGCGCGTGGGAGTGAGCGCCCGTCGGAGCTGCGTTCGGGCTAAGGTCCGCGCCCGTGCAGGCTCCCAGGGACGAGCTGTCTTCGCGGCGTTTTCAACAACGATTGGCCCAGGCGATGGGCGTGACGCGGGTGGCGCGGGTCACCGGGTTGGACCGGACCGGCGTGGAGGTGGCGTGCGCGGTGCGGCCGGGGGGCCATGTCCTCCAGGTGTGCAACGGCAAGGGCCTCTCCTACGACGACGCGGCCTGGGGCGCGCTGCTGGAGACGGCGGAGCTGTGGGCGGCGGAGACGGTGGTGCCGGACGCCTTCGTGTGGGGCTCGCGCGCGGAGCTGGAGGGCCACCTGGGCGAGCTGTGGGGCGCGGACGAACTGGGCTCGGCGGGGGCGCTGGTGGCGCCGCGCTTGTGGAGCCCGCACGTGCGCTGTGCCTGGCTCGAGGCGTGGAACCTGTCCTCCGGTGAGCCGGTGTGGGTGCCCGCGCAGGGCGTGCACGTGCCTCCCGCCGGGAGCCCCGGGGTGGGGCCGGTGGCGGTGGCGTGGACGAGCAACGGCTCCGGCGCGCACCCGGACGCGCGGCGGGCCCTGCTGCACGCGCTGCTGGAGGCGACGGAGCGGGACCAGCTCGCGCGGATGATGCCCGAGGGGTGGACGGAGGAGGTCATCCAGCGCCGGCTGCTGCGAACGCCCGAGCTGCGCGAGCGCGCGCCCGCCGTGGAGGCCCTGGCTGGAGCGCTGCGCGAGCGGGGCTTTGGCGTGTACCTCTTCGACGCCACGCCCGCCGCGCGCACGCGGGGCGCGGTGGGGCTGCCGGTGGGCGCGGCGGTGCTGGTGGACCTGGAAGAGGGCCCGGTGCCCCTCACCGCGGGGTATGCGTGCGCGTTGACGCGCGAGGCGGCCTTGCTGAAGGCCCTGCTGGAGGCGGCGCAGTCGCGGCTGACGGACATCCACGGCGCCCGCGAGGACGTGGCCGCCGCGGACCGGGAGGCGGCGCGGGGCTTCGCGGAGGCCTGTGCCCAGGTCCGTCCCCGGCGGCGCGCCGCGGACATGCCGGACCTGGGGGCGAAGGCGAAGGGCGCCGCGGCGGGGCAGGTGCGCCAGGTGCTGGCGCTGCTCCGGCGCGCGGGCTTCAAGCGGGCGGCGGCGGTGGCGTTGTCGTCCCCGGTGGAGGGCCTTCACGTTCAGAAGGTCGTGGTGCCGGGCATGCGCATCTCGGAGCTCCTATGAAGCGGCGTGTGGACCAGCTCGTGGTGTTCCTGGGCCCCTCTCTCCCGGAGGCCGAGGCGAAGCGGCTGGCGCCCTGCACGGTGCTGCCGCCCGCGAGGCAGGGGGACGTGTGGCGCGCGCTGCGGCTGCGGCCCCGGGCCATCGCCCTGGTGGATGGCGTCTTCGAGGCCCATCCCTCGGTGTGGCACCACGAGCTGCTGGCGGCGCTGGAGGCGGGCGTGGCCGTCTTCGGGGGCGGCAGCATGGGGGCCCTGCGCGCGGCGGAGCTGGCCCCGCACGGCGTGGTGGGCGTGGGGCGCATCTTCGAGTGGTACCGCGATGGCGTGGTGGTGGATGACTCGGAGGTGGCGCTGCTGCACGCGGACGGTGAGCACGGCTGGCGTCCGCTCACGGTGCCCCTGGTCAACGTCCGGCACGCGGCGGAGTGCGCGGCCCAGGCGCGGGTGCTGACGCGCGAGGCGGCCCGGGCGCTCGTCGACGCGGGCCAGTCCGTCTTCTACCAGGAGCGGACCTGGGCGCGCGTGCTGGAGGCCGTGGCGCCTCGCTGGTCGGCGTCCACCCGGGCCGCGTGGGACGCGTGGTCTCCGCGCGGCGTGGAGGACCTGAAGCGGCGGGACGCGCTCGCGTGCCTCCGGACGGCGGCGGAGTGGGTGGCCTCGGGTGCGCCCGCGCCGCACGGCGCCCCGCGTGCGCCGTCGTCCCTGGTCCGGCGCCGGCGGCTGGTGGATGACGTGACGGCGACGCAGGCGGGCGCCGTGTCCTCGGGGCAGGTGCTGGACGTCCTGCGTGAGTCCCCGGACGCGGCGGCGCTGGCCGAGGCGGGACTGCGGCGGGCGCTGCTCGCGGGCTGGGCGCGCACCCTGGGACTGGGCGCCTCCCCCGCCGAGGTGGCCGAGGAGGAGGCCCGCTGGTGGCAGGCCCAGCGCGTGCCCGCCTCGCGCCGTGAGGCCCACCTCGCCCGCCTGGGATTGGACGCGGTGGGGCTGCGGCGGCTGTGTGAGGAGCTCGCGCTGGAGCGGCTCGTCCTGACGCACTCCGCGCGCCTGCTGCCGGACGGCCCCTCCTGGGACGAAGCGCTGGCCTCCGAGGCGCGGCTGAGCGGGGCCTGGGCGGACGCCGCCGAGGCGGTGGACCCAACGGAGGGCGTTGGGTCTTCCTGAGCAGTGGACTTACCTCGCGGGTAAGTGAAAACGTGACATCCCCGGGGGAAACGATAAGGTCAACCCTGGAGGTTGCCCTTGTCCAGCCCCGCTCCCTGGGTGGTTACCGAGTCTTCCGCGCGAATGGCGCCGCCACGGGCCGTGCCTGTCTCTTATAC
>NZ_JAAIYB010000416.1 GCF_010894475.1 Myxococcus vastator
GTGCCAGGGGGATGACCTCGGGCTCGGGCCGAGGGGGCGGCAGGGCCTGCTCCGGCCACGCCCAGGCGGCGGCGCGGCGTTGCACGCGCAGGGCCACCAGCTCACGGCGCTCCAGCGCCTGCGCCAGCCGCTCCCGCACACGGGCGTCCTGCCGGGCGCGCTCCAGCGAGCTGACGTTCCACGGGAGGATGCCGCCCAGGGCCTCGTACATCTCCAGCAGGGGCCTGCGGGCGGAGGTCAGCCAGTGGTCGAGCTGCCAGGTGATGTGCTCGGCCGGGACGCACTCCCGCTCGTCGAGCGCCGTCACGGCGCGCAGGACGAGCAGCTCGTACTCTTCGGCGCCAGAGCGGAGCCGCCAGGGGCCAGGGAAGCCGATTCCAGGGACGGACATGACGACCTTGTCGGGGCTTGAAGACACTCCAAGTGTACCCGGGTCCAGGTGACGCTGCACCCCGGCCTGCACGAAATCTGCACGAACATTCCTTGGCAGCCGCACAAGGGCGCCATCACCGTTGCACGGGGGGCGCACATCCTGCGCCCATGAACGCACCTCCTCCGCTGCCTCCCCGTCCGCCGCGAGCGCCCGAAGGCGCCCTTCGCCGGGCCTTGCGCTGGCTCGTGGCCCACCACGTCTTCGGCAGTCTCATCATCGTCGTCTTCGCCACGGCGGTCATCGCCGGGCAGGTGGCGGACCGGACGGACTTCGCCAACTCGGAGCTGGCCGCCGGGGTGGAGGACCGCTGGGGCGCGCCCGTCACCCAGCCCGCGCCGTCGCTGCGCTACGTGCACAGCGGCACCATCTTCACCGAGCTGAAGCCGCTGCCCTTCGACCGCCAGCACGTCGAGGTGCAGGCGATGATGAACTACCGCAAGCGCGGGCTGCGCTACTTCTCCGGCTTCGACTTCACCCTCAACGCCGACTACGCGGTGGTCAACCGCGAGAGCACCGACATCGACGTGGCGTTCATCTTCCCCATGGAGATGGACAAGTCGCAGGTGCTGCTGTCGGAGCTCCAGTTCCTCGTCGACGGCAAGGAGTCCAGCCTGGACCTGGGCGAGTCCGGCAACCGGCTGGTGTGGACGGGCCGCATCGCCAAGGGCGCCACGTCCCGCTTCACCATCCGCTACCGCGCCCGGGGACTCAATTCGTTCGTGTACCGCCTGGACCCGGCGCTGCCCGCGCGGGACGTGCGCGTCCATGTCGCCGTCGAAGGAGGGGAGAACTACGACTACCCGGCGGGCGTGCTGGCCGCGTCGTCGGTGAACACGACGTCCGACGCGGTGACGCTGGACTGGGCCTTCCAGTCGCTGGAGTCGGGGGTGAACCTGGGCGTCATCCTCCCGTCGGAGAAGACGTTCGACGCGCTGGTGGGCACCATGGCGACCCGGGCCTGGGTGCCCTTCCTGGGGCTGCTCGCGCTGCTGGCGGCCCTGGGGCTGCGCCACCGCCGCTCGCTCGCGCTCCACGAGACGTACCTGCTGGCGGCCGTGTACGGGTTCTTCTTCGTGCTGCTGGCCTACCTGGCGGCCTTCATGAACTTCTACGCCGCCTACGTCCTCTGCGCGGTGGGCCTGGGCGCGGCGGTGGTGGTGTACGTCCGCTGGCTCTTCCCCAAGGAGCGGACGTCCGTGCTCGCGGCGCTGTGGGGCGCCACGCTGGTGGTCCCCACCGGCGCCGTCATCCTCCAGGGCTACACCGGCCTCATCTACACGCTGGAGATTCTCGCCGCGCTGCTGGGGCTGATGGTGCTCTCCACCCGCGCCGGAGTGCGGGCCTTCCTCTCCGACTTGTCCCTGCCCGGTGAGCCGCCACGCGCCGCCGTGGCTCCCGCTGCCTCCACCCCTGTCACCCCGGAAGCGAGCTGATTGCGCCATGTGGACCGTACCGCTCTTCGTTGGACTCCTGCTGACCACGGCCGATGGCTCGGCCGCCAAGACTCCCTCCGGCAGCGCCACCGTGCCGCTCCAGGAGCTGATTCCCCTCTACGCGCAGCGCCAGTCGGCGCCCGCTGAGGCACCTCCGATGGAGGCCCTGGTGAAGAGCCAGCTCAAGGGCCGGCTCACGGCGGATGCCCTCTTCGTGGACGGGCACTTCGACGTGGAGGTGCTCGCGGATGGGCGCTGGACGCAGGTGCGCCTGCTCCAACTCGACGCGGACACGTTCCCGGTTGCGTTGCCCTCGCTGGAGGAAGGCACCGTGGGCGTCGTCGACGGGTACCTCTGCCTGCTCACGCGGAAGGCGGGGCGCTACGTCTTCGACGTGGGCGTCTCCATCCGCTCGCCCGGCGCGGGCCCGGAGCGCCGTGCCCAGCTTCGCTTCGGGCCCCACGCATCCCCGGTGCCGCTGGCGCTGGAGGCGGACACGTCCGTCTTCACGCTCACCGAGCCGCTGGCGTCCATGGGCGGTGAGTCCTACGCCGTCTATCCCGTGCAAGGCGCGCTGCGCGTCGGCTGGCGCGCGTCGGTGGCGCGGGTGGCACAGAGCCAGAAGCAGCAGGTGCGCCCGCCGCTCGAGCCGCGCATCACCGAGGCCACCGCGTCCTGGGTCTCCACGCTGGAAGGCCGCGCCACGCTGCGCGTCAGCTATGCGCTGAGCCTGGACCGCGAGCAGCCGCTGGAGCTGGTGCTGCCGGAAGGGCACCGGTTGGAGCGCGTCACCGTGAACGCCATTCCCGTCCCCGTGGAGTCGCAAGACGGCACCCTGGCGTTGAAGGTCGCTCCCGCGCGGCTGGGAGAGACGGGCGGGACGCTGGAGGTGGTGCTGTCGCGAGAGCTGGGCGTCTTCCACCTCTCCGGCCGGTTGCGGTTGGCGCTGCCGCGAGTCTCCTGGCCAGTGGCGGAGCTCCGCGCGCGAGCGCACTTCCCGGCGGTGTTCAACTACCGGCGCGAGGGCGGCAGCCTGGAGCAGTACGAGTCGACGGAGGCGGTGGCCTCGGAGGCGTCGGGCCTGCCCGGAAAGGCGCTGCACTTCCGCCAGTTCCTGGTGGCGGCGTCCTCGCCCACGCTGGAGCTGGGCTACTCGGTGGACATCTCCGACAGCTACTTCCGCTGAAGCCGAATCACGGGCGCCACCACCGCGAAGGTGGTGCCCGGGGTGGAAGGAAGCAGCTCCAACCTCGCGTGGAAGGCGCGCAGCATGGACTGGGAAATTGTCAGCCCCAGGCCCGTGCCGCCGCGCTCGCGGGCGGTGGTGAAGAAGGCGTCGAAGATGCGCGCGCGGTTCGTCTCGGAGATGCCCTTGCCGTTGTCCTTCACCACCACGCGCACCAGGTCCGCCTCCGGGACCTGCTCCACCGACAGGTCCACGCGGACGGTGTCCCCACCGTGCTGGCGGGCATTGGTGACGAGCTGCCAGAGCACGTCGTCGAGCACCTCCTGCGGCAGGCTCACCTTCAGGCCCACGGGCGGTGCCGTCACGTGGATGTCCGTGGTGCCCGCGGCGCGGGCACGGAGGGCGAGCCCCTCCAGCAGCGGGCCCAGCTCCACGCGCGCGGGCGTGGCCGTCATGGAGTCCGCCCGGGCCAGCTCCAGCAGGCGCTGCACCAGGCGGGTGAGCCTGCGGGCATCCGCGTCCACGTTGGCGAGGAACCGCGCGCGTTGCTCGGGGGACATCGCGTCGGCGCTGTCGCGCAGCAGCTCCACCGCGCCCTGGATGGAGGCCAGCGGCGTCTTGAACTCGTGCGACACGTTGGCCGCGAAGGAGCGGATGTACTGGTTCCTGTCCCGCAGCGCGATGGCCATGCCGGCCAGGGACTCGGAGAGCTCGGCCAGCTCCGCCACCACGGGGCGCGCCATGGGCTCGAAGCCCGCGGGGTCGCTCATGGCGATGGCGCGCGTCTGCTTCACCAGCGCGCGCACCGGCCGGCCCACCAGCGCGGCTGCGGCCAGCGACATCAGCGCCACCGCGCCGAGCAACACGAAGCCCGTGGCGGTGAGGTTCCACCGGTCCGCGTACGTCGCCTTGGCGAACGTCATGGGCGTGCGCGTCAGCACCACCGCGCCCCAGACGCGCTCGCCCTCCAGCACAGGCAGCGCCACCGTGACGCGGATGCCGGTGTCGCGGCTGAGCGACGCCAGCGGGGTGTCCTCGGGATCGGCGACGCGGCGGCGCATCACGCTGACGGGCTCGCCGCGCAGGGCCCGTTGGACTTCCGTGCGGTCCGCCAGGGTCGTCCACAGCAGCGCGGGGCTGCTGCTGGCCACCACCACGCCCTCGGTGTCCACCACGCGGATGCCGGCCAGGGTCGCCGCGCGCACCTGTTCGAGCAGCGGCGTCAGGTGCAGTCCGGCCGCCTGTGACAGCGGCTCCGCGGGGACGCGTGAGGGCTGGGGCGTGTCGCCCGGCGGCAGGGTCGCGTCCGAGGCCCTGAGCGACGGGAGGATGGGGCGCAGGCGCGTGTCGTCGGGGATGGGGAAGGGCCAGGGGGCGGTGCGCTCGCGGCCGTATGCGCCCGCTGGCACGGTGGCGCGCAGCCGCTCGCGGAAGACCTCCGCGACCACCGCGCCCTGGGCAATCAGCTCCGACTCCGTCTGGCGGATGAGCTGGTTGTCGTAGACGCGCACGAAGGCGAGCCCCCCGAGCGTGAGGGCGAACCCCGCGACGCCCACCGCGGCGAACACCAGCCACAAGCGCGGACGCGCGCGGCGCTCAGGGGAGGGCGAGCCGATAGCCAAGGCCATGCACCGTCTCGATGACGTCTCCGCCCGCGCCCGCGAACTTCTGCCGCACCCGGCGCACGTGACTGTCGATGGTCCGGTCGCTGACCACCACGTCGTCGTAGACGCGGTTCATCAGCTCGTCCCGGGTGAAGACCTTGCCGGGGACCCGGAGCAGCGTGGCCAGGAGCTGGAACTCCGTCACCGTGAGCACCACCTCCGTGTCCTGCCACCACGCGCGCCAGCGCTCCGCGTCCATGCGCAGCGGCCCTCGGGCCTGCATCCGCGCCGAGGCTGCTTCGACCTCCGGGGCCGGCGCGGGCCGTGCGCGCCGGAGCACCGCCTTCACGCGGGCCACGAGCTCACGCGGACTGAAGGGCTTGGTGAGGTAGTCATCGCCGCCCAGCTCCAGGCCGAGGATGCGGTCGACCTCGTCATCCCGCGAGGAGAGGAAGACGATGGGCAGCTCGTGCTTGCGCCGGACCTCGCGGCACACGGCGAGCCCGTCCAGCTCCGGCATCATGATGTCCAGGACGATGAGCGCCGGGAGGGTCCGGTCGACCTGTGTCAGGGCGGCGCGGCCATCCGCGGCCTCATCCACCTGGAAGCCTCCCTGCTCCAGGGCGAAGCGGACAATCTCCCTCAGGTGGGGATCATCGTCGACGACCAGGACTGTGGGACGTTCGGCCACGGCTGCTCGGGAGGGGAGGGTTGCGACGGCTGCCGCACTCTACACCCACCCGGGCCGGGGAGACGGCCGGGGCGCAACCCCGGCCGAGAGCAAGACTACCGGCGTGAGCGCCGGCGGGGCCGCGGAATCACCAGCGCCGCGGCGACTAGGAGAATCACTGGAATGAACACGAGCATCGTCTGCGCCGTCACCTTCGCCCCCATCGAGGAAGTGCCGCTACTATGGCGGGCCGGTCTGACGTTCCGCTCGCGGCAATCCTGAAAACAGGGTTTGACGGGACTGTGACAGCGCCCGGCGTCAGAGCAGCTCGCGGGTGATGACCTCGGAGCGCTCCTGGTCGTTCCAGGTGACCTTCCGGGTCTCCCGGCCGTTGAAGTAGATGGCCTCCCGGTCGTTGATGAGCTTCCGGATGGTGATGCGAGCGACGGACTGCTGTTCGTCCACGCCGTGGGTCAGCTCGTACCGGGCGACGTCATGCGGGAACTCGCCCAGGCGGAGGCGCACCTCGCCCAGCATGTCCACGTAGTCCGCCAGCGCCTGCATCTGCCCCAGCGCGCGCCGCATCACCGTGCCCGTGCGCTTGCTGAGCACCCGGTCCCAGAAGAGGTAGCCCGCGCCCAGCGTGGCCGTGCTGGTGAAGAACATGAAGAAGGTGAGCGCTGGATCCAGGTACCGGTTCTGGGTGAGGCCCTGGTGCTTCGAGGCTTCCACCAGGATGTCCTTCATGGCCTCCACGGCCGTGCGGTGGGCCATCTGCGTCCACTCGCGCGCGTCCCGCTCCGCGCCCAGCAGCAGCCAGCAGAGGCCCAGGTGCAGGGCGATGAACGACAGCCGGGCCTTGTCGCGCTCGGTGCCCATGGCTTCCGTGAAGCAGCTCCGCGCGGACTTCAACCGCTCCAGTTGTTCATCGCGGGTGGCCTGGGGGGCGCGCACGGCCTCCAGGTGCAGCCGCCCGGCATGGAAGGGTCCTTCCCGCAGCGGACGGACGTCGCGATGCAACCCGCGAAGGAGGGTGAGCTGGGTTTCGTGGAGGCCGAGGAGCGTCTCTAGCAGAGAGTCCGCGGCGGGAGCCTGAAGCCTGCCGCCCGCGTGCGGTGGAATCGCCAGGACGAGATCATCCCACTTGGCCATGTGCGGACTCCCTGTGGCTGGGCGATACAAGACGTGCGGCAAGCCCCCCACGGATCAGTCTGCCATAACCTCCACGCCATCGAAGAATCTGGACCGCGGTTCACGAGAGAGCGGCATTCTTCAATGAGTCTGTTTTTACTCCCCCGGACCGGACCCTGGCGCATGGCTCAGCCCTGGTCCGGTGGAGGCGCCAGGTACATGCGAAAGCGCGTCACCGGCCGGTAGCCCAGGCGGGTGTAGACGGGCTCGCCCGCGCTCGTGGCGTGGAGGACGGTGCGCTCGGTGCCCCAGTCCTGACGGGCCTTCGCCAGCGCATGTCGCATCACGGCCTCGGCGGCACCTTGCCGGCGGTGTCGCGGCTGGGTCGCGACCAGGGCGACGTAGGCGGCGGAATCCACGCGCAGCACCACCGTGCTGGCCGCGGCCTCTTCGTCGCGGCACGCCACGAAGCCCTGGCAGTCAGGGGTGTAGAGGGTGTCCAGGTCAAGCGCCTCCCGACCGAAGTGCTGGGGGACGTCGTAGCAATGGGCGTTGATGTCGGCCACGGCCTGCCGGCCCCAGGTATCCGTGACGGGACGGACGTTGAATGGAGCCTGTGGGTGGATGGGGGGCGCCAGTCGGTCCGCCACCATGCCGGTGACGGGCATGCCGGACGTGAGGCCGTACCAGGCGAGGATGGAGGGCGCGCTGTCGCGGACGGAGGGCGCCAGCCAGTCATCACAGACGACAAAGCTCCAGCCATGTCGACCGGCGGAGAAGTAGCGCGCCGCCGAGGCCGCGGCGGCGGCGAGCGCCTGCTCCGAATCGACGGGGGCGCGCAGGAAGGCGGCGTTCATCATCGACCACGTGACGTGGCCAGCGGCGATGTAGATGTCGGGGCGCTCCACGACTTCACCCGATGCGCCGCCCAGGGCGAACATCCTCCAGGCTCCACGGAACTGCGCGTTGGACTCGTCAATCTCGACGCGAGAGGGGGTGGGCATCGTCTGTCT
>NZ_JAAIYB010000417.1 GCF_010894475.1 Myxococcus vastator
CTCTGCAACCCTCCCTCCCCCTCAACAGGGCCTCCATTCCTCTTATGCGCCGCGATTGCAGTGCAGTTCATCGCGGACGGCGGCAAGGAATTGCTGCGGTAGGACACGCCCGGAGCCGCCCCGACCAAGGAGGCGGCCCCTGCACTGTCTGGGCAATTCGTGCAAGCCATTATCATCAAGCATAACTGTGGTAAATAGAGAGCCGGACTCCCAGGAAGCATTCCAAGGACGTCATGCTCGCCAATCTCGCCCAGGATGTTCGGTACGCGCTGCGTACCCTCCTTCAGAATCCCGTCTTCACCACGGTCGCGGTGGTGACGCTGGCGCTCGGCATCGGCGTCAACGCCGCCATCTTCACCGTGGTGGACGCCACCCTGCTCAGGCCGCTGCCCTATCCCGCTCCCGAGCGGCTGATGCATGTGTGGGAAACGCGGGTGAAGGACGAGGGGGCGCAGGAGATGAATACCTCCTACCCCAACCTCCTCGACTACCAGGCGCGCGCGAAGTCCTTCGAGTCGATTGCCGGCTACACGTCCATCTCCTTGCGGCTGGTTCGCAGCGAAGGCTCGCAGATGGTCCAGGTGACGCTCACCTCGGGGAGCTTCTTCGACATGCTCAAGGTGAAGCCCGCGATGGGGCGGCTGTACGGACCGGATGACGACCTCCCGGGCGCGGAGAAGGTGGTGGTCCTCAGCCATGGCGGATGGCAGCGCTACTTCGGCGGGGACACCTCCGTGGTCGGCCGCACCATCGACCTGGAGGGAGCGCCGCGCACCATCATCGGCGTGCTGCCGTCAGGCTTCCAGTTCGCCCTGGCGGAGGCGGCGGACATCTGGACCACGCACCGCCCCAACATGCCCCCGGGCATGCTCGTCCCCCGCAATCTGCGTTGGGTGCGCGCGGTGGGGCGGTTGGCGCCGGGCGTGGCGCGCGAAGCCGCCCAGGCGGAGTTGGCGGGCATCTCCGAGACACTCGCGACCGAACATCCCGACAGCAACGGCGGCGTGAGCACCCGGCTCGTCCCGCTGCAGGATCAGGTCGTGGGCCCGCTGCGGCCGCTGCTGCTGGTCATGCTGGGCGCGGTGGGGCTGGTGCTCCTCATCGCGTGCGGCAACGTGGCCAACCTCCTGCTGGCCCGAGCCACTGCGCGCCATGGAGAGCTGGCCGTGCGACTGGCGCTCGGCGCGAGCCGGGGCCGGCTGGTCCAACAACTGCTCACGGAGAGCCTGCTGCTGGCGCTCCTGGGCGGCGTCGCCGGGCTGCTGTGCGCGAAGTGGGGTCTGGAGTTGCTGCTGGCGGCCATTCCCGCCGCGCAGTTCAGCACCATGCCGTACCTGAGGGATTTGCAGCTGAACTGGCAGGTCCTCGCATTCACCCTCGCCATGTCCGTATTCACAGGCGTGCTCTTCGGCTTGGCCCCGGCGGTGGTGTCCACCCAGCCAGACCTGCAGAGTACCTTGAAGGGGCAGGCCCAGGGCATGGCCGGCGGCGCGCGGGGCCGCCTGCGCCAGGCGCTGGTGGTGGGCGAGGTGGCACTGGCATTGGTACTGCTGGTGGGCGCCGGACTGCTGCTCAAGAGCCTGACACGGATGATGGCCGAGGACCCGGGCTTCGACCGGGAGAACCTCGTGGTGATGGATGTGATGCCCCCTCCGGGCAAGTACCAAGAGGACCATTCGCTCTCTCAGTTGCACGCGCAGCTCGTCACGCGCGCGGAGGCGCTGCCCGGGGTGATGGGCGCAGCCTTCACCAGCAGGATGCCGCTGAGCGGCCAAGGCAACACCATTCGCTACGTCGTGGAGGGACAGCCCTCCGCCCAGCCGGGCGAGGAGAGCGAAGCCCACCTCCGCTCCATCACCCCCAACTACTTTCGCATCCTGAGCGTTCCCCTGGTGCGCGGGCGCGCCTTTGCCGCCACGGACGAAACAAACGGGCCCCGGGTGGTTAGCATCAATGAGACGCTCGCCAAGAGGCTCTTCCCCGGGCAGGACCCGGTGGGCCAGCACCTGCGCCTCTCCTTGAATGGTGAGCAGAAGCCCCACGAAATCGTGGGCGTGGTGGGCGACGAGCGCATGGCCGGGCTGGACACGGAGCCGCCCCCCACCATCTACACACCCGACACGCAGAACGCGTCCACCCGCTCCGTCCTGGTGCTGCGCATGAGGCCCGGGGCCACGAGCGTGGCGTCCGCGCTGCGCGCCGAGATGCGGGCCGAGGACGCGGACCTGGTGTTGTCCGGCGCGCGCACCATGGAGGAACTGGTGGCCACCGCGCCGTGGATGTTCCTGCGTCGCTACCCGACATTGGTGGTGGGCGTGTTCGCCGCGGTGGCGTTGTTGTTGGCCATGGTGGGCGTCTATGGCGTCATGGCCTATTCGCTCAGCCAGCGCTCGCGAGAGCTGGCAGTCCGCATGGCACTGGGTGCCCGGAGCCAGGACGTGCTGGCCATGGTGGTGTGGCAGGGCGCGTCGTTGGCACTGCTGGGAGTGGGCCTGGGACTGGTGGGCGCTCTTGCCCTCGGCCGCGTCCTCCAGCGGGTGCTGTTCGGGGTGAGCGCGGCCGACCCGGTGGTGCTCGCCGGAAGCTCGGCCATGCTGGTCCTCATGGCCGCGCTGGCCAGCTACCTGCCCGCCCTCCGCGCCTCGCGCGTACCCCCCGCCTCCGCGCTGCGGTAGCGGCCAACACCGGGGCGAGCCACCTCCCCGCCAGGCAATGTCTGATGGCAATGCATGCGCAACCGCAACAGCCTGCTTGTGCAAGAACTGGCAGGTGGTCACGCACGGGCAGCGCCATTCACAAATCACTAACGGTGTCAGGAATAACTCATCAATGCAGTAAGGCTCGAAAATGTCCATACACACGCATAGTTCTGTTCTGATTTGACTAGAAGTAAATAATCAGTAGTCTTGAAAATGGCGCGGCGCCATGAGGGCGCCGTCAGCCGAATCCAGGAGGTTGTATGAACAGCAACGCGACCCAGCCGGCGATGAAGAAGTTCACCATCCGCGAGATGGAGACCGTGAAGACCACCGCCGCTGTGTACCACGAGTGGTGCATCGTCACGGCCGCCACCAACTAGCTCCTGCTGCGATTAGGAGCAGGGGCAATGGAAAACCCGGACCGCCATCTCGTGAACCCAGGCTCCAGCTCGTGCTCCAAACCCTGGATGGGGGTGGAGCTGTTGCGCCTCCCCCATCCCGGGCGCTGCTGTCTATCCAAACAGGCCAACGAGACCCACACGTGAGCCTTTACCAAGCCACGTCGACGTTTGTCACCGCTCCCTACACGCAACAAGCGGACGGCGAAGAGGTCATCATCGGCCTGCCCGAGCAGGGCATCTTCCTGGCCCTCCCTCCCGATGCGGTCGAGCTCATCGACCAGCTCCGCAATGGAAAGACACTCGGCGAGGCCGAGGCTTTCTACATCGCGAAGTACGGCGAGGTGCCGGATTCAGAAGGGCTGATTCAGGCTCTGGAGCAGCGGGGGTTCCTGCGCGACGCGGCACGGGCCCCGGTTGCGAAGGCGCCCGAGGCCGGCGAGCCGCGGAAGGCCGCCCCGGTGCGTTATCACTTCGCCGGCTTCCCCCAACGCCTGGCGCAGCGCATCTTCGGCACCTGGGCGTTCGCTGTCTATGGGTTGCTCGTCGCGCTGGCGATAGCGGCAGTCTGTGTCGAGCCCACCATCCTTCCACGGTGGTCATCACTCGTCGTGTCGCGGAACATGACGGCCACGGTGCTCGTGTTGATGGTGTTGAGCTATGTGATGCTCTTCCTCCATGAGATGGCGCACCTGATTGCCGCTCGCGCCGTGGGCGTATCCTGCCGCATGGGGATTGGCCACCGGCTGTGGATCCTCGTGGCGGAGACGGACATGACGGGCGTGTGGGCCATTCCGCGGCGCCAGCGATATCTGCCCTTCCTGGCGGGCCCCATCTTGGACCTCGTACTGGCGGCCCTGCTGCTGCTGTCGCTCTTCGCGAGCGCGCGAGGCTGGGTGCAGCTTCCTCCTACGGGGCAGTGGTTGCTGCGCGCTTCACTCATCATGCTGGCGTTCCGCATGCTGTGGCAGTTCCACTTCTTCCTGCGCACGGACTTCTACTGCGTCTTCGTCACCCTCTTCGGGTGCAAGAACTTGATGGGGGACACGGAGGCCTTCCTGAAGCACAGCGTGCGCGGGTTGTTGCGGCGCCCCCGGCAGGCAGGCAATCCACTGGACGCCGTGCCCCCCCGGGAGCGCCCCGTCATCCGCGCGTATGCGGGCTTCTGGGTGGTGGGCAGGGCCGTGGCATTCATCGTGCTGTTTGGCATTCAGCTCCCCGTCGTGTTCGCCTACGTCCGGTCCGTGGTTGGCGTCTTGAGCTCGCCAGGAGACCACTTCCACATGCTCGTGGACGCGTTGATGCTGAGCACGCTGGCTGTGTTCACGCTGGGGACGGGAATGTTCCTCTGGTTGCGCAGCCTGATGCGTGGTCGCTCTGCCCGGAAGAGCGCGGCGTCTGGTCTATCCCCATCCGTGGCCCTGGAGTGACGATGACACCCTCGAGCGAAATCCTCTCAACGCTGCTTGCGTCCCCCTCGGTGCTGGTCCTGGAAGCGGAGCCCGGGGCACAGCGGCAGGCCCTGCTCAAACAGTGGCGTGAAGAGGCCCAGCGGCAGGGCGCACGCGCCTGGGATGTGAGCTGCGACATGGATTTGCACGGCCCCTGGGCCGGGCTGCGGGAGCTGTTCGCCACCAGCGTGCCGGCGCTCCGCGAGGAAGCGCCAGAGTTGCTCACGCGGCACGACTACGAACTGCTCGCCGTGCTTCCCACCCTGCGCCGGGAGATGAAGGCGCGCTACACGACGCTGACCGAAGGCGCGCTCAGCCACGAAAGGGTTCGCAACTATCCGGCGGACCGGGTGTTTCGCATCTCCCAGGGGCTCATCAACCTGATGGCGGCCTGGCGGCAGCGGGCGCCGCGGGGGCCCTGGGTCATCTTGTGTGACGCGTTCGACCGCGGGGGGACGCTGGTCCAGCACTTCTATCTGGAGTTCCTGCGGCGCCGGGCCCAGCCCCTGGATTTGCGGATGGTGCTGGCGGTGGCTCCGGGGCAGGCTGAGCCACTCCTCAAGCGGCTCTCGCGCAGCCCCGTGGCGGTGCACACGTCGCGGCTGGAGCTCCCGCCAGGGCCGCCCCCCTCCCCGGTTTCACCGGAAGAGGCACTGCGGCACGCCGAGGCGCTCGAGGCCCAGGTCAAGGATGATGCGGTGGAGCAGGAGATGCGCCTGCCGGAGCTGCTGCGCGCCTGGCAGGCTGCAGGCCTGGAGGACCGGCTGTTCAAGACCCGCGTGACGGCGTTCCGGCTGGCCAACCACTACGGCCTCTACGAGGACGCGCTCCGCTACGGCGAGCCACTGCGAGACCAGGTGCAGCGGCTGGCGCGGAGTGATCCCGACACCTATTGGACCGTCCTGGGGAACCTGTTCAACAGCTACTCGGCGCTGAGGGCCACCGACCGCATCCTGGACCTGGCCTCCCAGGTGGACGTCGAGGCGACGGCTCCGCATCTGCGGGCCAAGCTCTACTACACGCTGGCCATGCTCTACGGGCGGTTCCAGGCCAAGCCCGACCTGGCGCGCGCGGAGCACTACCTGTACCTGGGGCTGGAGGAAATCGAGAAGGCCAGCCTGTCGGATGAGAACCGCGCCTTCACGCGGGTCTTCAACCGCAACGGGCTGGCGTTCATCCGCAACCGGCAGGGCAGGTCGGAGGAAGCCATCGAGCTGTGCAGGACGGGCCTGGAGCAGCTTGAGGCGCGTCTCAAGCCAGACCAGCACCACCTCCACCGCTCCGTGCTGCTCTACAACATCGCCCAGGTGCTCGCGGGGCTCGGCTCGGATGAGCGGGCCATCGAGCATTACAGCGCCGCCATCCAGATGGACCCGGGATACTCCGAGTATTTCAACGAGCGGGGCTGCCTGCTGATGCGCAACGGGAGGGGCGAGGAGGCGCTCGCGGACTTCCACCAGGCCATCGAGCTGAGCCCGCCGTATGCCGAGGTCCACATCAACCGGGGACAGTGCCTGAGGGCCATGGGGCGCATGGAGGAGGCAGTCGCCGACTTCTCCACCGCGCTGGACCTGGAGCCGTCCCGGCTGCTCGCATTGCTGGGGCGCGCCCAGTCCCACGAGGAACTGGGGCGCACAGAGGAGGCCCTGGCCGACTATTCGGCCGCGCTCGCGCTCCAACCCGCCCAGCCCCTGGTGCTCGCCAACCGTGCGAGCCTCCACTACGCGCGGCAGCAGCTGCCCGAGGCGCTGGCGGACCTGAATGCGGCCATCGCCCTGGCCCCGACCATGGCGGACTTCTACACGAACCGGGCGCTCGTCCTCGCGGAGCTGAAGCGGCGCGAAGAGGCGGCTCGCGACCTGCACACCTACCTGGGCATGGCCCCGGCCGCCGAGGACCGGGCCAGCGTGCAGCAGCGCCTGGACGCGCTGCTGGCTGCGTGAGCGGGGCTACAACCCGCTCGCCGTCACCCAGGCGGAGCCCTCGCGCTTCACCAGTCCCTGGGGTTTGCCCTCCAGGGAGAGCTCCTCGGGGCCCGCGCGGCGCGCGTCGTACGCGTAGCCATCCTGCACCTCCTGCAGGTACACGACGACGGCGTCGAGCACGTTCTCCTGCACCACCTTGAAGGTGCCGTCCCCGCACAGGGGCTCGTCACCCGCGAAGAAGCGCTCCAGCATCGACTCCTCGGGGCGGAGCCCGAAGACCACCACCGGCGTGGGCTCCTCGCGTCTCTCCGAGGCCAGCTCGCGCACCAGCTGCGCCGGCGTCGGCTTCTTCAGCACCGACTGGAGCAGCAGGCACTTCTGCGCCTCCGCCTCGTGCGTCACCGCAACGCGTGCCGGGTTGTGCGCGCAGCCCGTGCTGCCCAGCAGCCCCAGCCCGAGTGCGGCCCAGGCCGTCCGGTGGAATCTGCTCATCCGTCGTCTCCTCAAGTCGCTCACCGTCACAACTTCCGCCATCGTGGGGGGTACGGCGCCTGCTGGAGCGTCGGATCCTCCACGGCGATGATGTACTCGGCGCGGCGGTTGCCCACCTCCGCCGTCTCGTCCGGCGTCTGCACCGCGAGCGACTGCTCGCCAAACCCCTCGTAGAACACCGGGACCTTCAGGCCCCGTTTCCGAAAGTACGCGGCCAGGCTGCGCGCCCACTCAAGCGACAGCTCGCGGTTGGCCGCCGTCGCGCCCACCGTGTCCGTGTGGCCCAGCACGCACAGCCGCAGCGCCGGCCGCGAAGCGCCCGTACTTCGACAGCGCCTCCGTGATGATCGCGTGGCTCTTGTCCAGCTTGCTTCGTTCTCCCGCCGGCACGTCCGCACGGCCCGAGGCGAAGTTCACCTCCTCGTGCGGGATGTCCACCTGCTGTCCACCGGCCGGGAGCATCGCTCGGGCGGCCCCGTCAGCGGCCCTCCTCGGCCCCCTCC
>NZ_JAAIYB010000418.1 GCF_010894475.1 Myxococcus vastator
GTCCAGCCAGGGGGCCAGCCGCCCCGGCCCCTTCCCGGGCTAAGGTGTCGTCCCGCGACGCCTTCCTCGCAGGAGCCCCACACCCCATGTCCGCCGCCTCCCTGCTGCTTGCCTGGCTCACGCTCGCCAGCACGCCCGCCGCCGTCCCGCCGCCCGTACATGACGTCTTCGCCCTGGACGAAGCGGCCTTCGTCACCCAGGCGCAGCGTGACCTCGCCCTGCTGGAGCGCCACGTCCGGGGCCTGCGCGGGCTGCAGGAGGCCGTGAAGCAGTCGCGCGGCGTGTACCTGCAGAAGCAGAACGTGCCGTACACGCCGGACCAGAAGCAGTTGCTGCTCAGCACCTGGGCGGCCTTCTTCGACTACTTCGTGTCCGTGGAGGTCATCCGCCAGCGCTACTGGGACTTCGTGAAGGTGCCCGCCCACGCGCATCCGAAGAAGCACGCCTGGGGCTTCCTCCTCACCCACGGCGCGCTCACGACGGAGCTGGCCCACGGCCTCACCTACGCGGAGCTCACCCTGGGCAAGAAGCAGCTGGAGGTGCTGCTGGACGAGCCCGCGCCCGAGTACGGCCTGCCCGCGCGCGCCTTCGCCCGTTTCAAGGACAAGGCCATCCACGTCTCCACCAGCACGCAGCTGCTCACGGGGGATGGCTACAAGGAGCAGCTCCGCCCGCTGCTGGTGAAGGCCGGCGCGCTGGACGCTCCGCGCGTGCCCTGGCTGCTGCAGGAGATGAAGCACAACAGCAAGGTGGCGAAGGGACTGCTCTCCCGGCGCGGCGCCACGCTCTTCGCCAAGGCCACGGTGGACCTGACGGCGGACACCGCGCAGCGCGCCTTCTTCCCCGTGCAGCGCGCGGTGGCGGAATGGATGGGCGACACCCGCGTGCGCCGCGCGGGCCAGCCGCTCATCTCCCGCGCGCAGGCCCTGTCCCTGCTGGAGAAGATGGAGCCCGGCGACATCGTGGTGGCGCGGCAGAACTGGTACCTCTCCAACATCGGCCTGCCGGGCTTCTGGCCACACGCGGAGCTCTTCATCGGCACACCCGCCCAGCTCGGCGCGTACTTCGACGAGGACGCGGCCGTGAAGGCGTGGGTGGCTACCCTCCCCGGCGCACCGGGCTCGCTCACCCAGCACCTGGCGCGCGCCTTCCCCGCCAAGTGGGCCGAGTACACCGGCAACGACGCGCACGGCGACCCCCTGCGCATCATCGAATCCATCAGCGAAGGCGTGTCCTTCACCGGCCTGGAGCACGGCATGCGGGTGGACTACCTGGGCGTCATGCGCCCGCGCCTGTCCCGCCTGGAGAAGGCCCGCGCCATCGTCCGCGCCTTCACCTTCCAGGGCCGCCCGTATGACTTCGACTTCGACTTCTTCTCCGACAGGACGCTCGTGTGCACGGAGCTGGTGTGGAAGTCCTACGCCCCCGCGAGCGACATGACGGGCCTGCGCATCCCCCTGGTCAGCGTGGCCGGCCGCCGCACCCTGCCCGCCAACGAGCTGGTCCGCCTCTTCGACGCGGAATACGGCCGCGAGGACCGGCAGCTGGACTTCGTGGCCTTCCTGGACGGCCGGGAAGCGGAGGGCGACGCCAGGGAGGCGGACGCCGCCGCTTTCCGTTACAGCTACCGCCGGGCCAAGTGGGACATCGCCCAGGAGTAGACACCCGATGACGGAGCAGATGGCCGAAGAGATGCTGCAGCTGTCCAGCCAGCTCTTCGAGAAGATGATTTCCCAGCAGCAGGCCAAGGTGCTGCGCCTGGCCCGCGAGGCCGTGCCCAACATCTCCCCGGAGGAGGTGCGCAACTCCCACGACTTCCCGGAACTCAAGGAACATCCTACATTTGAGTTCGAGGATGGAATCCTGTCCGGGCTGATTGCGGCCCAGATTGCCCTCCGGGCGGAAATCAAGGGACGGCTGCCGCTTGAACCTCCAGCATTCTGACGCTCGGCCGCCTGCCTTTGCCGTCCGGGCCCTCGTGGGTTACTGGTTCTCGCCGTGAGCATTCCCTCTGGATTCAGCCCACCGTTGGCGCGGGAGCGTCTGGTGTCGGCCCTGGCCGCGGAGCCCCCGCGGCTGGACCTGGCGGCGCTGGCCATCGCCACGCTGGACAAGCCCCTGCTGGACGCCCCGGGGTGCCTGCACATGCTGGACGTGCTCGCGTGCCGGGTCCAGGTGGAGGCGGAGCGGCTGAGCGAGAAGGGCGAAGTCCTGGCGCCGCTGCGGGCGTTGCGCCACGTGCTGGCGGACATCGAGGGCTTTCGCGGCAACGAAGACGACTACCACTCCCCGGAGAACAGCTTCCTGGACCAGGTGCTGGAGCGGAAGCAGGGGCTGCCGATTACGCTGTCCGTCGTCTACCTGGAGGTGGCGCGGCGCGCGGGCATCGCCCTGTACGGCGTCCCCTTCCCCGGCCACTTCCTGGTGGCGCACGACGCGGGGGACCACAAGCTGCTCATGGACCCGTTCCACGACGGGGACATCCTCACCGAGCACGGCTGCGAGGAGCTGCTCAAGCGCGTGGCGCCGCAGCTCAAGTTCGACCGCAACATGCTGGCGCCCGCGCCGGTGGAGCTGATTGCGTACCGGATGCTGTCCAACCTGCGGCGCGTGTACCTGGGCCGCGAGGACTGTGAGCGGGGGCTGGCGGTGGTGGACCTGCTGCTGCTCCTGGCGCCGGACCACCCGGGCGAGCTGCGCACGCGCGCCGCGCTGCTCAGCGGCCTGGGGGCCTACCGCGCCGCGCTGAAGGACGTGGAGCGCTGCCTGGAGCTCTCACCGGAGGCCCCCGACCGCGACCGGCTGGAGCTGACGGCCCGCGAGCTGCGGGAGCGCGCCGCGCTGCTCAACTGACAGGAAGGACACGCACGTGGCTCACGAGGTGAAGCCCTGGCGCCGGCTGCGGCGCGGGCTGGAGCATGACTTCAGCGTCGCCCGGGTGCGCGAGGACTGGTGGGAGGACCCGCGCACGGGCCACGAGCACCCCCGCGTGCGCGTCGACTGCGCGGACTGGGTGAACGTCATCGCGGTGACGCCGGACGCGCGGCTCGTGCTGGTGCGGCAGTTCCGCTTCGGCGTCGAGTCCTCCACGCTGGAGCTCCCCGGCGGAATCGTGGAGCCGGGCGAAGCGCCGGAGCGGGCCGCGGCGCGCGAGCTGGAAGAGGAGACGGGCTACGTGCCGGGGCGCCTGGTGCCCGTGGGCCAGGTGCACCCCAACCCCGCGTTCCAGGGCAACGTGTGCTTCAACTTCCTCGCGCTCGACTGCGTGAAGCGGCACGAGGGGCGGCAGGACGCCAGCGAGGACATCGCCGTGGAGCTGCACCCGCGCGCCGACCTGCCGCGCCTCATCCTGGAGGGCCACATCTCCCACTCGCTGGTGGTGGCGGCCTTCTTCCAGGAGCGCCTGCTCAGCGAAGCGAAGTAGGCCCGTGCCTCAGGGGCGCGAGCAGCCGCAGCCGCACGCGTCGAAGAAGGGCGACTCGCCCCGGGCGCAGACGAAGAAGACGACCTGGCACTCCTGCCTGTCCTCGGACACGTAGCGGCGCTGGGCCGCCTGTGCGTCGCAGGCGGCCCGGTCCGCCACGGGCTGCGACACCTCGGCCGCGTCGCCCTCATCCGTGGGCGCACCGCAGCCCGCGGCCCCCAGGGCCGTCAGCAGCGTCAGAACGCCCCTCAAGTCGAACACCCGTCACCTCTCGAACTGGCCCAGGCTTTTCGCGCCCGGATGGCCTGGAATGCAACCTGGGGGCCCTCTCCGCGCACCGGGAGCCCCCTTGGCGACAAGCGTGCCCTGGGCGTGGACGGCGTCACATTCGCGACGTGTGGAGACGGACAGATGGCGGGGCCCGAGCCCGCCTGTGTCCGCCAACGCACGTGCGCCTTGGCTTCCGGGGAGGCGTCCTCATGGCCCGGCTGTCCTCTCGCGCAACGGGTTGGCACAGGTCGCGACACCTGACAGCGTCCACGACACGGACCGGGCGGCCGCCAGGCGCTCAGCGAGCCTTCTTCGCGCGCGTTCGCCGGCGAGGCGCGGCTGGCGAAGCAGGCGCGGCCTCTTCCCGCTGCCACGTGCCGGAGCGCCCGCCAGACTTGTGCTCCAGTTGCACCGCGTCCAGCACCATGCCGCGGTCCACGCTCTTGCACATGTCATAGACAGTCAGGGCCGCCGCGCAGGCCGCGGTGAGCGCCTCCATCTCCACGCCGGTGCGGTCCACCGTCTTCACCTGCACGCGGACCCGGAGCCCCGCGTCCTCTGGCGCCAGCGTCACCTCCACGCCCGAGAGCGCGATGGGGTGACAGAGCGGAACGAAGTCCGGCGTGCGCTTGGCGGCCATGATGCCGGCGAGCCTCGCCGCGGCCAGCACGTCCCCCTTCTCCACCTTCCCCGCCAGGATGCGCTCACGCGTCGCGGGCAACATCCGCAGCAGCGCGGTGGCCACGGCCACGCGGCCCGTCTTCGGCTTCGCTCCCACGTCCACCATCTTCATCGGCGCACCCCCTGCGCCACCGCGGCGAGCAGGTCCTCCACGATGTCGTCCGGGTCCTCCAGCCCCACGGAGACGCGGATGAGGTTCTCCCGGATGCCCGCGGCCTCCCGCTCCTCCGGAGTGAACCGGCGCGCGCTGGCGCTGGCCGCGTGCATCACCAGCGTGCACACGTCCCCCAGCGAAGGACCGGGCCGCCCCACCTTCAGCGCCTCCAGGAAGCGCATGCTCTCCGGCCGCCCCGCGCCCTTGATTTCGAAGGCCACCATGGGACCGCCGCCTGGCAGCAGCGCCTGCGCGGTGGCGTGGTCCGGGTGCGACGACAGCCCCGGGTAGATGACCCGCTCCAACAGGGGCGACTCCGTCAGGCGGCGCGCCACGTGCGCCGCGTGCTCGACATGCGCCTTCATGCGCACCGGCAGCGTGCGCAGGCCGCGCAGGGTGAGCCACGCCTCGAAGGGCCCCAGCACGTCACCCGCCAGCACCCGCGCGGCGCGCAGCGGCGCCATCCGCGCTTGTGAAGCACTCACCGTGCCGCCCAGCGCGTCGCTGTGCCCGTTGAGCCACTTGCTGGTGGACTGCACCGCGTAGTCCGCGCCCAGCGCCAGCGCGCGCTGTCCCACGGGCGACGGGAAGGTGCCATCCACCACGAACGTCGCGCCCACGTCCTGGCAGGCCCGCGCCAGCACGCGCAGGTCTGGCACGCGCAGCAGCGGGTTGGAGATGCTCTCCGCCAGCACCATGCGCGGCTTCAGCTCGCGGATGCGACCGGGCACCTCGGGGTCCGTCATCAGGAGCGCGTGCAGCTCCACGCCCAGCGTGGCGCACAGACTCTTGTACAGCGCGCGCGTGACGCCGTAGCCATCCGCCGGCATCACCAGTGTGTCCCCCGCCCGGAAGCCCTGGGCCTCGAAGACGGAGCGCAGCGCGGCCATCCCGCTGGCGTAGGCCACGCAGGCCTCGGCGCCCTCCAGCGCGGCCACCGCCTCCTCCAGCAGCGTCGTGTTGGGCGCGCTGATGCGGGCGTAGGCGTAGTCCTTCCCGTCCAGGGCGCTGTCCAGGTCGTCGCTGCTGTCGAACCAGTTCACCGCCGCCGGGTAGATGGGCGGCGACACCGGCACCGCCTTGCTTCCAGCCAGCCGCGTCCCGGCGTGCACCGCCACCGTCTTCTGCTTCGAGCTCATGGGGATTGCTGCGTCCTTCGCGGGAATGGAAAAGCCGGCCCCCGGAAGGGGCCGGCCTGGGGATGCGCGGTGGCGCCGCGCGGGCCTGCGGGCCAGACTACTCGCCGTGCTCGATGAGCCAGCGCTCCGCGTCGATGGCGGCCATGCAGCCCGTGCCCGCCGCGGTGATGGCCTGGCGGTAGTAGTGGTCCTGCACGTCGCCGCAGGCGAACACGCCCTCGATGTTGGTGCGCGTGGAGCCCGGCACCGTCTTGAGGTAGCCGCCCTGGTGCGTCTCCAGCACGCCCTGGAACAGCTCCGTGTTGGGCGTGTGGCCAATGGCCACGAACAGGCCCGTCGCCTTCACCTGCTGGCTGTCACCCGTCTTCAGGTTGCGCACCACCGCGCCATTCATCCCCTTCGCGTCGCCGAGGACCTCCTCCACCGCGGAGTCCCACATGAAGGAGATTTTCGGATTCTGGCGGGCGCGGTCCTGCATCACCTTGGAGGCGCGCAGCGTGTCGCGGCGGTGGATGAGGGTGACGTGGTTGACGATTTTCGCCAGGTACGTCGCCTCTTCCATGGCCGTGTCACCGCCGCCCACCACCAGCACGTCCTGCTTCTTGAAGAAGGCGCCGTCGCAGGTGGCGCACGCGGAGACGCCGCGGTTCTTGTAGGCGTCCTCGCCCTTGACGCCCAGCCACTTGGCGGTGGCGCCGGTGGAGATGATGACCGTCTCCGAGCGGCAGCTGACGCTCTCCCCCTGGATGAGGAAGGGGCGCTGGGAGAAGTCCACCTTCACCACGTTCTCCATGTGGATGGTGGTGCCGAAACGCTCCGCCTGCTTCTGGAAGCGTTCCATCAGCTCCGGGCCGGTGATGGCCTCCGGAAAGCCCGGGTAGTTCTCCACGTCGGTGGTCACCATGAGCTGGCCGCCCGGAACCCGCTGCGGGTGCTCCAGGGTAGGGCCCCCGGCGAACACCACCGGCTGCAGGTTGGCGCGCGCGGCGTAGATGGCCGCGGTGTAGCCCGCGGGCCCCGAGCCGATGATGGTCACCTTGTTAATCTTCTCCTCCGCCACGACTCCTCCCGACTTTCGTTGATGGCCCCAAGGTACCAGAGCGCCTCGGGCGCGTGATACGAAGCTGGCCTCATGGATGCCGACGTCCTCAAGAAGGTTGCGCTGTTCGAGGGTTTGACCCAGGGACAGCTCGCCAGGCTCGCGCAGATTGGCCACTCCCGGACCTACCCGGCGGGGGCCTTTCTGTTCCGTGAGGGGGAAACCAGCCAGGAGATGTTCGTAATCGCCGAGGGCAAGGTCCGCATCTCCAAGTCGATGCCCGGCATCGGCGAGGAGGCGCTCGCCATCCTGGAGCCCGGCGAGTATTTCGGTGAGATGGCGGTCATCGAGGACTCGCCGCGCTCGGCGGACGCCATCGCCCACGTGAGCTGCTCCGTCTGGGTCATCGAGCGCTCCCGGCTGGACCAGCTCATGTTCACCGACAAGGACCTGGCGTACGTGCTGCTCTGGACGTTCGTCCGCACGCTGAGCGAACGGCTCCGTGAGACGAACGAGAAGCTCAAGGGCTTCTTCGCCCTGTCCCGCTTCTGACGGTCCGTCTCAGCCCCTGAGAAGCCCGCTGGTGCAGGGATGTCCGTCCGGCATCCGGGCCCCTTCCCATGTGTCGGGACGGGTAGGCACCTCACTCCCCAGGTAGCACAAGCAGGCACACGGGTTGCTTTGTCCCCGCCACGTGGAGGGCGGCGGGATGGAGCAGGCGGCTGTCTCGTATACACGTGTCGCAGCGCACGA
>NZ_JAAIYB010000419.1 GCF_010894475.1 Myxococcus vastator
CCGCCAACCAGGCCTGCGGACACACGCCGCCCGCACCTCCCCTCCAGCCCTGAAGCCCTCATGCATCCACTCTTCGACAACGCCACGCCCCATCCCGCGGGCTACCGCGACGTGGACGTGGGCCAGCTCGCGGCGTGCCTGCCCTCCCAGCTCACGCGGGTCGACGTGCGAGAGGCCGCCGAGCTCGACGGCATCCTGGGCCACCTCGCGGGCATCCGGCACGCGCCGCTGGCCACGGTGCGGGACGTCGTCGGCGCCTGGCCGCGTGACACGGACGTGGTGCTGGTATGCCGCTCCGGGGCGCGCTCGGCGAGGGCGGCCACGAGCCTCGTCACCCTGGGCTTCACCCGGGTGATGAACCTGCGAGGCGGGATGCTCGCGTGGAACACCGCGCGGCTGCCCGTGGTGCGCACCGCCCCACACACCCTGCCCACGCTGGGCACCGTCCGCGACGGGCTGCTCGACGGCCTCCACCGCGCCCTGGCACCACCGCCCCACGAAGTTCTTACCGCCCCCCCACTGACGAACCCGTCACGGGAAGCACTCACCGCCGTGCTCGACGCGCTCCAGGCCGCGAGGCCACCGGGCGTGCGGGACACCGCCGCCTTCGAGCACCTGCTGCGCACGTGCCAGGACCTGCTCGCCGTCGCGCGCGCGGAAGGCGAGCGGTGATGCTGTACGCGGGCCTCGCGGGTGCGCTGCTCGTGGGCATCCTGCTGGGCCTGCTCGGAGGAGGCGGCTCCATCCTCACCGTACCGCTGCTCATCTACGTCCTCGGCGTCGAGCCTCGCACGGCCATCGCCATGTCCCTGGTGGTGGTGGGCGTCACCAGCGCCAGTGGCGCCTTCCTTCACGCGCGCGCGGGCCGCGTCCGCTGGCGCACCGCGCTCGTGTTCGGCGCAGGTGGCATGGGCGGGGCATTCCTCGGCGGCCGGCTCAACCCCCACCTCGCGCCGGACACGCTGCTGCTCCTGTTCGCGGGCGTCATGGTGGCCGCCGCCGTGGCCATGCTTCGCCGCCGGGAGGCCGGGCCCGTCGCCACCACCGGCCCCCCGCTCCCCGCTCCGCGGGTGCTCGCACAAGGCGTCGCGGTGGGCGTGCTGTCGGGACTGGTGGGCGCCGGGGGCGGCTTCCTCATCGTCCCCGCGCTGTCACTGGCGGGGCTGTCCATGCCAGTCGCCACCGCCACGTCCCTGGTGGTCATCGCGCTCCAGTGCGCGGCGGGCCTGGTGGGACACCTGGGCCACCTGGACCTGCCCTGGCTGCTCACCGGCGAGGTCCTCCTGGCCGCGCTGACGGGCAGCCTCGTGGGAGGAAGGCTCGCGGGGCGCGTGCCCCCCGCGTTGCTGCGCAAGGGCTTCGCGGTGTTCGTGCTGACCACCGCCGCCTTCCTCCTGGGCGCCCAGGCTCCCGCGCCGCTGCGTGAGCGCATGTGGACGGAGGGGCCGTGGCGCTGGAGCGTGGCGCCCCTGGTCGTGGGCATTCTCGTGGCGGTGTGGCGTCTGCGGGTGGCACGCCAGCGACAGAGCGCGCAAGCCCTGCTCCGGTGAAGCGCTGTCACGCGGACGCCAGCGGCACGGTGAAGTGGAAGGTGGAGCCGCGCCCCAGCTCGCTCTCCACCCACAGCCGGCCGCCATGCCGCTCGACGATGTCCCGGCAGATGTAGAGCCCCAGCCCCAGGCCACCGAAGCCGGAGATGGGCGCGTTGCGAGCGCGAAAGAAGCGCTCGAAGAGGTGCTCCTGCTGGTCCCGCGGAATGCCAATGCCTTCGTCCTGGACGGAGCCGTGGGCGTGGCGGTCCTCCCGAGCCATCCGGACATGAACCGTTCCCCCACTGGGGCTGTACTTGAAGGCGTTCTCCATCAGGTTGACCAGGACCTGCGCGAGCCGGTCCGCGTCGCCCAGGACGACCAGGGGTGCCTCCGGCGCTTCGTACTCGACCCGGTGGTGCGCGCTGGACAGGCGCATCTCGGAGACGACTTCGTGGGACAGCTCCTGCAACACGACGGGCCCATGCTTCAGCGTCAGCCGCCCTTCCTGGATGCGCGAGGTGTCCAGCAGGTCATTCACCAATCCCGTCAGACGGCTCACCTGCATCAACGACTTGTCCACGTGCCGGGCGGGGGACCCGTCCGCCTCGACTCGCTGTTGCCGCAGCATCTGGAGGTGCAGCTTCAACGGCGTGAGCGGCGTCTTCAGCTCGTGCGCGGCGATGGACAGGAAGTCATCCCGCACGCGGATGGCCTCCTGGGCTTCGCGCAGCAACCGCTCACGCTCGGCCTCGGCGTGCCGCTCCGCCGTCACTTCCCGGTAGCTCCACACGCGCCCGATGATGGTGCCCCCCATCCACTGCGGCAGCGACTTGCGCTCCAGGATGCGCCCGTCCAGCAGCTCCACCGTCTCCACGTCCACTTCCTCGGACGGCGTGAAGCGCTCCCGGATTCGCGAGGTGAACCACTCCGGGTTCTTCACGCCGCCCGCCGCGCGCACCAGCACCCGCTCCGAGTCGCGGTCCACCATCAGCTCCTCGGTCAGCCCCCAGATATCGAGGAAGCGCTTGTTGAAGGCCGTGACGCGCTTGTTCAGGTCCACCACGATGACGCCTTCCGCAATCGAGTCGAACGTGGCGCGCAGCACCGAGTTCATGTGCGCCAGGCTCTCTGGCGCGGGCCGCGTCACGCCGCCCTCGGTGACCTGCCCCATCGAGGACTCGAAGACCTGGAGGCGCGCGCAGGCCCCCAGCAAGGTCCCCTGCGCGTCGAACACGGGCAGGACGAAGGCCTTCAGGCCCGGCTCCTCGTGGACACCGGCCTTGCCCTGGAGCGCGGGCCGCATCGCCTGCGCCAACCACGGCAGCCGGGCGAGCACCCCCTCCACGGGGCGCCCTTCGAAGGGCGCGTCATGCGGTCCGGTGGCATGAATCAGCGCCGGGTCCATCCAGGCCACGCGCCCGTGCGCGTCGACGATGAGCGCCGCCTGGAGCGCCTGCCCCAATCCCAGCAGCGCCGGAGCGAAGGGGGGCCCGCTCGGGTGACGGGCCTCGGCGGACCCCGGCGCGTCCCGGTTGCGCCGTCCCTGCTCATGGATGTGCACCTTCGACATGGGCGCTCCTCGGCCTCGTTGACGGGACATGGCCGGCGGAAAGATGCGGCGCCCGCCAAGGGCATGAAAGGGGCCACCCTGCTCGGCCGCCACCGCCGGAGGGACTCCGACGCCAAGGCCGCTGGCCCCGCGAAAGCAGTAGGCTCCCGCCGCATGACGACCTCCCGCCTCGTGATGCTCCTCCTGATGCCAGTGCTGGCCACGGGCTGCGCCTCCACCGCCAGCGCCACCCGGCCGGCCGAGCCCGCGACGGAAGCGGCGGCCCCCGAGGCCACCTCCCGCGCGCCCTCCGGCTATGGCTACAGCGAGGACGACCCCATCCACGTGGGCGGCGGCGTCGACGGGGAACACGAATACCTCCAGCACCTGCGGGGACCGCAAGGGCAGAAGGTTCGCTACGAGCGGCGAGGAAGCTGCTGCGCCTTCGAGTCGGAGGGCTCGCCCTTCGGCGCCGGCATGCTCGACGTGTACATCGTCAGCTACGAAGGGCTCGAGGCGCCGGTGATGCTCTACCTCAACATGTATGACAGGAAGGACCCGCGCGCCCCCGAAGGCTTCCGCCTGGACTGACGCGCGCCAGCGGTCTTCACGGCCCCGGATTCCAACAGGCACGCGTCTGCGCCGTTGACCGCTGGCGGGTCCGCGCGGAGATTCCCGGCATGACGCTGAGAGCCATGACCGACGTGGGCGCCGAGCTGGGCCTGTCTCCCGAGGACGTGCTGCCGTGGGGAACCCACCGCGCCAAGGTGTCGCTGGACGCGCTCGGCAAGCGGGGCGGCCGGCAGGGGCGCCTGGTGCTCGTGTCCGCCATCAACCCGACGCCGCCGGGCGAAGGGAAGACCACGATGTCCGTGGCGCTGGCCATGGGCCTGCGCAAGCGGGGGCGCCGCGTGGTGGCGGCCCTGCGCGAGCCGTCCCTGGGGCCCGTCTTCGGCGTGAAGGGCGGCGGCACCGGCGGCGGGCAGGCCAGCCTGGAGCCCGCGGCCGACATCAACCTGCACTTCACCGGCGACCTGCACGCCATCACCAGCGCCAACAACCTGCTGGCCGCGCTGGTGGACAACGCCGTCTTCTACGGCCAGCCGGTGGCCCTGGACGCCACGCGCGTGCGCTGGCGGCGCGCGCTGGACATGAACGACCGCTTCCTGCGCAACGTCATCGTCGGCCTGGGCGGCAAGGCGCAGGGCGTGCCGCGCGAGGACCACTTCGACATCACCGCCGCCAGCGAGGTCATGGCCATCCTCGCGCTCGCGGAGGGGCTGAAGGACCTGGAGGCGCGGCTGGGGCGCGTCATCATCGGCCACACCCGGGACGGCCAGCCGGTGCGCGCGCGCGACGTGGACGCGGCGGCGGCCATGGTGGCGCTGCTCAAGGACGCGCTGATGCCCAACCTCGCCCAGACGCGCGAGGGCGGCCCCGCGCTGGTGCACGCGGGCCCCTTCGCCAACATCGCCCACGGGTGCAGCTCCGTGCTGGGCACGCGCGTGGGGCTGGCCTACGCGGATGAGGTCATCACGGAGGCGGGCTTCGGCTTCGACCTGGGCGCGGAGAAGTTCCTGGACATCAAGTGCCGCGGCAGCGGGCTGTGGCCTCGGGGCGTGGTGCTGGTGGTGACGCTGCGCGCGCTGAAGCACCACGGTGGCGCCGCCCCCGCGCGCGTGGCCGAGCCGGACCGCGAGGCCCTGGTGCGCGGCTTCGCCCACCTGGAGAAGCACCTGGAGTCGGTGGCCGCCTTCGGCCTGCCGGCCGTGCTGTGCGTCAACCGCTTCCCGCAGGACACCGAGGCAGAGCTGGAGGAGCTGCGCGCCTTCGGCAAGGCCCG
This sequence comes from Myxococcus vastator, assembly GCF_010894475.1. Classification (GTDB taxonomy): domain Bacteria; phylum Myxococcota; class Myxococcia; order Myxococcales; family Myxococcaceae; genus Myxococcus; species Myxococcus vastator. The sequence goes on from NZ_JAAIYB010000419.1 coordinate 4,925, forward strand.
CGGCGTGGAGCTGGCCGTGTGCGACGGCTTCTCGCGCGGCGGTGACGGCGCGCTGGAGCTGGCCGACCGCGTGCTGGAGCTGCTGGACGGCACGGACGCCGCGCCGCCCCAGCCGCGCTTCCTCTACGACGTGGCGCAGACGCCCGAGGAGAAGGTGGCCGCCATCGCCCGCACCGTCTACGGCGCGGACGACGTGGCCTTCACCGCGAGCGCGAAGAAGGACCTGGACGCCATCCGCGAGCTCGGCGGCGCCGGGCTGCCGGTGTGCATGGCGAAGACGCACCTGTCGCTGTCGGATGACCCCTCGAAGCTGGGACGGCCGCGCGGCTTCACGCTCACCGTGCGCGAGGTGCGGCTGTCCGCGGGCGCGGGCTTCATGGTGGCGCTCACCGGCGACATCCTGACGATGCCCGGCCTGCCGCGCGAGCCCGCCGCCCGCCGCGTCACCGTCCACGATGACGGGCGCGTCACCGGGCTGATGCAAGGGGAGTGAATCCAAGCCCCGGGCCGGGGTGCCACCCAGGACGGTGGCACCCGCGCGGCCCGGCGGCCGTGTCAGACGCGGAAGCCGGTGGACAGCTCCTGGAGCTGCCCCAGCGACGTGTTGATTTGCGTCACCGCCTGCTCGGCCGTCATCGTGGCCGTCACCACGTCCGCCATCATGGAGGACAGCGTGGTCATCACCTCGGTCATCTGCGCGATGCCCGCGTTCTGCTGGGTGACGGAGGCGACAATCTGGCGCGCGGCCTGACTGCTCTCCTGCACCACGGTGGTGATTTCCTTCAGCGTGTCGGCCGAGGCGAGCACCTGCTCGATGCCTTCCTCCATCTTCTCGCTGTCGCCCTCGGCGATGCCCACCGTCTGGCGGATGGCCTGGTTGATTTCGAGGAGAATCTTGCCGATGCGCTGGGTGCTCTGCAGCGACTGACCGCTGAGTGAGCGCATCTCCCGCGCCACCACCGCGAAGCCCCGGCCCTGCTCCCCGGCGCGCGCCGCTTCGATGGCCGCGTTGAGCGCGAGCACGTTGGACTGGTCCGCCAGGTCCTTCACGCTGCCGATGATTTCACCGGCGTGCACGGCCTGGTCGCTCAGGTGCCCGATGCTGCCCACCAGCGCGCCCACGCGCTGGCGAATCTGCTGGAGCCCTTCCGCGCTCTTCTCGATGGACTCCTGGCCGGACGCGCTGAACGCGTCCGCCTGTCCCGCCACGCGGAGCACCATCTCCGCGCGGCTGGCGGCCATGCTGGACGTCTGCGCGATTTCGGCGATGGTGGTGCTCGCCTCGGTGAGGCTGCGAGACTGGTTGGTGAGGAAGTTCACCTGCTCCTGGCTGGCCTGCGTCAGCGTCTTCGCCGCCTCCGTCAGGTCCGTCACCACCGTCTGGATGGTGGTGGGCACGTTGCGCAGCCGGGACACCATGACCTGGAAGCCGCGCGCCAGCTCGCCCACTTCGTCGTGAGCGCTCACGTCGATGGCCTGCGTCAGGTCGCCCTTCTCCGCGATGCGCGTGGCCACGTGGGTCAGCTTCGCCAGCGGCAGCGTCACCTCGCGGTGCAGCCAGATGGCCAGCCCCACCGTCAGCGCGATGCACAGCAGCACCAGCGCCGTCACGGCCCACGTGCTGGCGCTGTGCAGCCCGGCCACCTCCTCATAGGAGCTGGCGATGGCCCGGGAGTCCTCGTCCACGGCCTGCTGGAGCGCCTCGCGCAGCGACGCGGCCTGGGCCTCCACCGCCGCGAACATGGGCGCCGCCTGCGCGTCACCCGCCACCACGAGCGCCAGCGCCTGTTCGGCGGCCGTCCAGTAGGTGGTCAGGGCCGCCTTGAGCGCATCCGCGCGCTCGGTGTCGGCTCCCGGGACGGCCCGCGCGAGGTCGAGCTTCGCCTGGAGCTCGCGCACCTCCGCGCGCACCGGCTCCAGCCCTTCCGCCACCTTCCCCGTCACCGCCACCACCACGTTGCGGTGCAGGCCCGGGTAGCGGTGCATCACCTCACGGCTCAGCTCGATGGTGGGCACGTGCGAGCTGCTGATGCGCGCGTACACGCCACCGGAGCGCGCCCCCAGGGCGAAGAACGCCACCAGGATGGCCACCAGGAACACCGCGACAACGGCTGGCAACAACATCATCTTCTGCTTGAGCTTCAAACGCACCCGCTGGCCTCCCCGCTACCGTGAGCACCCTTCAACGCCCGCGACTCCGTGCCGCTCGCCGCGGCCAGAATCCGGCAGTGGAAGCGCCACCCCGTCTTCCAGGGCCCGCTGCGCCAGCACATGTCGCCATCCTTCCGTGGACTCCCACGGGAGCCACATCCTCGCGCGGCCGGTGCTCACGCCGCGCGTCGTAGGATAGCCAACTGTCCGCGGGCGGGTAACTCTCACCACCCGTGTCGTTCGGACGGACTCGGAGCGCCGTGAAAGACGGGTAGGACCGGACCCCACCCGGGGGACCTCATCCCAGTAGCCCGGTTTCGCGGTGCGCTCAGGGCGGGGGGGCAG